>JBCDJX010000014.1:0-45606 GCA_038747355.1 Pseudomonadota bacterium | reverse complement strand
CGTCGGCTGCGGTCCGCGCTAGAGCGCCTTGGCAGCATCCAGGACGGCCTCGGCGTGTCCCTTGACCTTCACTTTGCGCCATTCCTCGCGCAACTTGCCGTCGGCATCGATCAGGAAGGTGCTGCGTTCGATACCCATGTACTTCTTACCGTACATGTTCTTTTCTTTGATGACATCGAATTTATTGCATAGCTTCTCGTCCGGATCTGACAGTAAGTCGAACGGAAACTCCTGTTTTTCCTTGAATTTTTCGTGGGATGCGATGGAATCCTTGGAGACGCCGAAGATGACGGTATTGGCCTTGGAAAACTGCTTATGCAAATCCCGGAAGTCCTGGCCTTCCAGCGTGCAGCCCGGGGTCGCATCCTTCGGGTAGAAGTAGATGACGACGTTGCTGCCTCGCAACGCCTTGAGGCTGACAGTCTTGTCACCGGTGGCTTCTGCCTTGAAGTCGCCGACAACCCGGTTCAGGCGTGGTCCGCTCATGGGTTCAATCTCCGTATGGATCAGGTTTTGACGGGTTCGAGGATCGCGTCTAGGTTGAGTCGGTCGCTAAGCTCGAGAAATTCTTCACGCATTTGTGCAACGTGCAACTTGCTTGGCACGTTGACCGCCATCTGAACGGCGAACATCGGTGCGCCTGTGTGCGCGGCGGCGTAGCTGCGTGTCGCAACATCCGCGATTTCGATGTCGCGCGCCGAAAAGAAGCTCGCAAGCTCGAAAACGATGCCTTGCTGGTCCAGGCTGATCACGTCCACGGCGTACGGCATCCGGTCTTCTTTCACCGCCTTTTGGCCGGTTTCACGGATACTGACGGTGAGGCCGACATCGCTGCTTAGCTTGTCGAGTCCGGTTTCGAGCCGGTTCAGGGTGTGCCAGTTGCCGGAAACGAGCATCAGAACGGCAAATTCGTTGCCCAGCGTGGTCATCCGGCTTTCTTCGATGTTGCCGCCGCAGGCGAGGATCACCTTGGAGATGTCCTGCACCACGCCGGGGCGGTCGCTGCCGATCGCTGAAATGACAATAAGTTGTGACATGTTAATCGTTAGAGGTAGTTTCGTTTTTCCGCGAGCGGCCTGTGACTGGCTCTGCCAAAGGTGGCGGGGCGTTTTGCCGTCCGGCTGGCTTGCCACGTCGGGCCCCGAACAGTAACATCGCCGCCTTATTTTTGGCGAGTAAATCCTTTGTTTAACGGTAGTTTGGTCGCGTTGGTGACCCCGTTCGATAGTGATAATCGGGTCGATGACGCCGCTTTAAAGCGTCTGATCGATTTTCACGTTGCGAGCGGCACCGACGGCCTGGTTGTCGCTGGCACCACCGGCGAATCAGCGACCCTGGCCAAGGAGGAACACGTCGCCCTGATCCAACGGGCTGTGGAGCTTGCTGACGGCCGGCTGCCGGTGATCGCTGGTGTCGGGTCCAATTCGACCGCACAGACCGTTGACCTGGCCAACGCCGTTTCGGGCTCCGGTCTTGATGCTTACCTTGTCGTCGTGCCGTACTACAACAAGCCGATGCAGGAAGGCCTGTACCGGCATTTTTCAACGGTTGCCGACGCGGCAGAAAAACCGGTAATGCTTTACAACGTGCCAGGACGCACCGTCGCCGACCTGCTGCCAGAGACGGTGGCGAGGCTTGCGGCACACGAGAATATTTTTGGTATCAAGGAAGCCACCGGTGAGATCTCCCGCCTGGAGGCGATCAAGGCCCTGGTGGACAGTGATTTCCGCTACTACAGTGGTGACGACTTTACGGTTCTGCCGTTTATGCAGGCGGGTGGTCACGGCGTCGTAACCGTCTCAGGCAATGTGGCACCGGCGCTGATGGCGTCGCTATGTCGCCTTGCCGCGAGCGGCGACCACGATGCCGCTGAGCAAGTTGATCAGACCTTACAACCACTGAACTCCGCACTGTTCCTGGAATCCAACCCGATACCGGTGAAGTGGGCTGTTGCACAAATGGGCCTGATCGATCCGAACCTGCGACTGCCACTGACGGATTTCGGCAGCAACCATCATGACGCCTTACTGCAAGCTATGCGCAGTGCAGGCATAGAAGTGAAGTAGACGAATGCGCAAGACATTACCCTTTGTTTTTCTCACGGTGTTTCTCTCGGGCTGCAGCAGTTACGTTGACCTGAGTTGCGACAAGCCGGCCTTGTACCAGCAGGCGCAGGAATCCGCTCGCGTGGTTGCGCCGGAAGGCTACGACCAGCTGGACCTTTCCCGTGAAATGCCGGTACCATCCGCCGCCCCCGCAAAACCACGGCAGCCCGGGGAGCCCTGTCTCGATATACCGCCGCGCTACCTGGAACAGGTTCGCCGCAACCGCGAGGAGCAGGAACAAAAGGACGCCGAAGCGCAGGAACAACAGTAGCGGCGTCGCAGCCCGCAAGATTCGGAGAGGTGGCTGAGTGGTTTAAGGTGCTCGCTAAGGACAAGCGAGTGTACGGTGATACCGTACCGGGGGTTCGACAAAACGCGACAGCGTTTTGGACGCCTGAAGGGCGCCGCGTAGCGGTGAGAGCCGACCACAGGGAGGATCGAATCAATCCCCCCTGTCAGATGCAGAAAATTCGGAGAGGTGGCTGAGTGGTTTAAGGTGCTCGCCTGGAAAGCGAGTGTACGGTGATACCGTACCGGGGGTTCGAATCCCCCCCTCTCCGCCAGAACCAAAAGCGGCCCCTTCACGGGGCCGTTTTTGGTTTTGCCGGCGTCCGGTGCAATAAGAGACCGTTCCCCTTCAATCACGTACAGCTGGTTGTATGCCTGCCGAAGTTCGCATCTCTGTGCCACCAGCCCAAGGACAAAATTCGGCTCCAGGCATTTGTTTTTGTACTCGTTGCTGACCATAAGCACGTCACCGCGGCTGAGATCATCGATCCACAGCTCGAGATTTCGGATCAAGTCGATGCGCCCGACTGCAACTCGCAACGCGCACGTTAAGGTAAGCCGTTAGACCTCACCAGCGAAGCCCGCAATAATCCGGCAAACCCAGCCAAGAAACGATTCATGAGCAACGATAAATTCCGCTTCCCGACGATCACCGCCATCGTCATCGCCAACATGGTTGGCACAGGCGTGTTCACCAGTCTTGGATTCCAGCTGCAGGATATCCAGTCCGGTTTTGTGATCCTGCTGCTCTGGGGGCTTGGCGGCGTGATCGCTTTGTGCGGCGCCATGACTTACGCGGAGCTGGGTTCTGCTTTTCCGCGATCCGGCGGCGAGTACAACCTGCTGTCACGGATTTACCACCCCGCGGTCGGCTTTGTTGCCGGCTGGGTGTCGGTCACCATCGGTTTTGCGGGTCCATCCGCCTTGGCGGCGATGACGTTCGCCGCCTACGCGACATCGATCCTGGAGACGTCAGCGTCGATCTGGCTGGAGCGGTTTATCGCTGTCTTGCTGGTCGTCGGCTTGACCGTCATACACGCCGGCCGCCGCAGCGGCAGCGGCGCTGTGCAGCTCGTGTTTACGGTGCTTAAAGTCATCGTCATTGTCGGTTTCTGTGCGCTTGCCTTTCTGTTGATCGATAATCCCCAGCCCGTCGGTTTCCTGCCCGCCGAGGGCGATGTCGGACTCATCACCGGCGGCGCCTTTGCGATTTCGTTAATCTACGTGAGCTATGCCTACACCGGTTGGAACGCGGCCACCTACCTGTCCAGTGAGCTCGACCAACCGCAACGAACGCTACCCTTGATTCTGTTGACCGGCACCCTGGTCGTAACCCTGCTGTATGTGGCCCTGAACTTCGTGTTCCTCTACGCCGCACCGATCGCGGAGCTGCAGGGTCAGGTTGAAGTCGGGCTGATCGCCGCCAAGGCATCGTTCGGCGAGGTCGGTGGACGTTTCGCGGGGCTCGTTCTGGCGATGCTGTTGATCTCGACGGTCAGCGCGATGTTGATGGCGGGGCCACGCGTACTGCAGGTGATGGGGCAGGATTTCCGGGCGTTGCGCGTAGCGGCACAGGTTAACGAGGACGGTATTCCGAATACGGCGATCTATATCCAGTCGGGGCTCGCCTGCCTGTTTATTCTGACCTCGAGTTTTGAGTCGGTTCTACTGTTTGCGGGCTTTACCCTGGCGCTCAGCAGCTTCGCAACGGTGCTGGGCGTGTTCGTTTTGCGCTGGCGTCAGCCGGACCTGGCAAGACCCTACCGGACGTTTCTGTATCCTCTGCCACCGCTGATCTATCTTGCGCTGATGGGCTGGACGTTGTTCTTTGTTCTCGTTAACCGACCGGTCGAGGGCTTGTTCGGTGTGGGTGCGATTGTTTCCGGTTTGCTCGTTTATTTCCTGTTGCGACACGGGCGCAAGACCGACTGAAATCGGCGGTTTTGGGCTTCACTTCACAGATTTCGACGGATCATCTGACCGTGGCCGCGAAATCCGATGTCCTGCGTTAAAGTCCGGGCAACCCGGACACGATAAGCAGTAAATCGATGAGCCAAAAATCGCTTTCCCGCGAGTTTCACGTTTGAACGAATCCGGACACAAACCAGGCGCGGCCACTGATGAACCGGGGGTTACCGAGTCCCGGCTGCAGCAGGCTGCCAGTATCGCGAAGCTCGGACACTACGTTTGGGATGCCGTGACGGACCGATGCCTGTTCTGTTCTGAAGAGCATGCACGTATCCACGGTATGTCGGTCGACGATTACATGGCGCGCTCGTCGACGCTGGATGGCCTTGCGCACCCCGACGATCGCAAGGCCGTGAATGCCGCTTTTCGCGCTTTGCGAAAGGGCGAAAACTTCGAGCTTGAGTACCGCATCATTACGCCCGGTGGTGAGACCCGGTTCATTCGCGAAATCGGGCGGCCCATAAAAGATGCCGATGGCGTGGTCGTCCAGGAAATTGGCACTTGTCAGGACATCACCAAGGGCAAACAGACCGAGTTGGCGCTGCGCGAGAATGAACAGCGGTTGAAGAACGCCCAACGCATCGCGCGACTCGGCAGCTGGGAGATCGACACGGACGGTCACCGCAAGAACTGGTCTGAAGAGACGTTTCGCCTCCTTGGAATTCCCGACAGCGAGCGACCAAACGCCAGTACCCACCACGGTGTGTCGGTGCATCCTGACGATCTCGATCGTATTCGCCGCGAGACCGAAAAGGCACTCAGCGATCACTCGCTGCTGGACACCACCTATCGACTGGACTGCCCGGACGGCGCCTGTCGCACCATCCATGAGATCGCGGAGCCCGCTACGACCGTAACGAATGGACTGCTGACAGCGACGGTGCAGGACATCAGCGAGCGCGTCCGCCTTGAGGAGAAACTGAGCCAGGCGCAACGCCTGGAGGCTGTCGGCAACCTGACCGGTGGGATCGCTCACGATTTCAACAACCTGCTCGGTGTCATTCAGGGAAACGCTGAATTGTTGTCGCGGCAGTCGGGTATCGATCAATCGCTCACGCAGGCGATACTGTCGGCCAGCCAGCGGGGAGCCGAATTGACGTCAAGGCTACTGGCGTTTTCGCGCCGGCAGTCGCTGGATCCCAAGCTTGTCGACCCCGGTGAGCTTATTGCCGAATTGAGTTTCATGATCGACCGAACTCTTGGCGAGATGATCACGATCGAAACGCAGTTGGCCGAGGTTCTGTGGCCTTGCCTGGTTGACCCGGGACAGTTGGAAAACGCGTTATTGAATCTTGCGATCAACGCGCGTGACGCGATGTCACGCGGTGGAACGATCTTTTTGCATTGCGAGAATCGACGGTTCGCGCCGGATGATGACGTCTATGACCTTGATGGCGAGTCGGTCCTTGGTGACTTTGTCGTAGTCTCGGTCAGGGACGAAGGCAAGGTTATGCCACCTGCCGACCGTCAGCGCTGCATCGAGCCTTTTTATACAACCAAGGGAGAAACGCACGGCAGCGGTCTCGGACTCTCGATGGTGTATGGCTTTATTATGCAGACCCGTGGCCACCTGGCCATTGAGAGTGCCGCCGGTGTTGGCACAACCATCACATTGTTCCTGCCGCGGTCGAGCAGGGTGCCCGCCAGGCCGGACGTTGAGCAGCCAGACCACTACGCGGCACCGCAGGGCGAGACTGTCCTGATTCTTGAAGACGATCCCGCGGTATTGAAAATGGTGGCAGAGATGGTGGAGACGATGGGCTACAAAACGCTTCTTGCCTCCGACGCCGGCGACGCCAGGCACATCCTCAACGCGGAGACGCCGTTCGACATACTGCTGACCGACATCGTGATCGGCAGCGACGTCAGCGGTCCGGAGTTTGCTGACGAGGTGCTTTCGCGGCGGCCAGAGATGCCGGTGGTCTTTATGTCGGGATACTCGGAAGACCTTGCAGAGAATCGCGGTCTGTTGGGTGAGGACCGCGTCCTGCTGAAGAAGCCTTTTCCGCTCAAGGATCTGGCGACGGCCCTTCGGCGCTCGCTAGACGCTCCGTAGGTTGAGCATCACATCAGGTAATCGCCGTTCTCGATCGCACCCCGCAACAAGACTAAACTGATCGGTGACTTCGCGGTCAGAGTAAGAAAGGTCACAGCAGGGGGGGTGCTATGTCCGCACATCGAGATCGCATGGGGAGGCGTGAATTTCTCACCGCAGTAGGCAAAGCGGTGGGTGGGTCGGCCATGCTGCGCGTCATGGCTGCCATGGGCATCAGCTCAACCTTAGCCGCCTGCGGCTCATCATCGGCTGCCTCACCGGGCGCTCCGACACCCGGCCCGCCACCGCCCGTAAGCCGATCACCGTCACCGCGACCTGAAGACTGGCCCGCCAACGTCGGCAGCGGCAAGACGGTGGCTATTCTCGGCGCGGGCATCTCCGGCATGGTGGCTGCCTGGGAGATGAGCCGTCTTGGCTATTCATGCACGGTGCTGGAAGCGCAATCGTCGGCCGGGGGGCGTGTGAAGACCCTGCGTTCGGGCGACGTCGTATCGGAGATCGATTCGACACAGGTTTGCCAGTTCGACATCGATGAAAGCCTCTATTTCAATGCCGGACCGTCGCGTATCGCTCATCATCACGAGCTCCTGCTGGGCTACTGCCGCGAGTTTGGTGTTGAACTGGAGACCTTCATAAACGACAACCATGCGGCGTGGCTGCATTCACCGAATCGCTTCGGCGGCCAGCCGCAAGTTGCCCGGACACTTCTTGCGGATACCCGGGGCGGCATGGCGGAGCTCTTGTCGTCGGCAATTAATCAAAACGCACTGGATCAGGCCCTCACCGAGTCGGACAAGGCGAACCTGTTGTCCATGTTGCGGCAGTACGGCGACCTCGATGCCGGCAACGTCTATCGGGGCACCACCCGGGCGGGGTTCCCCGGACACATGGACAGTGGCAGTCGCGCGCGCGGTGAATTGCTGTCCGTGACTGAGCTTCAGCAGCTGGTCATCGATTTTTTCTGGGAGCAGCGGCTGTCGTTTACCGAAGGGCTAAATCAGCAGCCGACCATGCTGCAGCCGGTCGGCGGCATGGATCGCATCGCGCGGGCTTTTGAATCGCGTTTGCTCGATCAGCTGGTGTTTGAAGCCCGCGTTGTGGAAATCCGCAAGACGACAACGGGTACACGGGTCGTCTATGAAGATCGTTCAGGTGCACCGAATTCGCTGGACACCGACTACTGCATTGTCACTATCCCGGCGCCCGTCCTCGCCAGTATTGCCAATGATTTTTCTGCCGCACACCAGGCGGAGATCGCCGGCTTTGCCTATACGTCGGCGGTTCGCGCCGCGTTTCAGTCGCCGCGCTTCTGGGAGCAGGATCACAACCTCTACGGGGGAATCACGTGGACGGCGCAGGACATCACCCAGGTCTGGTACCCCAGTCACGGATTTCAGCGCGCCAATGGCATTCTCGTCGCTGCCTACATTTTCGGTGGTTCCGCCGGAGATGCATTTACTGCCCTGTCACCCCAGGCACGACTCGACCGCAGCCTGAGCCAGGCATCCAGCGTTCATCCACAGCTTGATCGTGACGCGACGAATGGAATCAGTGTTGCGTGGAAAAAGATGCCGTTCCAGCTCGGGGCCTGGGGGGCGTCCACCCCGTCCGTGTTATTGACGGCCGATGACAACGTGTTTTTTGCCGGAGAACATCTGAGCGTTCTGCAGGGCTGGCAGGAGGGCGCAGTCCTGTCAGCCTATGCGACTGTCGACGGTGTGGTAGCCCGGGACATCAACCCTTGAGCTCAACCCTTTAAGCGAGTCGGGAATGTGTGAACTAGGGGAAAGTACGCACGCAGATTTCCGGTAAACTCCCTAGAATACAACCAGATAAACGCTCTATGGCGCCCTTGCGGGGTGCCCTGCAGGAGAGGAGCTATGGAAGATCTGAATCCGGAAGCGCCGCGTTCAGCCGATCACGATGAGTCAGAGTCGTCATCGAGCAATGTCGCGGACATTCGCCAGGAGGCATCGACGACGCGATTGTCACCGGACGAGAAGATCGTCGGGAAAACGCTGAGCAACGCAGCGACGCTCTCGGCAGACGACTTGGCGGCGGTCAACAGCAAAAAAGGACTCTTTAAGCTGCTCGACAGTAAAAAGATCAATGTCGAAAAGGCACTGATCAAGCTTCGCTACGAACAGGAGCTCGAACGGCTGCAGATCGAACTGGTCAAACTGCAGCGCAGCGTGCAGCTCGAAGGCCGCCGTGTCGCCATCATTTTCGAAGGTCGAGATGCCGCTGGCAAGGGCGGCAGCATTCGTCGATTCATCGAGCACCTCAATCCAAGAACGGCGCGTGTGGTTGCGCTGCCGAAACCGACGGAGCTGCAGAAAGGCCAGTGGTATTTTCAGCGCTACGTCGAACAGTTGCCCAATCCCGGCGAAATCGTCTTCTTTGATCGCAGCTGGTACAACCGGGCGGTCGTTGAACCGGTCATGAACTTCTGCACGCCAGCCCAGTACAAGGTGTTCATGCAGCAGGTCCCCGAGTTCGAACACATGCTGTATGAGGACAACATGGAGATGGTGAAATTCTGGTTCTCCATCTCGAAGGACGTTCAGGCCAGCCGTTTCCAGTCGCGTCGTGTCGACCCACTGAAGCAATGGAAGATTTCGCCAGTCGATGAAAAGGCCCAGGAAAACTGGGACGTCTATACGCGCTACAAAGAGGAGATGTTCAGCAAGACACACACCTCCTACGCACCATGGATTCTCGTTCGCGCCAACGACAAAAAGCGCGCGCGCCTCGAGAGCATTCGCCACGTCCTGTCAATGCTGGACTACGCTGGCAAGGACGAGCCACGCACGCATCTCTCCCCGGATCCGGAGATCGTGGCCCGGTATCACCGGTCGCAGGTCAGCATCGACTGATCGTCGGTGTCGCTACCAGGGCACGATATCGCCGTGGTGGCCCCGATACACGCCATTGTCATCGCTGGTCATGTTGTCGATGACGGTGCGCATGCCGGTAACCGACTGCTCCGGGGATAACGGCGCTTGTTCGCCTCCCATGTCGGTTCGCACCCAGCCCGGGTGCAAGGTCAGGCAGATAAAGCCCTCCGGTCCTAGTTCCTGCGCCAGCGTTCTGGTGAACATGTTCAGCGCTGCTTTGCTTTCCCGGTAGCCGTAGAAGTTACCGCCGGTATTCAGCTCAATGCTGGCAAGCTGACTGGTGATGTTGACGATTTTCTTTTGTTCGCTACTGCGGAGGTTTGGCATGAGTGCCTGCGTTATCCGCATTGGGCCTACGGTATTCACCGTCAGCGTACGTGAGTAATCGTCAATGCTGACCTCGTCAATGTTCCCGACGCGAGGGAAGATACCGGCATTGTTGATCAGCAGGTCAACGCTGCGGCCGTCAAGCGCTGTGACCATTGCATCGATACTGGCCGAATCGGTGACGTCGAGCTGCAGGACTTCCACATCCAGCGCATTCAGTTCGTCCGCGCGACCGGGCGATCGAGCGGTCCCGATCACGGTCCAGCCCGCGTCCTTGTACTGCTTCGCAAATTCGAGGCCAAGGCCACGATTGGCCCCGGTAATGAGGACCGTGCCGCCTTCTGCTGCAGCGCCGGCGTGACCGTCCGCGTACACCGCAGTTGTTGAGGAAATAGCGATCGCCGCAATCACGATCAGTCGGCGTGCGAGGGTCAGAAGGGTAGTCTTTTGCATCGCTGCATGCTCCGGATGTCATAAGTGGAGAGCGGGCTGGTAAACTTCCGGACTCTGCCCGAAAAGGCCGATGTATGAACCCACTCGTGATTCGAACCGATGAAGTGCAAGAGTACTACACGGCGGAGCGTTGCCATATTCTTGAGCTGTCTAACACGCCGCGCGATGACGCCCTGTCCGTCGCGCGAGCGCGAGTCGAGCCCGGCGTTACGACGGCCTTCCATCGCGTAAAGGATACGGTCGAGCGCTATGTCATTCTGAGCGGTTCAGGCCGTGTCAATGTAGAGGGTATGCCTGAAGAAGATGTGAGCGCCGGTGATGTCGTTCTGATTCCGCCGAACGCGAGACAACGGATCCACAATACCGGCTCGGTTGACCTGGTTTTTCTAGCCCTTTGCACACCCAGATTTCGTCCGAACCACTACATCCACGATGAGTCAGAATCCGCATGAGCTTTAAGGACTATTTTTCCAGCGTCGCATCCGACTACAGCAGTTACCGGCCCGGGTATCCGCCCGGGCTGTTTGATTACCTGGCGTCGGAAGCACCGTCAAAAGGGTTGGCATGGGATTGTGCGACTGGCAGCGGCCAGGCGGCAACGATGCTTGCCGACTATTTCGAGCAGGTGACAGCGACAGACGGCAGCCAGGCCCAGCTCGACTCTGCCGAGGCCAGCGACACGATTGAGTATCGACAGGAGCTGGCCGAGAACAGCAGTCTGGCTGATCACTCCGTTGACCTGATCACCGTCGGCCAGGCCTTGCATTGGTTCGATCTTGAGGCCTTCGAGCAAGAGGCCGATCGCGTGTTGAAACCGGGTGGGCTGTTGGCGGTGTGGAGCTATGCGGTTTTGTCGTCAGAGCCAGCAATCGACCGCGTGATTCAACGCTTGTACGACGACATTCTCGGCGACTTCTGGACGCATGAGCGGCGCATGGTCGAGGAGGGTTACGGGAGTGTGCAGTTCGGCTTTGAGGAGCTCACTGCGCCGGAGTTCGCCATGCGGGCGGACTGGGATCTGCGACATCTTGCCGGCTACCTGTCGACGTGGTCAGCCGGCAAACGCTATGAAGAAACCAGGGGAGAGAATCCGTTGTTGCTGGTTGCCGATGAACTGCAGCGCGCCTGGGGAGACGCGGCGCGGTCGGTTTCGATCCACTGGCCTTTGACCCTGCGCGTTTGGCGTAAAACACGAGATTGACGCTTCGCTTGTAACGCTAGCGGAGGGTGCTTAGAATCCCGATCCCACTCAGGAGAGGTGCCGGAGTGGTCGAACGGGCCTGATTCGACAAAACGCGATAGCGTTTGGACGCCGCAGGCGGGCGAAGCCCGAGAATCGGCTAAAGCCGATTCGAGTCCAATCAGGTGTACAGGCGCGCAGCGCCGGTTGAAAGATGACTTTTTAGACCAGGAGAGGTGCCGGAGTGGTCGAACGGGCCTGATTCGAAATCAGGTGTACGGTTGTACCGTACCGTGGGTTCGAATCCCACCCTCTCCGCCAAAAATAAAAAAGGCCCCGGAAGGGGCCTTTTTTATTTTTTTGCTGAGAAGTGTGGCTGATGAGAAGTCGCTGGTTCGACAAATTGCGCGAGCAATTTGGACGCCGCAGGCGGGGCGCAGCCCCGAGAATCGGCCAATACCGATTCGAGTTCATCCCATCCTTTTCGCAGCCAGTCCTCATGCCGATGCTTTCAACGAGGCTGCTGCGTGCCTCTTGATCCCCGCTGTAACCAACGCTAGTTTCTCCCGCTAAAGGATTATCGACATCGACAATTTCAGGGAAGACTCATGAGCAAGCTGCTGAGCTGCATATTCCTGCCCGCGTTCCTTTTACTGTTGGCGGGCTGCGCGACGCACTCGGCGTCATCGTTCGACGCGTGGGATGAGTCGCCGCTCTCCGCTGAAGGAATCGCCGGTCTTGAAGCCTTCTTTGAAGAAACGGGCACCTCGTCCTATCTGCTGCTGTACCAGGGCAAGGTCGCTTACAGCTACGGCGACATTCACCATACCCACCTGATCCACAGTATGCGCAAGCCGCTGATGAGCCTGCTGTATGGATCCGCGGTCGAGTCCGGACAAATTGATCTTGACGAAACGCTCGCGACACTGGGCCTCGAGGAAGACGGCATCGCTTTCACCGACAATGAAAAGCAGGCGACCGTTGCGCACTTGCTGCAGTCTCGATCGGCAATTTACCTGCCGGCGGCAGCAGAAACCGAACAGATGTCAGCATCGCGTCCCGAAAGAGACAGCCACGTGCCAGGCGAGCACTATTACTACAACAACTGGTCCTTCAACAGCGTCGGCACCCTGTTCGAGGAGAAAACCGGCCAGGGTATCTACGAGGCTTTCAACGAACGCCTTGCCGAGCCGCTCGGAATGGTCGATTTCAAGAACAGGATCGGCTCGATTTCAATGGCCGATATCGACGGGGATGATCTGCCGATCAAGGGCCTCGATGGCTTTTACTACGTGGAACCTGAACAGTCTCGTCACGCCGCCTACCATTTTCGGCTGTCCAGTCACGATCTCGGTCTGATCGGGCAGATGCTGGCCAACGGCGGTCTGTGGAACGGTGAGCGGCTCATCTCGCAGGAATGGATCGACAAAAGCACGGACTGTTACTCGGTCACCAATGACAATATCGGCGGTGGCCGCTCGCTGTGCTACGGGATGATGTGGGAGGTCACGCGTTCAAACGGCCAGATGTCGTCGTTCTCGCACACCGGTCTGGGGACGCACATGCTGCTGGTTCATCCTGGCGCCAATCTTGTCATGGTGCATCGTGTCGATTCCGAGACGGATGACAACGTGCGTTACGGCGGTATGCCTCACCTGATCGGTCTGACCTTCGGCGCCTTTCAACGTTAATTGGCGCAGGGCTACTGCCGAAAAAAAGGCCCCGCAAGGGGCCTTTCAGTTCGGCGGGGCTGCACTCAGAAGCTATAGCCCACTGAGGCCAGCACAGTGCGGGGGGTGCCGATCGATCCGGTCTTGATACCAAGAACCGGGATGTTGTAGCCGTTGGTCAGGTATTCCTTGTCACGCATATTTTTCGCATGCAGTGCGAACGTCCAGTGGCCATCGTCCGTGGCATACATAAGCGACGCATTCCACAGTTGGTAGGCGCCTTGTTCCAGCGGCACGGTGCCTTCGCCCTCGTTGGTCATCAGCGTAGCGTCGCGGTACGAAAAACCGAAGCGCGCGCTCAGCGTGCCGTTGCCCATCGGAGCAAACATGTCGGCAAACACCGCCGCGGTTTTCTGCGGCGCATTGGTGATGACCTGCACATCCGGAAGGCCATTGTCGTTCAGGTCAACGACGTCGGCATCGGTGTCCAGGTAGTTCAGGTTGCCCGACAGGCGCAGCCACTCAATGTCAGCAGGCGCGTAGGTCCATTCGATTTCGATTCCCGAGATTGTGGCTTCACCGGCATTCAGGAACGCACCGAAGAACGAGTCGTTAATGCCGTCGTTGTCTGAATCAAAGTCGGTGAAGGTGCTCACCTGAATGTCCGTGTAGTCACCCCAGAAGAGCGCCGTGTTCAAGGTTGCCTGGCCGTCGAGGAAAGCCCCTTTCATACCGAATTCGTAGTTGGTGAGTTCTTCGTCGTCGAATGGCTGTGCGGATTCCGGGAATGCCGTGGACTGCGCACGGACGTTGAAGCCGCCACTTTTGAAGCCCTGGCTGACGTGGCCGTACAGCAGAATATCGTCGTTCAGGCGGTAATCCAGGCCGAGTTTAGGCGCTACCGAGTCGAAGTCCTCTGTCTGGTCGTAATCGGCGGTAACCGCTGTCACCGTCGTAAACGTCGCATCCGAGAAACCGCGGTTCAGCGCGATGCCGCGTTTTTCTTCGGCGATGATGCGCACTCCCGCATTGAGTCGCAGGCGATCCGAGAGGCTGTAGCTCCAGTCGGTGTAAGCCGCGATGGACTCGGTTTCTGTGACGCCAAACGTGGTGCCGAAAATGGAACCGAAAAAGATGTTCTGTACCAGGCCGCCGGCTTCGCCGTCGAGGTAGTAGATACCGGCGACACCCGCCAGCTTTTCGCCACCGTCGTAGAGGAACTGCAGCTCGTGCGTGAACTGTTCATCGTAGTAGGACGCAAAGACATCGGTGATCGGCGCGGGTGTCGTGTCAAAGTCGATATTGTTGTTGGTGTCTGATTCGCGATAGGCGCTGATGAGCTTTGCCGTCCACGCGTCGCTGACGTCCCAGGTTGCCGTCAGGGAACCGCCGTTGGATTCGGTGCCGTTGGTCGGTTCCAGTCCGGCCTCGACGTCGAAGGGGTTTTCCAGCGGCTCGCAGCTAATCAGGAAGACACCGCAAAACGGGTTCGCTTCGAGGCGCTTGTAGCCTTTGGGCGAGCCCGAGTCATCGGTCCTGTCGTAGGTCAGTTTGACCGACAGATCGTCGGTCGGCAGCCACTCCAGCGCGATGCGGTAGGCCGTCGTGTCCTTGGTGTTCACTTCGTCACCGGTGAACAGGTTTGTACCGTAACCGTCATTGCTGAGGACCGCTGCGGCCACACGTGCGCGCAGGACGCCGTCGATCAGGGCGCCGCCGACAGAGCCGCGAATCTCGCTCGTTTCATGCTCGCCGAACGAGTATGAAAAGGCGCCGCTTGCTTCGTCGGTCAGCGGCTTGCTGACGTACTTGATGGCACCACCGATCGTGTTTTTGCCGTACAGGGTGCCCTGCGGGCCGCGCAGCACTTCTACGCGCTCAACGTCAAAGACGTCCAGCAACGCCCCTTGCGGACGGGCGACGTACACATCGTCGAGGTACAGACCCACACCCGGGTCGACGCCCCACAGCGGATCGGCCTGGCCGATGCCGCGAACAAACGCCGTCAGCGTCGTGCTCTGGTTTCGTCCGGGGTAAATCACCAGGTTAGGCGAAAACGCCTGAATTTCCGTCAGGTCGCTAGCGCCAATGTTCACCAGCGTATCGCCGCCGATTGCCGTGATTGCGACCGGAACATCCTGCAGCGACTCTTCGCGGCGACGCGCCGTGACTGTAATTTCCTCCAGCGCCGCATCTGCGACGTCCTGTGCGCTGGCATCGCCAGGCAACAGGAATGCGGAGAGTGTCAGTGGTGCGAGCGATGCCGCTGCCACGAAAAACGAACTGCGTTGAATACGCATGATTACCCCCTGGTTGCGATGTGCATGAACGCCGATTTCAACGAGCGTTGGATGAAGATTAGTTCAACGTTCGTTGAAAATCAATTTGGAACGGTCTAGACCTGCTTTTTGCAGAGACGTTCAAATCCCGCCGCGAGGAATTGCGGCATGCGATCGCGGATCTGGGCGATGTTGCTGGATTTCACCTTGCCACCGGAGAGGTTGTCGATACGGCCGGTTTCAACAAACGTGAGCGTGAGGGCGCCGGACAGAATGTGATAGCTCCACATCAGGTCGACGTCATCGCAGTCGGGAAGGGCTCGCTTCAGCGCGTCGACAAAGCGTCGGACCAGCGGGTCGAAGTACCGGGTCATCAGTTCGCCGCCCCATTCCGGCGAGTTGTTGATTTGCGCAATTAACTGGAAGTAGTGCGACCATTCGTCGTGCTCACGATCCAGCAGATCGAGCAACGGCGACGTGAACGCGGAGATAATTTCCTCCACGGTCGGTGCCTCGTCACCTCTCAAGGTTTCAACCTCGATCAGTGCGTTCAGCCGAATCTCGTTGAGAATTTCCGCGCGGCGCAACATGACCTGGTCAAACAGGTCGCGCTTGGATTTAAAGTGGTAGTAGGCCAACGAGACGTCGGCACCGGCTTTCGACATGATCTGTCGTACCGAGACACCTTCGAAACTTCGCGTGGCAAACAGTTCTTCTGCGGCGTCGAGTATACGATCGCGCGTCTTTTGCTTGTCGTCCCCCATGGCGCAACCCTATTTGAGTTTCAACAATCGTTCAACTAGTATTCAACGCTCGTTGAAATGCGCATGGGGATGCGCTGGCGGAGGGGGTAGTCCATGGCGTGGTTCGAAAAGCGCCCGTTAACGGTTCCGGACGTCATCCGATGCTCCGCTGAAGCCAACCGAGACAAACCGGCGGTTGAGGTCGACGACGTGATCGTGAGCTGGCAGGGCTTTGATGCCGGCACCTGTCGGGTCGCGAACGCGCTGCTTGCCAGCGGACTTGGCAAGGGCGACCGAGTCGTCATCCTGATGACGAACAGCTATGAGATGGTCGAGGCCATGTTCGGTGTTATTCGCGCCGGGCTATGCGCTGTTCCGTTGAACTGCTCGATCACTGATGACGCCGTCGCCGGCATGATTCACAACAGCAATGCAAAGGCGGTGATCGCCTCCGGCGAACATCTGCATCGCATCGAAGCCCTGCGACCGAAACTGGGCAGCGAGACCGTTGCCCGATTGATCGGCGTATCGCCGCCGCACGACCACTGGATCGACTATCACGCACTGCGCGACGCGGCGACCGCCGAGACGCCCGGTGTGACACTGTCGCCTGATGACGAGTGCAACATTATTTACAGTTCGGGGACGACGGGGCTGCCAAAGGGGATTGTGCACGACCATGCCTGTCGCGAAGCGTGGGGCTCGGACATGGCCGTTGCATTGCGTTACCACGCCGGTTGCCGAACCCTGGTCAATCTCGGTCTGTTCTCGAACATCAGCTGGGTCGCTATGCTGGCAACGTTTTTCGCCGGCGGCACTCTGATTGTGCAGAGCCGTTTCGACGTTGCGGCGACGCTGGCCTGCATTCAGGATCGACGCATCACCCACACCGTGATGGTGCCGCTGCAATTCCAGAAACTGGTCGAAAGTCCGGAGCTCGGGCAGTACGACCTGTCCAGCCTGGACAGTTACATGTGCTGCGGTTCGCCACTGGCCAGTCACCTGAAACGAGCAATCCATGAACGGCTGCCCGGCAACTTCATCGAGTTGTATGGCCTGACTGAGGGCCTGGTGACTATCCTGTCGCCCGAGGATATGGCTGACCACATAGACTCGGTCGGTCGCGCCTGTCCGGGACAGCAGCTAGCGATCCTGCGAGACGACGACACACTCGCAAACAATGGCGAGCCGGGCGAGATCGTCGGGCATAGTCGTTTCATGATGGCGGGGTACCACAACAACGACGAGGCCAACGCCGACGCGACATGGACCGACAAGAACGGCGTGCAGTGGCTTCGTACCGGGGATATCGGGCAACTCGACGATCAGGGTTTCCTGCATTTGGTCGACCGCAAGAAAGACATGATCATCTCGGGTGGCCAGAACATTTTTCCGGCCGACATCGAAGCGACCATGGTCGAGCATGACGCGATCAGCGAAATTGCCGTCATCGGCGTGCCGCACGACAAGTGGGGCGAAACACCGCTGGCGGTGGTTGTTCGCAGCGAGGGCAGGCCGGCTGACCCCGACGAGTTGATCGGCTGGGCGAACGAACGGCTCGGCAGGCAGCAGCGGATTCGCGGACTGGTGTTCGTCGATGAACTGCCGCGAAACCCGAACGGCAAAGTGTTAAAGCGCGAGTTGCGTGAGCGGTACAAAGATCATGTCGCTTCCTGACAACGGTCGGTTTTTGACTTGTCGGCACCGGTTGCGACTGTTCTTTCGCGACTACCACAGCGACGCTTCGGGCACGCCGATTCTTTGCCTGCCCGGATTGACGCGTAACAGCCGGGATTTCGATGATCTCGCAGAGACACTGTCGACTCAACGCCGGGTACTGACCACCGACTTTCGTGGTCGCGGCAGGTCCGATTACGACCCGGAGTGGCAGCGTTACCAGCCGGAGACCTACGTCGACGACATGATTGAATTGTTGGATGCGCTCGGCATCGACAAGGTCATTGTCATTGGCACGTCGCTGGGCGGGTTGTGCGGTATGAGCCTGTCGCGACGGTTTCCGCAGCGCATCGCCGGGCTGATCATGAACGATGCAGCACCGGAACTGAATCCTGCTGGGCTCGCTCGTGTGGTTGAATACGCGGGTCGTACGCGGCCGGTTGACGATTGGGCGGACGCTGGCCGACTGTGCCGCGATGTGTACGGGGAGTGGCTGCCTGGACTGGGAGACGATGACTTCATCGCACTCGCAAAACGCGGCTATCGGGAAGGCGATGACGGCAAGCCTGTAGCGGACGTTGATCCGAATGTGGGCCGTGCCGTTCGCGAGGTCCGGTCGCAGGCGATGGACCCGTGGGCGGATTTCCTGTCGCTGGACGCCACCCCCGTTTTGTTGCTCTGGGGAACCTTGTCCGATCTCGTCACACAGGACATCATCGAGAAAATGCAGGACAAACAGCCACAGCTCGTCGTGCAGCCCGTTTCGGATCGCGGGCACGTGCCACTATTGGATGAGCCCGAAAGCCTGGCCGCCATCAACACATTCCTGGAGGCCAATCCTTGAAACCCGTCCTGTTGTGCAGTGCCGTGCTGGCGCTAACCGCCTGCAGCGGTGAACCGCCGGCCGTGGAAGAGGCGATCATCGAAACGACATACGCTCTCGATCGCTCAAGAATCACGGTCTCCGGAGTGTCGTCCGGTGCCTACATGGCGGGCCAACTTCACGTTGCGTACTCCGATATCTTCAGTGGTGCCGGCCTGATAGCCGGCGGACCCTTTGGCTGCGCGCAAGGGGATCTGGGCACGGCACTGGGTCCCTGCCTGAAAGGCGGTAGCATCGACGTTGATGCGTTGCTCGGCACGGCGCGCTCCGCAGCCGACGCAGGCAGCATCGCAGATCTGTCCAACCTGTCGGATGACACGGTCTGGTTGTTTCACAGTCCGACCGATCCGGTCGTGAGCCCGGACACCACGATGGCCTCCGTGGCGTTTTATACGTCGGTCGAATCGACGGTCGTGCACGTCGACGATGTGGCGGTAATCCACGGCTATCCGACCCTGGACGCCGGTGCTGCCTGTGATGCCTTTGCCTCGCCCTATATCAACGCCTGTCGTTACGACGCCGCCGGCGCTTTGCTGTCCGCGTTGGGCGCCGCGGAGTCACCTGCCGACGAGGCGACGGGTGGACTCGAGCGTTTATCGGTGCCGGACGGTCCGGATGCGGAGATGCTCGACTACGCCTACCTGTACGTACCGACCGATTGTGCGGCCGGCGAGTCTTGTGGCGTTCACGTGGCGCTGCATGGCTGTGTGCAATCAGCCGAGCTGATCGACGACGCCTTCGCAGCGCTGACCGGCTACAACCGCTGGGCGGATCGCAACAAGCTTATGATCCTCTATCCACAGGCGAAGAGCAGCGCAGTGGCGCCGCTGAACCCCAACGGTTGCTGGGACTGGTGGGGTTACACCGGCGAGGATTACGCCACTCGATCCGGCGCGCAGATGAGCGTAATCGTCGATCTCATTGATTCACTGGCCGCAGGCGAATGACGCTCGCCTGGGCCCTGTTTATCGCGTATCTGGTCGGTACCGCGTGGCTTGGCCTTAAGGGCTACCAGAAGACCACCGGCTTCGGCTCGTTTGCTGTAGGCGATCGGGCAATGAACCCCTACGTCGTTGGTGTCATCCTGGCGGCTGCGACGTCGTCCGCATCGACCTTCATCATCAATCCAGGCTTCGTCTACGTCGATGGTTTCGGCGCGTGGTTCCACATGGTGGTTGCTGTCGGCATCAGTTTCATCACGATGCTGAGCGTGTTGTCCTTTCGTTTTCGGCGAATTGGTGCGGAAACCATGGCGTTGACGATCCCTGACTGGATCGGCAAACGGTATAACTCGCCGTCGTATGCGCTGTTCTTCGCGTTTTTAAACCTGTTGTCGTTTGCGTTTGTCGTCCTGCTGGTGGGCGGTATCTCGATTGTGATGCAGGCGCTGCTTGGGGTCTCGAACGTAACGGCCCTGCTGATCACACTGGGTTTCGTCACCACCTACGTCTTTGTCGGTGGCACCTACGCGCACGTGTTGACCAACATGCTGCAAGGCAGCCTGATGATTCTCGTGACAGTCATGGTGCTCATCGCCTGCGTGGTCGTCGCCATTCGTGAACCCGGCAGCGTGATCGACGGTCTGCGCGCGATCGATCCGGGGCTCGTCGCGGTGGTCAATCGAGACGGCGCTTTGTTCAACGACGTGTTTTCTATCTATATCGCCGGGTTTGCCATCGGCGCCATCGTTGTCTGCCAACCGCATATCCTGACCAAGGCGCTGTACGTCAAGGACGATCGCGATGTGAAGATTTACCTGATCGTGTTTGCGGTCGTATTCACGTTATTTCAGCTGCTCGGTACGGTCGGTTTCATGGCGCATTTCAGCGTTCCGAATGACGCCCTGATCGATACGGCGACCGGCGTGTTCCGACAGGACCTGGTCATGACGCAGTTCCTTCGGTCAGCGTTTCCCGACGTGATGTTCACCTTCGTCAGCGTCGTTCTGCTGGCTGCCGCGATGTCCACGCTCGACGGTTTGCTGGTGTCCATGTCGACCATTACCGCCAATGATCTTGTCCTGAACCTGCGTCGTCGCCTTGGCAATACGGACCCGGATATCGAGACGGAAATGGCGTTCGCCCTGAAAGCGAGTCATGTGGTGCTGGTTGTCATTGCTGTCGCTGCCTTCCTGATTAACCTGTCGCCGCCGCGCCTGCTCGGTATTTTCGGACAGACGGGCATCTATGGCCTGACCTCGGCCGCGGCTTTGCCCTTACTGCTCGGTATCCTGTTTCGAAACCTTCCCCTGGCCCTGGTGTGGTCTGGTTCCGCCGCCGCACTGGTGATCCACTTCGGCCTGTTCTTTTTCGGTACGCAACTGTTTCCGTCTTCGAGCCTGACGTTCGGAAATCCGGGTGTTACAGCGGCGATCGCATCGCTGACGACCATCCCTGCGGTCGCGCTGATCGCCGGTTTTGTTTCCAAACGTCGCTGAGCCTGTTTCTGTCGAGACCGGTGCGCTACATTGCAGGCGTGTAAAGTCTTTCATGGGACCGACTGTTATGCGAATCCACCTCCGGTTAGCAATCGCGAGCGCAGTGCTCGTTTTCTCTGGTCTGGCGACCGCTCACGACCATCTCGACGACCCGATCAAAGAACGCCAGTCGCTGATGAAGGACACGCGTAATGCGGCCGGGCCGGTCGGCAAGATGTTGCGCGGCGATCTGGACTTCGACGCCGACACCTTCATGGAATCCATGAACGTTTTTCTGACCGTCGGCACGCAGTACGGCGACCTGTTTCCGGACGGTTCCGAGTTCGGCAACGGAACAGAAGCGGCCCCTGCTATCTGGAGCGATCGTGCTGGCTTTAACGCCGCGCTGGACCGCTGGGTGACGGCGACCCGGGCGGCTGTCGAGGCCGCACCGCAGTCGCTGGACGAAGCGCGTCCCGTTGCCGGAAAGGTGTTCCAGTCCTGCAAGGGGTGCCACGACAACTACCGCGTCGACGACTGAGCGACGCGGTGCGCGCCGCACTGGTCGTTGTCGGTGTCCTGCTGCTGGCGACTTGGTGGTTGACCTCCACGGGGAGCGGTGCTGACGCACTGCCAACGCACACAGCGGATCTCGACAACGGCGAAACGGTTTTCTGGGCGGGTGGCTGCGCTTCCTGTCACGCGACCCCGGTGGAGGGGCAGCGAGCGCAGGGCGACGCGAAGCTCCGACTGGGCGGCGGGTTAGCGCTTGAAACCGACTACGGGGTCT
This sequence comes from Pseudomonadota bacterium, assembly GCA_038747355.1. Taxonomy (GTDB): domain Bacteria; phylum Pseudomonadota; class Gammaproteobacteria; order Steroidobacterales; family Woeseiaceae; genus UBA1847. The sequence goes on along the minus strand of JBCDJX010000014.1, from coordinate 23,874 downwards.
TCCACGTACCGAACATTACGCCGCATCCGAAGGCGGGCATCGGCAGTTGGAGCCAGGTCGACTTTGTTAACGCGATGCAGTTCGGCATCTCGCCGGAGGGACACAGCTACTACCCGTCATTCCCGTACACCTCGTATGCGCGCATGACGGTGCAGGACATACTTGATCTCCAGGCCTTCCTGATGACGCTGCCGTCGCTGGACACAGACTCCTTGGATCACGATCTCAGGTTTCCGTGGTCGATACGGCGTGGCGTCGGCTTCTGGAAACGTCTGTACCTGGATGACGCAGCGATTGTCGAGATTGCCCAGGGCGATCCGGTGCTTACGCGGGGCAGGGCGCTGGTTGAGGGGGCGGGTCACTGCGGCGAATGCCATACGCCGCGCAACGCGTTGGGCGCATTGATTGACGATCGATGGCTTGCCGGCGCTGACAATCCCGACGGTGCGGGACGTATACCGAATATTACGCCAGCAGCCGAGACGTCGGGATCGTGGACAGAGAGCGATCTCGCTTACTACTTCGAATCCGGCTTTACGCCCGACTGGGACACTGTGGGCGGCAGCATGGTGGCGGTGCAGGAAAACCTGGCCCAGCTGAACGATGACGATCGCCGTGCGATCGCTGCCTACCTGAAAGCCGTTCCACCAATCCCGGACAAGCCATAAAAAAGAAAGGGCGTGAACCGCCCTTCCAGGAGAGGTCGACAGCGTCAATCTGGAGCACGCGGCGACTCAGGGGATAATAAGCGCCGGATTGTGCGACTGTCGACCGGGGATGCTGAGTCAGTGCGCTTTTTTCTCGATGCGATAAGCGTGCAGCAACGGTTCCGTATAGCCACTTGGTTGCGTTGCACCCTTCAGGACAAGGCCACAGGCGGCCTTGAAGGCGACACTGCCGTCAAAGTCATCACTCATCGGAACGTAGCCCGGAGTGCCGGCGTTCTGTCGGTCCACGATCACCGCCATGCGCTTGAACGTTGAGACCACCTGGTCTTCATTACACACACCGTGCAGCAGCCAGTTCGCGAGCAACTGGCTGGAGATGCGCAGTGTGGCGCGGTCTTCCATCAGGCCGACATCGTTGATGTCAGGCACCTTGGAACAGCCCACCCCGCTGTCGATCCAGCGAACGACGTAGCCGAGGATGCTCTGCGCATTGTTCTCAACCTCTCGCGCGACAGTTTCCACGTCGAGCTCACGGCGGGTCGCAAGCGGTGGCGTCAGGATGTCGTCGAGGCTCGCACGTTCACGTTGTGCGATGTTCTCCTGGACCGCACCAACATTGGTCTGGTGGTAGTGCATCGCGTGCAGGGTGGCCGCCGTCGGTGACGGGACCCAGGCACAGCTTGCGCCGGCGCGCGGATGCTCGGTCTTGGCGTTCAGCATCTGCGCCATCTCATCCGGCTTCGGCCACATGCCTTTGCCGATCTGGGCCTTGCCGCGGAAGCCGCAGCGGATGCCCGTGTCGACGTTCCAGTCCTCGTAGGCCTGGATAAAAGCCTGCTGCTTGATCATGTCCTTGGTTTTGAACGGACCCGCATGCATGCTGGTGTGAATCTCATCGCCGGTACGATCGAGAAAGCCGGTGTTGATGAACACAATGCGGTCTTTTACGGCGCGAATGCACTCGCGCAGGTTAACGGTCGTGCGACGCTCTTCGTCCATCACGCCGATTTTGATCGTGTTGCGGGCAAGGCCGTAGAGATCTTCAACCCGGTCAAACAGCGTATTGGCGAATGCCGCCTCCTCGGGGCCGTGCATTTTTGGCTTAACGATATAGATGCTGCCCGTTTCGCTGTTCGGTCGGCGAAAACGGTTGAGTCGATTGCTGATGCCGGCGGCCGTCGTAATGATGGCATCCAGCAAGCCTTCGAACACGTCGTCGCCGTTAGCATCGTGTATCGCGTCCGTGGTCATCAGGTGCCCGACGTTTCGAACCAGCATCAGGCTGGTGCCCGGCAGTGTCATGAGATCACCGTCGCAGGCGATAAACTTCCGGTCCTGATCCAATCGGCGTGTGACCGCTTCCCCGCCTTTATCAAAGTCGGCTTTCAGGGTTCCCTGCATAAGACCGAGCCAGTTGCGATAAACGTGCGTCTTGTCCTCGGCATCGACTGCAGCAACCGAGTCCTCGCAGTCCTGGATGGTGGTTAATGCGGATTCGAGCACAACGTTGGCGAGTGAACCGGGCGCGGCCTGGCCGATCGCATCGTCGGGGTTGCACTCGAGGATGATATGCAGGCCGTTATTGCGGAACAGCAGCGACTTTTCGTCGCCGTAACCCTGCCAGCCGACGAACTGCTGGCGTTCAATCAATCGGACTTTGCGACCGTCGTTCAACGTCGCGAAGCATTCGGCCTTGCGCATCGGGATTTCGACGCTGTAGCGCTCCACGTCAGCGTGACTGGCGTCGCGAAGGGGAATCGTGCGGTCGAGAAACTCAACGGCACGCTGGATGACGGCGTCTCCGCGAATGGCGTTGTAGCCGTCCGTGGTGCGCGACTTTCCTTTTTCCTCGTCGATGACATCGGTGCCGTAAAACGCGTCGTACAGACTGCCCCAGCGGGCGTTCGCTGCATTGATGGCGAAACGGGCATTGCTCACCGGGACGACAAGCTGCGGTCCCGCAACAGTGGCAATTTCCGGGTCGGCGTCGTTGGTGCCGATGGCGAAGTCGTCGCTCTCGGGCACGAGGTAGCCGATCTGCTCGAGGAAGGCGCGGTAAGCGCCGGGAGTCGCGCCCGGGTTTCTGCGGTGAAACCCGTCAATGGAAGCCTGCAGTTCCTTGCGAACCTCCAGCAGCCGACGGTTCTCGGGCGTCAGATCGTTGATGATGCGTTCGACGCCGTCCCAGAACGGCCCTGCGTCCATGCCGATGGCCGGCAGAAGCTCCTGTTCCACGAACTGGCAGAATCCGGTGTCGATACTGAGACCGCCGATCTGCTGGCGTGCGTCCGTGGTCGTTTCTTCGATCCTTGCTACCTGCATCTTCGTACCCTCGGGGAGATTGGTTTAAGCGACGAACTGCTCTTCTTCGGTGCTGCCGTCGAGCGCCGTAGTCGACGACATGCCGGCCATAATCGTGTTCTGCACGGCGTCGAAGTAGCCTGCGCCGACGAAGGACTGGTGCTTCGCAGCGCGGAAGCCGTGCGCTTCGTCGGCGAACTCCTGTTCCTGCAGCTGTGAGTAGGCGAACATGCCGTCTTTCTTGTAAGCCTTGCTGAGTCGGAACATGCTGTTGTTGAGTGCGTGCCAGCCGGCGAGCGTGATGAACTGGAACTTGTAACCCATCTTGCCGAGCTCTTCGCGGAACGACTTCATCGTCTCCGCGTCGAGATTGGCCGCCCAGTTGAACGACGGCGAGCAGTTGTAGGACAGCAGCTGGTCCGGGAACTCCGCGTGAATGGCGTCCGCGAAACGCTTCGCCTGTTCGAGGTCCGGTTTGGACGTTTCACACCAGATCATGTCGGCGTATGGTGCGTAGGAGAGGCCGCGTGCAATCGCCTGGTCCATGCCGGCATTGGTGCGGTAGAAGCCCTCGGCCGTCCGTTCGCCGGTGATGAACGGCTTGTCGCGCTCGTCGGAGTCAGAGGTGATCAGGTTGGCAGCGTCGGCGTCGGTCCGTGCCAGCAACACGGTCGGTACGCCGAGCACGTCGGCGGCGAGACGCGCGCTTTGCAACTTGGCGACGGCTTCGTGGGTCGGTACGAGCACCTTGCCGCCCATGTGGCCGCATTTCTTGGCGGAAGACAGCTGGTCTTCGAAGTGAACACCGGCAGCGCCCGCCCTGATCATGTTCTTCATCAGCTCGAAGGCATTGAGGTTGCCGCCGAAGCCGGCCTCGGCGTCCGCAACGATCGGTGCCATCCAGTCGGTACTGGTGTCGCCGTTCAAGGCGTGAATCTGGTCCGTGCGGAGCAGGGCGTTGTTGATGCGTTCCACCATCTTCGGCACGGAATCGACCGGGTAGAGGCTCTGGTCCGGGTACATCTCGCCGCTGCTGTTGCCGTCGCCGGCGACCTGCCAGCCCGAGCAATAAATGCCCTTGAGGCCGGCCTGAATCTCCTGGATGGCCTGGTTGCCGGTCAGGGCGCCGAGTGCGCACAAGGGCTCTTCCTGGTTCACCCGGCGCCAGAGCTTCTCAGCGCCCTGCCTGGCGAGGGTGTATTCAATCTGAACGGTTCCGCGCAGCTTGACGACGTCTTCGGCGCTGTATTCCCTGCGAACGCCTTTCCAGCGCGGACTGTCTGCCCATTCCGATTTGAGCCTGGCAATCTGTGCATCGCGTGACATGTGAATCTCCTGAAAGTGAATGTGTAAGTAGCTGTGCGTGCCGGTTGAGTTGCAGTATCAGTGAAAAAGTTGATAAATTTCACAAAGAAAATTTCACATTGTGAATTTTACAAAGGTTGTTAACTGTGAAATCCGACGGTCGTACCCGGCAGAGCCACTTCCTGGGCACCAAAATCAAGTCGCTCAGAAAGCGTAACCATCTGACTTTGCAAGAGTTATCGCAGCGCTGCGTGCAAATCGACGTCGAGGCCGGGCCGTCGGTCTCTTACCTGTCGATGATCGAAAACGGCAAGCGCATGCCGTCCGAGCGGCTGGTCGAGATCATGGCCGAGATCTTCCAGAAGGATCTGACCTGGTTTTACGACGAGTCGCTGGAGGCCAAGGCACTGGATCCCGTGCCCGCGAGCGCCGCGGTCAAAGGCATGCCGCTGGAGCCCGGGTTCCTGTTTTCCGAAGGGCAGCTGCAGCGCGCCATTCCCGAGCTTCTGGCACAGACCGGAACCACCGGTCGGCAGTTTGCGCATTTGCTGATCCGTGCGCACCAGGAAACCAATCAGAACCGGTTCCCTGATCTTGAACGCGCCGCGGAGTCGATCGGTCGCAAGATGTTCCCGCTGAGTCTCGACGATCTGCTGCGCATGCTCGATGAGCTCGGCATTCAAGTCCGCTGGTTCGACCGCGAGACGTTCAGCGATGACGGCGATACCGACGTACCGCTGAACACGCTGGTTCGCTCGTTCTTCGAGGCACCCGACATGCTGTATATCAATCGCAGTCTCAAACAGGACCAGGCGCGTCTGAAGTTCGATATCGCGAACCATATCGGTCATAAAATCCTGCACGGCGGCGACGGCGCACGCGCACCGCAGGTGTCCGGCGGGCGCGCCAGCGGCCGTCGTCACGATTCCGATTCGCCCAACGTGCATGCCAAGGACGTGTTGTTCGCGTGGCGCGACTTCGAGTGCAGTTATTTCGCGGCGGCCTTGCTGGGGCCGAAAACGCCGATGCGAGAGTTCCTGGCGAAGCACCAGTACTCGATCGACTGTGGCAAGCACCTGGGCCTGTCGCGCACGATGATCATGCGACGGATGTCCAGCGTGTCACCGTACCCGCACTGGCACTACTTCGATGCGTACCCGCCCGGCAATCTGCGTGCTGTGTATCGTGGCAACGGTATCCCGCTGCCGTGGGGCAACATGACGCTGGCACAGGATCCGTGTCGTCACTGGGCGGTCTTCCGGATGCTGCACACGGATTCCACCGAGCCATCTGCGCAGATCTCGATTCTGGAGGCGGACGGTCGTAAACACCTGTACTGCTGCGAGTCGGTTCGCAGCACCGACGCCGCCAACAATACCCACGTTCTCTGCGTCGGGATCGACCTTGAACCGGCGCTCGCGGCGCAGGGCATCAACGCCGCCGATACCATCGAGCAGATTGCGGATTCCTGCAACGCCAACGGCGGCAGCGGACCCATTCCTCCGGAGGCGCATCGGAATCTCGTCAGTGTCTCGAAGATCCTGAACATCGGTTGGGTGGAAGAGGGACTGAAGAAGGACGCGACCATTATTTGTCCACGGGCGTCAACCTGTCCGAGAGACGATCATTGTCTGGGTACGCGCAAGCCGAAGCTGCAACCGGTGATCGACCGGATACGGCAATCGGTGCTGCAGTCCGCCTAGCTGTCGTCAGGTTCTTCCGGCAGTACTTCGCCGGTAAGGACGTAGTGATTGAACCGCTGGCACGACCATTCCTGGTATTTCCTGGTTTGATCGCTGGGCTGCGTGTTATTCAGATCTGTCCACTGAATACAGCGGATCGACAGCGCCTGCCCGGTCACATCGTTCTTACGTTCCCGTTCGATGGCCATCTGCGACAGGTCGAGCTGCAGGTTAATCAAGGACTGCATCTCCTCCATGTTCTGCTGCATCTGGCTGTCGATTTCGGCCTGCTCGGTTTCGGTGACCGGCTCCTGCCCGTCGCGCCACGGGACATACACGGCAAACCAGGCGGTCAACGACAGTACAACAACGACCAAGGCCGCGGCGGCAGGGCGGTTCTGGCGAGTGTACGGGTCGTCGGCCATGCGGACTTGATACCAAATCGGGCGGCGTGCTGCCAAGCCATTTTGCAGCTGTGAAATTTATCCAGTGATGCTATGTTCGGCATCGCAATCGACGGGAGGTTTCGTGAACGGACTCATCGAAGAGCTCAAGCGCCGCAACGTGTTCCGCGTTGGCGTCGCTTACGTCGTGGTCAGTTGGCTGATTGTCCAGGTCGTGGACACGATTTCCGACCCGCTGAACCTGCCTGAATGGCTCGATTCCGTGGTCGTCGTTTTGCTGTTGGCTGGCTTTCCCATCGCGGCGCTGTTGGCGTGGGCTTACGAACTGACCCCGGAAGGCGTCAAGCGCACCGCCGATGTGGAGCTCTCTGACTCCGTGACGGCCGACACCGGCCGCAAACTGAACTACGCCATCATCGCGACACTGGGTGTCGCTCTCGCCATTTTTGCGTACGACCGGCAGCGTCTGGTTGAAAAGGTCGAGCGGTCGCAGGCAATGCCGAACCCTGTTGCCGAGGAGGTCGAATCGACGGAGACCCGCCGTGCGTCCATCGCGGTACTGCCGTTCGTCAACATGTCCGACGACGAAAGCCAGGAGCATTTCTCGGACGGCATTTCCGAGGAATTACTGAATGTCCTCGCAAACGTACCTGAATTCAAAGTGGCGGCCAGGACCTCGAGCTTCCAGTTCAAGGGTCGGACTCCTGATATTGCCGACGTCGGTTCACAACTTAACGTCGCGCACGTCCTCGAAGGCTCCGTGCGCAAGGCCGGCAATACCGTCAGGATTACCGCCCAGTTGATCGAGGTCGACTCGGGATTCCACGTATGGTCAGAGTCGTATGACCGGCAGCTCGACGATATTTTCGCCATCCAGGACGAGATATCCGGCGCAATCGTGGCGGCACTGTCGGAGACGCTCGGTTTGTCGTCCGGCGAGATAAGCCCGATCACAGCGCAGGCAACGTCGGATGAAAACTACAACGACTACCTGCTGGCGCGCGAACTGATTCGCCAGCGAGAGGAAATTTCCCTGACGGAAGCCCGGGGACTCCTGCAGCGCGTGAGCGAAGACGATCCCGACTACGCGCCGGCCCTCGTACAGTTGGCGCTGGCCTGGTACCTGTTGTCGGATACCGGTCAGACCTACGGCAGTCTTCCTATCTCTGAAACCATCCCAGTGGCCGTTGACCTGGTCGACAAGGCGTTGCTGCTGACGCCGGATGACCCGGAAGCGCTCGGTGTCAAAGGACTGGTCAATTTCGATGACACCGGCGACGGCGAAGCCAGCCTTGAGTATCTGCGTCGATCGCTCGAACTGAACCCGTCGCAGACCGACGTTCGCACCTGGTACTCGAACTCGCTGATGTTCTCAGCACGGTACGAGGAAGCCAATCGGCAGCTCGCCATCGGCCTGGAATATGACCCGCTGTCGATGTTGCTGCTCATGAACTATTCGTATCGCCTGATCGGTACGCAGGATGTTGACCGGCTGCAGCCGATCCTGGACCGGATCGATCGTCTTGATCCGGCGCGCGCCAGTTCCTTGCGTGCGTCACTTGCAGAAACGCAGGGCCGCATGGCGGAATCAGTTGTGCATTTCATCGAGGCCATGGAGCACGCACCGGGTGAAACTCGTTATCGTCTCGATCTGGGGTTTCAATTTTTGCGACTTGGACTGGTAGAAGAGGCGCGGTTGCAGTTGACCGGCCCGGAGTATGAGTTCTGGCTCTTGTTTAACAACTCCGATTTCGAAGGCGCGCTGAAAGTGGCTGAAGCACAAATGAATGCAGCGCCAGAGGCGTTTGCCATTCGATATTCCGACAACGTCGCGAGCGCCCTTTTTCGTCTCGGTAACTACTCAAGGGTGATCGAAATGGGGCCGGACGTTATCGAGCAGATGCCTGAGGAATTTCGTGACCACCATTGGATGAACTATGAGGTCGCGGCCAGCATGATTGTCGAAGGCGAGTCGGACCGTGCCGTCGCTTATCTGGAACGATTTGTCACGGCCACGGAATCAGACATCCGGTCGAACGTGTTTGCGCCGCCAAGACGGTATTTCGGCGTTGCACAGGCGCATGCAGCGCTGGGCAACGATGACATGGCGCTGCAACGCTTCACTTATGCGGCCGAGCGTGCCGCCTTCAAGCGGGAATGGCTGAGCCCGCTGGTCGAGCATATGGAGCAGGATAGCAACGCGGCATACAGCGCGGTTTTCGATCTGGCAGACCAACGATTCGCAGAGGAAAACGCGCTGTTTCGCGAGGCGGTCTGCATCGACGGGCGTTTCAACCAATGGCGTCCTCTGGCGTCAACCTGCAACGTTGAGAAGTCGGAGGCGATGCCAGAGGCTGCGGAATCCACGTAGTCCCCTGATCCGGCCGGATCTCTAGAATCGCCCCATGCAATTCCTGGTTCTGCTGCTCGGACTCACAGGTTTGTGGGCCGGCACGGAGCTCACAATCAAGGGCGCCGTTGCGGTTGCCAAAAAACTCGGATTATCGGAGTTCATTGTCGGCGCCGCTATCCTGTCGGTGGGCAGCGACTTGCCGGAACTCGCGATTGCGATCGACGTCGCGATCAAGAACCTGGGTGAGGGCGATGCATCGAACATCGTTGTTGGCAGCGCGATCGGCAGCACCATCGGACAGATCGGCCTGGTGCTGGGCGTCGCGGCACTGCTGACGCACCTCACATTGACGCGTCGGATGATTTATCGACACGGCGTCATAGTGTTACTCGGATCCATCGTGCTGCTGGCCGTGTTCGGTTGGGATGGTACGGTCACCCGCGTCGAGGGAGTCGTCCTCGTCGCTGCCTACCTCGTGTATTTCATCACGCTGTGGACCGACGCCGGCAAGAACGGCAGCGACGAAGAACGCGACGGTCAGAGTCTGGCGAAGGCCGCCTTCTTTCTGCTGCTTGGCTTCGGCATCGTGATCTTCAGTGCGGAAATCACCGTGTCGTCGGCGATTGAGGTTGCTCGCCTGCTCGAGGTCAAGGAGACCGTCGTCGCGATACTGTTGATCGGTCTTGGCACCAGCCTGCCGGAACTGACGATCTCGGTTGGCGCGGCGCTAAAGAAGAAATCGCACCTGTCGGTTGGCAACCTGATCGGCAGCAATATTTTCGACACACTGATACCGATCGGCGCAGCCGCGGCAATCTCGCGAGTCAGTTTTGATGACAGCATCCTCGTTCATGAACTGCCGTTTCTGTTTATTCTGTCGGCCACCGTGCTGTTTTTCTTTGCACGCGGTTCAGGTGTCTACCGCCACGAAGCGCTGGTCATTCTGGGTTTTTACGTCGCATACGTTGTTGCCAAGGTCGTCGGAGCCTTTTAGGAAACGCCAGAGCGGAACTCTCTGCGGGTCATTCTCCGATCCGCGGCCGCGTCCTCGCAATTTTCGCCAGGATGCCGTCATGAAGCCCTGAATTAGCACGAAATTCCCGGAAACCGCCTTCGACATTGTGTCCATGGGCAGCAAGAGGGATAATTTGCGGGGTCCGCGTCGGCTACCCCGCGACGGTCAGCCGTGAACCCCGTCAGGCCCGGAAGGGAGCAGCGGCAGCGGTGACACCGGGTGCCGGGGCTCGGCTGGCGCGGACTTTTCTAGAGTTTAAAGCCCAAGCATGAGCTATCTTGCCCTGGCGCGAAAATGGCGCCCGAAAACCTTCGACGACACCGTTGGACAAGAACACGTCCTCCAAGCGCTGGTGAATGCGCTGGATACGGGCAGACTGCATCACGCCTACCTGTTTACCGGCACCCGAGGCGTCGGCAAAACCACGATCGCGAGAATCCTCGCGAAGTCCCTGAACTGCGAAACCGGCGTAACGTCGAAGCCGTGTGGTGAGTGCAGCGCCTGCGTAGAAATCGACGAGGGCCGCTTTGTGGACCTGATCGAAGTCGACGCCGCGTCGAAAACCAAGGTCGACGACACGCGCGAGTTGCTGGACAACGTGCAGTACGCCCCGACGAGGGGGCGTTACAAGGTGTACCTGATCGACGAAGTACACATGTTGTCGACCAGTTCCTTCAACGCCTTGCTTAAGACCCTGGAAGAGCCACCGCCACACGTGAAATTTCTGTTGGCGACAACCGATCCGCAGAAGCTCCCGGTCACGGTGCTGTCGCGCTGTCTGCAGTTCAACCTGCAGCGATTGACGCGTTCGCTGATCGCCGACCGGCTTGTGTATATCTGTGAGCAGGAGTCCATCAATGCCGACGCGGACGCGCTTGGCGTGCTGGCGCGAGCCGCCGACGGCAGCCTGCGTGATGCGCTGAGCCTGCTCGACCAGGCGATCGCGTATTGCGGTGGCGACGTCACGCTGGACGGCGTGAACGATATGCTCGGTACCATCGATCGCGATTACGTGGTTCGGCTGCTGGAGGCATTGGCGTCCAGCGACCCGGCGGCCTTGATGGACGCCGTCGAGACTATCGACCAACAGTTCCCGGATTACGCACGCCTGCTGGATGATCTTGCTCGAATTCTGCAAAAGATTGCCGTGTTCCAGGCGGTTGGTGGCGTGGAGACCGAGGGTGATGTCAGCGACGAAGTGCTTGACCGATTCGCGAGCGCGCTGTCAGCCGCCGATATTCAGCTGTATTACCAGACCGCGATCACCGGTCGTCGCGATCTTGATCTCGCACCGGACCCCAGGAGCGGGGCAGAAATGTGTCTGTTGCGCATGCTGGTGTTTCGGCCAGCTGACGACGGCGTCGCCGCGGGTTCAGCCGGCGGCAGCGCGTCGCGGGGCACCACGGTGAATACGCCGGCACCGCAGCGACCAGCCGCGGTCAAAGCCGAGCCCGCGACCGCGCCGGTCGCAAAAACCCGCCTTGAAGATCTCGACTGGAACGCCGTACACACCCAGCTTGGACTGCATGGTCTGGTCCGCATGCTGGCGACCAACTGTGCCTTTGAACGCCGGGATGGGAAAACACTGCACTTCAGTCTCGATAAGCGGTCTGAGTCCTTTCTGACGCGGCAGCGGCAGGAGCAGCTCGCCAAGGCGCTGTCGGAACACGTCGGCGAAGACGTGAAGATTGACATTACGGTCGCCGATACCGAGACGCCGGACACGCCGCAGCAGGAGGCATCGCGCATGGCCGATGAACGACTCGAGCAGGCACGGCAGTCGCTTGAGTCGGACCCTAATGTGCAGGCATTGAAATCGGTGTTCGGCGCCGAATTGAACAAGGAATCGATCAAGCCACTCGGCGATCAGTAAACCGGAGAACCCTGGATGAAAGGTGGTATCGGCCAGCTCATGAAGCAGGCCCAGCAAATGCAGCAAAAGATGAAGGAAGCCCAGGACGAGATGGCGTCGCTGACCGTCACGGGCCAGGCCGGTGGGGGCATGGTCAAGGTGACGATGACCGGGCAGCACCAAGTGACCGGCGTGTCTATTGATGATGCCGTTGTCGGCGACGACAAGGAGATGCTCGAAGACCTCATCATGGCTGCGTTGAACGACGCGCATGCCAAGGTGCAGACCGAGATCCAGGACAAGTTTTCCGGCATGGCCGCCGGTGCCGGCCTGCCGCCGGGCTTCAAGCTGCCGTTCTAAGGCGTTCGAATGTCCTACTCGCCGATGTTGGTGCGGCTGATCGATTCCCTGAAGTGCATGCCGGGGATCGGACAGAAGTCAGCCCAGCGGATCGCTTTCCATTTGCTTGAGCGTGAGCGCGACGGTGCGGTAGCCATGTCTGCGGCGCTGAAAGACGCCGTCGAGCAAATCGGACACTGCAAGCAGTGCCGTATGTTCGCTGAGGATGAGTTGTGCTCAATCTGCTCGGACAGCGGACGAGATGCGTCATCTCTGTGCATCGTCGAATCGCCGGCTGACGTCATGGCGGTTGAAGACGCTACCGGCTACAAGGGCCTGTACTTCGTGCTCATGGGCCACCTGTCGCCGCTGGACGGCATCGGGCCCGTCGAACTCGGACTGGACCTGCTCGAGCAGCGACTGGAGGAGGGTGTCGTCAAGGAAATGATCCTCGCCACTAACCCAACCGTTGAGGGTGACGCGACCGCGCACTACCTGGCCGAGCTCGCTGCCCGGTTCGGCATCGAGGCAAGCCGCATTGCACACGGCGTGCCACTCGGTGGTGAGCTTGAGTATGTTGACGGCGGGACCTTGTCGCACGCATTCTACGGCCGTCGTGTTGTGGAGTGACTGCAGTGTCTGACAGCTTGTTTCTCAAGATTGTTGCCGGCGAAATTCCCGCGGATATCGTTCATGAAACGGACAACGTTCTCGCTTTTCGAGACGTCAATCCGCAGGCTTCGACACACGTCCTGGTGATTCCGAAGCGCCGAATCCCGACCGTCAATGACCTGACCGAAGAAGACGCGCCGGTGATCGGGGAAATGTTCCTGGTTGCGAAAGCGGTTGCCGCGGCTGAGGGACTGGCTGATGACGGCTATCGTTTGGTCATGAACTGCAACGAACACGGCGGTCAGACCGTGTTTCACATTCACCTGCACCTGATCGGCGGTCGTCCGCTCGGCTGGCCGCCGGGCTAGTAACGCCCCTCGGACAGCTTTTCCGTCAGGAATAACAGGCGCCGATAGCTTTCATAGCGTCGCGCATCAATGCGTTGTGCTTCAACGGCGGATTTAACGGCGCAGCCCGGCTCCTGTAAATGTCGGCAGTTGCTGAATCGACAGTCCTGTGCGGCGTCGGCAATCTCAACGAATCCGGCGGCAATGTCGTCGTCTTTCGTGAACGCTGGCGCGTAATCGCGAACACCCGGTGAATCAATGACAGCTCCGCCGTCGCCGAGTCGAAGCAGGGCGGAATTAACCGTGGTGTGTCTGCCTTCCTCTAGCTTCTCCGAGACCTCAGCGACGCGCTGGTCCGCCGATTCGGCAAGCAGGTTAATCAGGCTGGACTTGCCGACACCGGATTGGCCGACAAAAATCGACGTCCTCCCGTCGAGCTGCTCGGCCAGCGTCGCGATACCCAGCTTTGACTCGGCGCTGGTGCGCAATACGGGGTAGCCAAGCCGCTCGAAGACGTCGAGATCATGGCCCGGTGCATCGAGGTCCGTTTTATTGAACACAATCACCGAACGAGCCGACATGTGTTCGGCGGCGGCGATGTAGCGATCCGCGATGAACCAGTCCGCTCGGGGCAGTGCAGAAACCACGATCACGAGCTGATCAATATTGCTGGCGAGCACTTCGGCCTCGCCGCGGGTGTTCGGGCGCGTCAGCGAATTGCGTCGTTCGCCGATTGCGGTGATTAGCCACTCACGCTCATTCGGCAGACTTTCGGCGCGAACCCGGTCTCCGCACACAGGTTTCAGGCGCTTGCCCTTTATACGGGCAGAGACACGCTCACCGTCGGCGACTTCGAGTGTCATGCGCCGGCTGAAAGTTGCGACGACCAGCGCGTCGTCCGCGTCGGTCCTGGAATGCTGCTGCTTCACGTTGACAAGTATGACGTTGCGAGCGACGGAACGCGATACACTCCGCGTTTGCGTGACCGGAAGGCAATCAATGAGCAACGATCGACAAACCAACCTCATCTGGATCGACCTGGAAATGACCGGGCTGGACACGATGAAGGACACGATCATCGAGATCGCGACCATCGTCACCGATCGATTCCTCAATGAACTGGCAGAAGGTCCGGTCGTTGCTATTCATCAGCCGCGAAGCGTGCTGGATGCGATGGACGAGTGGAACACCGAGCAGCATGGCAAGTCCGGGTTGACCGAGCGCGTGCTGGCGAGCGAGGCGACCCTGGCCGATGCAGAACAGCAGACCATCGAGTTTCTGTCCGCCTGGGTCGAGGCAGGCGCTTCGCCGATGTGCGGCAACAGCATTTGCCAGGATCGTCGATTCATGGCGCGCGAAATGCCGACACTCGAACGCTACTTCCATTATCGAAACCTCGATGTCAGCACGCTGAAGATTGTGGCGCAGCTCTGGGCGCCATCCGTGTCGGCAGGCTTTAGCAAATCGTCGAGCCACAGGGCGCTGTCGGATATTCGGGATTCGATCGAGGAACTGGCCTGGTATCGCGATTCACTGCTCGATACGACCAAGCTGGACCTGCCCAGGTAGTTTTTTTGCTCAAGTGTCGCCGATAAGCGACTGATTTGATTTGTGTTTAGCTGGAGCTGCTGCAAGCCTTCGATTATAGTCTGCGCATGATCAAGAACTTGCTTTATGTCGTATTGCTGGCGCCGTCCCTGGGATTTGCACAGTCCGCCTGGGTCAGCGACCAGTTCGAAATCACCCTGCGTACCGGGCCCAGCACCTCCAACGCGGTACGGATGAGCCTCGGCAGCGGCATGCGCCTTGAGGTGCTGCAGCGTGACGACGAGACCGGTTACACGCAGGTCCGTACACCGGGAGGCACGGAGGGCTGGGTACTGACTCGCTACCTCATGAACGAAGCGTCGGCGCGGGAGCAGTTGCAGGAACTCACCGCACAGCTCACCAGTGCGGCCTCCGAGGGCAGTTCACTGGAAGCACAGCTTGCCGCACTTCGGGGCGAGTACCAGGACGCCAACCGGACGATCAACAGCCTGGAAAACGACAAGCAACAATTGGAACAGGATATTGCCGAGATCCGCAGAACCGCGGCGAACGCGCTGTCGCTGGACAGCCAGAACCGGGATTTACGCGACAAACTGGCGGATGCCGAAATACAGGTTGCGACCCTGGAACAGGAAAACCGTACGCTGTCCGGGCAAAGCAATCGGTACTGGTTCATGACCGGCAGCGGCGTCATTATCGTTGGCATCATTCTTGGCTTGTGTTTGCCTCGTCTGAAGATGCCGCGTCGTTCGCGATACGACCGTTTCTGATCAGCCCTCGACGGTCTCGCCCGCGAGGAACATCCACGTCTCAACGACTGTGTCCGGATTTAGGGACATGCTCTCGATGCCGTGTTCCAGAAGCCAGCGCGCCAGGTCCGGATGATCGGACGGTCCCTGACCGCAGATACCCACGTACTTGTTACGCGCCGTGCAAGCCTTGATCGTCAGTTCAAGCAGCGCGAGAACCGCGTCGTCCCGCTCGTCGAAGACATCGGCAATCAGTGCGGAATCCCGGTCGAGGCCGAGCGCCAGCTGGGTCATGTCGTTGGAGCCAATTGACATGCCGTCGAAGTGATCGAGGTACTGGTCCGCGAGCAGGGCGTTGGTCGGCAGTTCCGACATCATGATGATCTTCAGGCCGTCCTTTCCGCGTTCAATGCCATTTTCGGCCAGAATATCGATGACCTGCTTGCCCTGCTCAACGGTTCGCACGAACGGAATCATGACCTGAACATTGCTCAGGCCCATGTCATTGCGGACCTTGCGCATGGCTGCGCACTCGAGATCGAAACAGGGCCGGAAAGATTCTGACACGTAGCGCGCTGCACCACGGAAACCCAGCATCGGGTTCTCCTCGTCAGGTTCGTAACGCTCGCCGCCGATCAGGTTGGCGTATTCGTTGGACTTGAAGTCCGACATTCGAACAATCACCGGCTCCGGCGCGAATGCGGCGCCAATGCTGGCGATGCCTTCCGCCAGCTTGTCAACGAAGAAGGTGACCGGGTCATCGTAACCGGCCATTTGTTCGTCGATTTCCTGCTTGATATGGGCTTCCTGGTCGTCGTACTCGAGCAGCGCCTGCGGGTGAACACCGATCATGCGATTGATGATGAACTCGAGACGGGCAAGCCCGACGCCGTGGTTAGGAATGCTCGCGAAATCGAACGCCCGGTCCGGATTGCCCACGTTCATCATGATCTTTACCGGGACCTCCGGCAGGCTGTCCAACTCGATATGCGTCTCGTCGAAGTCCAGCAGGCCGTCGTACACAAAGCCCTCGTCGCCTTCAGCGCAACTTACAGTGACCTCGGTCCCGTCGTCGATCGTGTCGGTTGCGTTGCCGCAGCCAACCACGGCGGGAATGCCGAGTTCGCGAGCGATAATGGCGGCGTGACAGGTGCGGCCGCCACGGTTGGTCACAATGGCTGATGCGCGTTTCATCACCGGTTCCCAGTCCGGATCGGTCATGTCCGAAACCAGCACGTCACCAGCCTGCACTCGATTCATCTCCGACACGTCGTTGATGACACGCGCCGCGCCCTTGCCGATCTTGTGGCCGATACTGCGTCCACTGCTGATGACCTTGGAGCGGGTCTTCAGCGTAAATCGCTCGATGCTGTTGCCACTGCGGCTCTGTACCGTTTCCGGACGCGCCTGCAGGATGTACAGCTTGCCGTCTTCGCCGTCCTTACCCCACTCGATGTCCATCGGCCGCTCGTAGTGCTTTTCGATCGTTACGGCCATTTTCGACAGTTCGATCACGTCCTCGTCGCTAAGCGAGAACAACTGGCTGTCCGACTCGTCGACGTCGACGGTCTGCACCGTTTTGCCCGGCGTCGGATCGTCGGCGTAAATCATCTTGATTGCCTTGTCGCCGAGGTTGCGACGCAGGATAGGAAACTTGCCGCTATCAAGTGCCGGCTTGTACACGTAGAACTCGTCGGGATTCACTGCACCCTGAACCACGGTCTCGCCCAGGCCGTAGGCGGATGTGACAAACACGGCATCCCGAAAGCCGGACTCGGTGTCCAGCGTGAACATGACGCCGGCGGCGCCGGTGTCGCTGCGGACCATGCGCTGGATGCCTGCTGATAAAGCAACCTGCGCATGATCAAAGCCCTGGTGCACGCGGTAGGCGATCGCGCGATCGTTGAACAGCGAGGCGAAGACGTGGTGCATGGCTTCAACAATCTTGTCGAAGCCGCGAACGTTCAGGAAGGTCTCCTGTTGACCGGCGAATGACGCGTCCGGCAGGTCTTCCGCCGTTGCAGACGAGCGCACCGCCACTGCGATGTCGCGGCCCCCTGACATCGCATCAAACGCGACGCGCATCTGCTCCGTCAGATCGGCGGGCAGCTCGGTGTCGAGAATCCACTGTCGGATATTGGCGCCGGCCGTCGTCAGCGCATCGATGTTGTCTACGTCAAGATCGGCGAGTTGGGCATTAATCCGCTCGGCGAGGCCATCCTGTGCCAGGAATTCCCGGTAGGCCTGCGCGGTTGTGGCGAATCCGCCGGGCACCGTGACCCCAAGGTCGTGAAGGTTGCTGATCATTTCGCCGAGGGACGCGTTTTTTCCGCCGACGGTTTCGACGTCATCCATGCCGAGCTCGGCAAGGTTCATAACGTATTGCTGCAAGACCTACTCCCTTGTTTTGAAAGGCTGTGCGTGGACAATCGACCCGACGACCGGTAATCGGTGCAACCGAGGAATATGACAGGAAGCCATGAGATGAGTAATCGCACCGTATTTTTTATCTCGGACCAGACTGGCGTTACGGCGGAGACGCTTGGCCACAGCCTGCTGACCCAGTTCCGGGGCCAAGAGTTTAATCAAATAACGCTGCCATTTATAGATTCGAAGGAGAAGGCGGAGCAGGCGGTTGCGAAAATCAACGAGCGCGCCACGGACGCCGCGGAGCGGCCGATTGTCTTCTCGACCCTGGTCGACCGCGAGTGCCGTGACATCATCCGCGGTTCCAATGGGATGCATCTCGATATCTTCGATGCGTTCCTTGAATCGCTCGAAGAAGAGCTGCAGCAGGCGTCGTCGCCGATACCGGGTCAGGACTATCGAATGAGCGATATGGAGGCCTACATGACTCGCATCGAGGCCACCAACTTTGCGATGGCCAACGATGACGGCGGACGCACCCGCAATTACGAAATGGCTGACGTTATTCTCGTGGGTGTGTCGCGCTCCGGAAAAACGCCGACCTGTTTGTATCTCGCGCTGCATTACGGTGTGTATGCCGCAAATTATCCGCTGACCGATGAGGAGCTTGAGTCCGGCACCTTGCCCGACATTCTTCTCAAGCAGCGAAGAAAACTGTTTGGGCTGACGATTGCGCCGGAACGTCTCCGGGAGATTCGCAAGGAACGACGCAACGTGGGCAGTTATGCGAGTGCCCGGCAAGTGAGTTTCGAGTTGCGCTCGGCGGCAGGAATCTATCGGAAGTACGGGATCGCGAGCGTCGATACGACGACCTTTTCAGTGGAAGAAATCGCCAGCCGCATTCTCAATAGTACCGGCGTTGAGCGCCGTGTTCGACCCTGAAACGGCAACTTTAAACCTCGGAATTTTCTGAGGATTCTGTCCGTTTTTGCGGCGCCTCGCTGTGCTATATTCGCGCCATGTTGCTCGATTCCGAACTCGTTCCGCAGACGATTGTCCGGCCTAACAGTTTCGTTGGCCTGATGGCACTGTATGAGAGCAACTACCTGCGATTGCTGCGACTGGTCCCGGAGCTCGACCGTCTCGACGGCTTCTACAAATCGCGCGTGGCGGGTGACTGCGACCTGTATCTCGAAATCATCGAACGAAGCCGCTACACGGTCACATTGGCGCTGACGTACCGATTCGAGTCCGATGAAGGCCAGCTGGCGGATCCGGACGTTCGTATTCGCGCCTATCTTGATGGTCACCTGGCCGAGGCGATGAGCGTCGGTGGTCCGCGGCCGCGGCACGTCGAGTTGCGGCGACTGGTTCGCGAGCACAAGCAAGAACTGGACATCCGCTGGCGGCGAAACATCGTGCTGAATAAGTGGCTTGATTATCTCACCGAGCAGGGTCATCTGGTGCTCGATACCTGAGCCCAAAACTGTCGATTCAGTCAGAGTTTCCAACATAAGTCCCTGAGAAAATCTCAAGACTTACGCGCCGTTGGCGCTGGTTTTGGATTATGTAAAGCTGGTTACGAATGAGCACCCGGGCCGCATTGTTGGGCACAGCCAAAGAAGCAGAACAGGACAGCGACAAGCTGCTGGACCTGTACTGGAACCGTGCTGAGCTGAAGAAGGCGTACGCCGAAGCCCAAAATCAGCAACATCGCCTGCAAAAACGCATCGATGAAGAGAAGGGCGTTTCGGAGCGCTTCAAACAGAAGCTTGAGCATCTAGAAGCGCTGTTGGTCGATCCGGAATGGATATTCTCGGTGACCGTCCACTACCAGCTGCGCGCCCTGAACAATCGTTGCAAGCATCGCCTGGCCGCGTTTTCCGAACAGTTGAAGCAGCAGCGCGAGCAGCGCCAGCACAAGAAGCTCCTCGATTCCTGGAATTCTCGTCGCGCAGGTCAGGCCAAGGAGGTTGAGTCCCGGCTCGGCAGCATTCGCCTGAAGGCGCAGCAGTGCGAAGAGCAGGCGCTGGATGAGCAAAACCGACTCGACGACATGGGTTTTTTCAAGCGACTGCTGAAGGGCAAGGAATCCCACCAGCAACTCGACACGCTCGCCGAGACACGTGCCGCACTGGACGCGAAGGAACGGGAACTGCTGAGTCAGCTTGAGCAGCTGCAGGGCGTTGAACCGCCGGGGCAGCAGGGTCTCGACCTGGCCGCGAAACGCTCAATCAATTTTATGATTCTCGCCTTCGCCCAACAGCTCTACCTGTTGTTCCAGGACGATAACCTTGCCTCGCTGGTCAAGGAGTCGGGTGACAAAAGCGTCGGCGCGATCCAGTACGGCAGCAAAGAAGATTGCGATCGCATACTCGCGGACATCAGCTCTCGCTGGAACGCGTTCGACACCATCATGGACTACGCGGATGTGCTGCAGCAGCGGGCACGCCTGTTGTCCGACAAGGCGCTGTTTATGAAAGAAGACGATGCGGTGCCTGTTGCGGCAACACTGTCTACCCTGATTGCGATCAATGAAAGCGGTGGCGTCACGGAACGCAACGCAAACTTACTGGGTGAGAACTACTGGGACGTCGCTAAGGTCGTCAGCCGCTAGATATCCGTTCGGTACATCTTTTCGCGGAACAGTCGAAGTTCTTCGGCGTCCACGCCCGGAAGGGCAGATTTCATAGCCGGCGTTTCTGTCGTTTCAACGTCTTCGTCTTTCTGTAACGACCGTCGCTCAAGCAGTCGCGCGACCGGGTCAGTGACGTCGTCGTCGAACGCCGGGAGCTCGAGGTCAGATTGCACGTACTGATCGCGAAGAACCGTCGTGTCGCGCTCGGTCGAGAGGGCGAGCGAGGATTTCTTCAGCGATTCCCGGTCTTCGGCCGACTTGGCGATTTCCGGTGTCTTGTCACGGGTAATCGTGTAGTCCACCTGTTGAGCGCGAATGGCGCAGGCATCGGACTGACAGACGGTGTGGCCGGTTGATGAGGCCGAGGCAGATCCGGCGACGCCGAACAGGAGCAGCAGCGACAGGACCTGGGTAGTCAGGTCGGCACGTACGGTTCGTTGCTCGCTCGATCTGGGCATCTATTGCACAAACTCTCGCCGGTGTTATAGCTGAGTATAACACCGGTTTTCGAGCCTGCAAGCGCCCGATCTATCGGCTTTCCAGGCGCGCGGTTTGCTCCGGTGAGCGTGAGACCTGGCGAATTTCCGCCATATCGGTCGCAATATTGGCGGCTTCCTGCAGCAAAATGTCCGGCAGGTCCTCGCTGTCGAGATCCTCCAGGCTGGCAAGAGGCTCAAGTCCCAGCGCCTCGCGGCGCTCGTTCTCACGGGCCAGGGCGCGTTCAGACTCGTCCTCGCGCTCGCGCAGTCGCGTGTCGAGATTCAGCGACAAGGTCTTGCGGGCGCGTGCTTCCTCGACTTCCTGGATGCCCTTGACCAGGTACTGGAAATTCGGATCATCCGCGGCGCGCTCGGTGTACGAGGTCGTCAGCGTCTGGATGGTCTGGTCCAGCGGACTGCCCGCCTTGAAGCGCGTCGTCGTAATCTTGTCCGGCGGCAATGCGCTGTCGCGCACGCTTTCGCCAACCAGTGTGGCGTCGATCGACGAGGGCAGTGCGATGTCGGGTGATACACCCAGGTTTTGCGTGGTTTCGCCGGTCACACGGTAATACTTGCCGATCGTCAGCGTTAGCTGGCCATGGCCCTTGTCACCCTCCGGATTCAGGTACTGGTCCAGAGAGTAGAGATTTTGCACTGTGCCTTTGCCGAAGGTCTGCTGGCCGACCACAACACCACGCTCGTAGTCCTGGATCGCCGCGGCAAAGATTTCCGACGCGGACGCTGAGAAACGATTGACCAACACCGTGAGTGGTCCGTTGTAGGACACCCGCGATACCGGGTCCGGGTCGTCGAGGCGACTGATTCGACCGTTGGAGGCGCGAAGCTGTACGACCGGGCCGTTGTCGATGAACAGTCCTGACAGGGCCGTGGCTTCGGTGAGATGGCCGCCGCCGTTGTTGCGCAGGTCCACAACCAGTCCGTCAATGCCTTCTTCCTCGAGGTCCTTGATCAGCCGCTTGACGTCGCGCGTCGTGCTCGTGAAGTTCTTGTCACCTTTGCTGAGCGCCCGATAGTCGCGGTAGAAGCTCGGTACCTCGATAACGCCGATGCGCCATTCACGACCGTCACGTGGCACGGTAACGATCTCGCTTTTCGCTGCGCGTTCTTCCAGTTTGACCTGGTCACGGGTCAGCGCAATTTCCTTGAAGCCGGCACCGGGCAGGGCGCCGGCCGGGATAATCTGCAGGCGCACAACACTCTTTGCCGGGCCGCGGATCAGGTCGACCACGTCGTCGAGGCGCCAGCCGATAACGTCGACCATGTTGCCATCGCTGCCTTGTGCGACGCCGGTGATGCGGTCGTTGGGTTTCAGCTTGCCGTCAATGGCCGCCGGTCCGCCCGGGATAATGTTTATGATCTGCACATAGTCGTCGTCGGATTGCAGTGATGCGCCGATGCCGAAGTAGGACAGGCTCATCTGGATGCGGTATTCCTCGGAATTCCGTGGCGACAGGTAGCTCGAGTGCGGGTCCAGCGTATGCGCAAAGGCCTGCATGAACGTCTCGAACACATCGTCGGACTTGACCTGCTCGACACGCTTCAAAAAGCGTTTGTAGCGCTTGGTCAGCAGTTCACGAATACCGCCTTCGCCTTCCCATTCCTTTTCCGCGAGGACCAGGCGCAGCGCGTCGCTTTTCACGCGTTGTCGCCAGATCTCGTTCAGTTCTTCCTCGGACGTTGCCCACGGCGACTCTGAACGATCGAACAGGTATTGCTCGTCCGCGGTGAAATCGGGCTCAGCCTCAAGCTGCGCCACTGCAAAGTCCAGTCGCTCACGAACACGGGTCTGGTACACCTTGAACATTTCGTAGACCGGATCCAGCGGTTTGCCTTTGACCAGGTCGTCGAGTTGATCGCGATACGTCTCGAAGTAGTCAATGTCGCTCTGCAACAGGTACATGCGATTGCCGTCCAGCGACTCGAGGTATTTGTCGAGCATCCGGGACGAAAGTTCGTCGTTGACCGAGACATGCAGGTAATGCGATTTCTGCATGAACTGTGTAACGAGGGCAGCGATTTCCTCGTGTCGCAATTCCGGCTGCAAATCGTCGCTGCTGTAGTCGACACCCGTCTCTGCAGCGATTGAGGGTGCGGCCAGCGCAAGCAGCAGGGCGGCGATGGGGAAACGACGTGTTACACGATTCTTCAAGCTTCTCTCCAGCAAGTCTCGTAAGATACGGCCAATTCCGACCAAGGCTAGTGGCCCGTTGTCCGTCAATCAAGGGCGCAGCCGCCAGTTATTTCCAATTAATACAAACAGTTTTATCCAGTCTGTACAAAATGCGTCCACTGGCTGCCATTAACGCCATTATTCTCGGCTCCTGTCTCGCCATCTCGATCAGCCTCGGCATGGTGCTGATCGTGTTTTACGTGCTGGGAGACGAGTATCCGAGGATCGAAAGCGAGTTCGAAACGCTGTCCGAAAGCCTCGCCATCTTCTCAGCTATGACCGTTATATCGGCCGTGAGTTTCTATTCCTTGATGAAAGAACACCCGGCGCGTTTTGCGGCACTGGGCGTAACGCTGCTCGGCGTGTACGCAACCGGTCTTTATTACTGGCCGTAAGCCTGCCAGCGGCGCTGTGCCGCCCGCGTGCCCTACGAAAACAGGCGTCGAGCGACCTTACCCGGTGATTTGACGCGGCGCTTGCGCATACGCGACTGCAGTTCCTCGCGACGTGCCGCCAGCCAGTCGTCGCGGCTGGCACGATCGCCATCGTCAGCGTCCTGGCGCTCCTTCCTGAAGTCGCAAAAATCCTGGTACGCCTCGATTTCGTGGCCGAGCTCACGCGATACCAGTTCGATCATGATCGCGTCGTCCAGGTATCCCAGGGTCGGGATGTTGTCCGGGATCAGGTCTTCGGGTTCTGCGAAGTAGGTGAGTGCGTTGAACACGCGATCGGCTTCGTCCGACGGCAGGCGCCAGTCGATGTCGGACAACATGCTGATCATCAGCTCCAGCAACACCAGTCGCTCCTCGACGAACTCAGGTGCGCCGGATTCGCGGACGGTCGTGATCAGCTCCTCGGCAGCAGCGACAACGTCTTCCGGCGCGACATGCGCCACCGTATTGCGTGACTGGCGCATGATCAGTTCAAAGTGCTTGAGCGCCTCGTCGTCGAGGTCGATGCTGACTCGCAGGGGCATGGTTGTTTCCGGGTTGGTATTTTTCCGGCAGCCTAGCACGACGCCCCT
>JBCDJX010000013.1:0-46122 GCA_038747355.1 Pseudomonadota bacterium | reverse complement strand
GAACCCAGTTCTCGCCGTCGCTGCCCCAGCCGTCTTTGACCATCGGTCGAGATGCTGCCTCGACGTAGCCCTGGCGCTCGTAGAGTTTGCGGGCGCCGGTGTTGGCGTCGGAGACGATGATGCTGAGTCCGTCGCTGCCGGCATCGGCGGCGTGTTTGTCCGCTTCTTCGAGCAATCGGGTGCCGACACCCATACCGCGAAATTCCGGATAGGCCGCCAGCACATTCACGTACCAGCTGCCCGCGGCGAGATCCTCGAGCTCCTGCAAAGGGACAAACATCGGTGGCAGGTCCCTGGTGGAATCCGGGTGCGGTTCCGGGTCCAGCGGATAACCGATCAGGGCACCCGCAGCCTTTCCGGCTTTTTCGAACACCGTCGTGTTGCGGTACGAGAAGCCACCGCTCTCACGCATCGCGCGTTCGCGGCCGATCTGCCACGGTGACTGGCCGTCTTCCGCCATGCCGGTCCACAGATACAGCGGCATGCCCTCGCCGGCGATGTTAACGAGCTCCGACATCGCGGCGGCGTCCTGCCGGGTTGCGGCGCGAACAAAATCTTTCGGGGCAATCATGCTGTCACCTCATTGGCGTTGGCTTTCGGTGAGGACACATCACGGAACACCAGCATCTCGCCGATGCGTTTCGAGGCGCCGTCGTAGAAACCCGCCTGCGCCGCGTAGCGTGGCGGATTTCTGAAGGTGCCGAGCACGATGTCGAACATCGGCAGGTCGGCGTAGTTGTAGCGATGCACGCCACGTTCGTGGTGCACGCTGTGGCTTTCCGGTCGCTGTACGAAGAAACCCAGCCAGCGAGGCGTGCGCACATTGGCGTGCTGGAAAATCCCCAGGAACATGGCAGCAAACAGGAACACGGTGATCGCCTGCGGGCTGATACCGACGACCAGGGCGAGCGCCAGGCTGCCGACGAAGGTAAAGCCGATCATGTCCATCGGGCTGAAGTAAAACGCACCGAAGGTGTCCAGGCGTTCCGCGCTGTGGTGGCCCTGGTGGAACAGGCGCCACAACACGTTGCTCGCGTGCATGGAGCGGTGCCAGGCATACAACAGCGCGTTGTAAACCAGCAGGCCGACCAGCGCGCCGGGAATCGAGCCCAGTGACGACAGGTCGAACAGCTGGTACTGCACGAGGACACCGTCCCACAACAGCGGCAAGTAGGAGGACAGGAAGAAATACACGACGAACGATGCCATCGCGCGAACCCGCCAGCCTTTAATAACCGGCAACTGTCGCGCAGGCGCAAGCGCCTCCCAGAGCATCATCAGGGCGTACAGAAGCAGGACCCCGATCGATACGGGATCCAGTAAAATCTCGAGTGGTGTTGGCATAACGCAATCTCTGTTTACTAGAAGACAAATGCCAACCGGTTGGTGACTGATATGCTAGGTTTGAGGGCGGTTTTGATCCAGTGGACGGGCGGTACTTTTTTCGAATTTTTTTGAAAAATCTCTAACGAACAACACGTTACAGGCCCACCACCGGCAGCGGGGAGCACAGGCCGGCGGACTCGGCCAGAAAAACCAGACTACGGGTGCAGTAAATGGGGACCAAAGGGGAACAAACGCGGGAGCACATCCTCGCGATTGCCGAGACGCTGATCCTGAAAAACGGCTACTCGGCGACATCGATCGACCAGATCCTGAAGGAGTCCGGCATCACCAAGGGCGGCTTCTTTTATCACTTCGACGGCAAGAACGACCTCGCACGTCACCTGATCCTGCGCTACCTGGAGCAGGACGAGATCTTCTTCCAGTCACTGAAAGACCGGGCGTCCGCACTCACCGAGGACCCGCTGCAACAGCTGCTGCTGTTCCTGAAGCTGATGGCGGAAGCGATGGAGGACTTGCCGGGCACGCATCCGGGATGCCTGGTCGCGTCGTTTACCTACGAGTCCAACCAGCTGGACGACGACGTGCGCAAGATGACGGCGGACGGCATCCTGTCGTGGCGCGTGTTTTTCTCGGAGCAAATGGAGAAGGTACTGCAGCACTACCCGATGTCCATTGAGCAGCCGGTGGACCAGCTGGCCGATATGCTGTCGTCGGTGATCGAAGGCGGCATCGTCATGTCGCGCGCGTTGGACGACAAGTCGATACTGCCGAACCAGCTGCTGCGTTTTCGCGATTACATTCGGCTGCTGTTTGCCGAATCGCAGGCGGCGTGATCGCGGCTCAGGACGCCGTCAGCCCTTTGATAATGTAGCCGCCGGAGCGCTCGTCCTGCTCGAGTTCAATGGCGCCGCGACTCGCGGCCTCTTCCAGCAAGTCGCTGAAGGAGGCAAAACCGAATGCCGACTCGTTGAAGCCCGGCCGCCGGCGCTTCAGCGTCTGCTTGATCATCGAGCCCCATAGCTTGGTTTTGTCACCGCGCTCGGCGTACAGCGCCTCGGTGGTTTCAACCACGAGGTCGATCGCCTCCTGCGCCTTGTCGGCCGGTTTGGCGGCTTTTTTCTTGGCTTTCTTGCTGCGCTTCTTGGAGGTTTTCTTTTTCGGTCGCGTCGATTGCACGAGGTCGTCGTAAAAGATGAACTCATCGCAGTTGGTCACCAGCAGATCGGACGTCGAATTACGCACGCCGACCCCGATCACCATTTTCGCGTTCTCGCGCAACTTGGACACCAGCGGTGAGAAATCCGAATCGCCGGAGATCACAACGAAAGTATCGATGTGCTCTTTGGTGTAGCAGAGATCCAGCGCATCGACGACCATGCGGATATCCGCCGAGTTCTTGCCGGACATCTTCACGTTGGGAATTTCGATCAGTTCGAAGGCAGCCTCGTGCATGCCGGCTTTGAAAGACTTGTAGCGGTCCCAGTCGCAATACGCCTTTTTGGTGACGATCGTGCCCTTCAACAGCAATCGCTCCAGCACCAGCGCAATATCAAACTTGTCGAGCTTTGCATCGCGCACGCCCAGCGCCACGTTTTCGAAGTCGCAGAACAGCGCGAGGTTTTGTTCGTCGCTCATGGTTTTCCTTCAGTCGGTCGTCGGCGTCATGCCGGTCGTTGCGTTGTGCACGTAGATTTCGCGATGCGGGTACGGAATTGCAATGCCGGCTTCCTTGAATTTATCCCACAGTGCCAACAGCACCTTGCCGCGGATATTGGTCAGGCCCTGCTGTGGATCGTCGATCCAGAAACGCAACTTGAAGTTCAGCGAGGAGTCGCCGAATTCGGTCATCCAGCAGACCGGCGGGTTGTTGGTGCCATCGACGCGCGAATCGGAAGCCACGGCCGCTTCCTTGGCGATGCGGATCACATCGTGCGGATTCGAGTTGTAGCTGACGCCGAACGGCACATCGAGGCGCACATACTTGTCGGAGAACGACCAGTTGATGACCTCGCGGGTAATGAAGTCTTCGTTCGGTATCAGGAACTCGCGACCGTCGCGAGTGACGACCGAGACGAAGCGCGCGCGCAGTTCGCGTATCCAGCCAAACGTTTCGCCGAGCGAAATCGTGTCGCCGGGTTTGATCGACTGGTCGACGAGAATGATGATGCCGGAGATGAAATTCGACACCACCTTTTGCAAGCCGAAACCGATACCCACGCCAACCGCACCGGACAACACGGTCAGCGCTGTCAGGTCGATGCCAAGGCCGGAGATCGCCACCAGCGCAGCGAGCACCAGCAGCGTGATACGCGTGATCTTGCCGAGCAGCACCCGCAGCGACGGCGTCAGCTCTTCGACGCCCTGGATACGGCGGTCGAGGAAATTACCGGCCGAGTTGGACGCCCACATGACCAGCGCCAGCAACAGCAGGGCCTGGGCAACACTCAGTACGGAGAAGCGAATTTCGCCCACGCTGAAACCGGCCGCATCGAGCATGGCAGCGACATCGTCGGTGACGCCGAGGATGGTTGCCGCGACGTAACCCCAGGCCAGGTAGGAAAACAGCGTGCGCAAGAGCTTGCTGCGCAGGGCGTGCGAGGCCACCGAGATTAGCAGCCAGGTTGCCGACAGCAACATCGCGACGTAGATCAGGTAGTTGCTCTCCGGCCACGCGAACACCGACGTCGCCATGTAGGTCGCCGCGAGAAACACGGCGAAGAACAGCCACTCAAACTTCTTGAGGAAAGACACCAGGATGCGCAGCAGGCCCGGCATCCCCTTGATGTCGCGCGCCTTCTCCTTGAGCACCGGCTCGACACGTCGGTCGATCAGGTGGGCGATCACAAACAGGACAACGATCAGTCCGATCTGCACCAGCACCGCAGTGCTCGACAGGTATTCGAGCGCGGTTTGCCCGAAGGTCTGCGCTTTCGCCATCAACTGGTCAAAAAAATCAGTCACGATCCGGCCAATCCCCGTCCGTCGTCAGCCCCGGTCAGGCGCCAATATACCTTGCATAGAGGCTTCTCGCTTCCGCCGCTTCCCGGGTTCCCTTGACCAGCGCGCGGCCGTTCCTGAAAAGCGTGATCTCGTACTCGGTGTTTTCGTCGGTGATCCAGGCGGTCAGCATGAAGTCGTTGACCCGCACCCGGCCGTGGGTTTCCAGCTTGGCTTTCAGTTCACCGAAGTTAACCGCGTCGCTGGCGGAACGCTGTCGGAGCTGCACAGCGTCGCGACCGCACAAGACGTCGGCCGTCGAGCCCTCATGGCCGTCGAGGTAGTCGAATCGTCGGTGCTTGCAGGCCGGGCAGTCACCCTGCTCGCGGGCAGTCGAAACGTCCAGCTCGTAGATGTCGTTGGACCACACATCGATCTGCAGCAACTTGCGGCGCATCGCATCAATGTTGCCGGTCAGGTACTTGATCAGCTCCGTCACCTGCACGTTGGCGATGATCGCGACGGCAGAACCCAGCACACCGACGGTATCGCAGGTGGGCGTGGTCCCCGCCGGCGGTGGTTCTTCAAACAGGCAGCGAAAGCACGGCGTCGCCTGTTGATCGGACCAGTCCGCGCTGCCGTGCGGCAGGAACGGCAAGGTCATGCCGCTGGTGCCCACGGCGCCGCCGTAGAAGTACGGCAAACCAAACTTCACCGCGTAGTCATTAGCAAGGTAACGGGTTTCAAAATTGTCGAGGCCGTCGACGAGCGCATCCACGCCGCTGGCGAGATTTGCCATGTTGCGGTAGTTGATGTCGTCGACGATCGCCGTGACGTCCACGTCGGAATTCAAGAGGCCAAGTTTGGCGCGCGCGGCTTCTGCTTTGGGGGTGCGGTTTTCGACGTCGGCTTCATCGAACAACACCTGGCGCTGCAGGTTGGTGATTTCGACAAAATCGCGATCGACAATGGTCAGCTTGCCGACGCCGGCACGCGCCAGCATGTCGGCGGCAACCGACCCAAGTGCGCCGCAACCCAGCAACAACACGTGCGCCTCTCGCAGTCGTTGCTGGCCCTCGGGGCCGATGCCCGGAAGCAGCGTTTGTCGGTGATAACGATCCACGGCACGACGATAGCACCGCGGTCGGGGAAGGACGACCGGGCTCGTTGCGGAGCCCGGTCGATGGCGAGCTACATATCGATGATCGGGGCGACTTCGACCGAGCCGCCCGCGGCGAGAATCGGGCAACCCCTGGCTTTGGCCAGCGCATCCGCGTCATCCGTCGCATCGAATATGCCGTAGCCGGAGGCGGGGTTGGCACCGCCGTTGTCGTGAACCTGGCCGTCTGGCGTTACGGTCTTCGACAGGCCGACCGGATTGCCGCCATCGATGACCGCGGCGCCCATGCCACCCATCCACTGACCCCAGTCGTCGAGCACTTTGGCCACTTCCTCTTCCGTCTCCGGGTTTTCACCCCCGTGATACACAAACAAGTATTTCGGCATGACTATCTCCCTCTTTGGTTAATCCACGAATAGAGAATACGTCCATAAATAGGGGGATACATCGGCAATATTGACCCGTTTTGAGGACAGGAATTGTGTAAAGTACACAATATGATGGACTCAGACGCGCTTTCGCTGGCGCTTGACCGGCTGCGACAGTCCGGTGCCCTGCCCGGGGCCGCGGAGGCCTTTGACCGCGCCAGCCTGGTCGTTGACACCCGCGAGGACGCACTCGCGACGGCGGACGCCTACAGCGCATCACGAAACCCGCAGGTGTTGCCGGAACTCGACGAACACCTCAACCAGCACGCCGACACGATCCAACGCATGTTGCGCGAGATGCATTCGCCAACGCTGGCATTCGTGGCGGAACATGCCCAGCGAAGAGCGGCGCAGAAGTTTCCGCTCGACGCGCTGCTAAGAAGCTATCGCAGCCTGAATCGCGTGCTGGCCGATCGATTGCGGGACGCAGCGATTGCCGCCGCCCGACAGGATGCGGAATTGCGCCAGGTCGTTGCGGCGACCGCAGCGCTCGCCATCGAATACACCGGACTCGCCGCCAGTCGAGCGACCACCGAGTACGTCAACGAGACGCGTCGATTATCGGAGGCCGAGGGGGACAGGCGGTCAGAACTGCTCGGCCTGCTGCTGGAAGGCTATGACGAATCCGATGCGCGCGCTGCCGCCCTGCTGCGCCGCGCAGGTTACCTGGAACAGCGCCAGACCTACTGCGTGATCGCGGTGCGAGCCGTGAACCCCCTGGAAATGGAAAACGCAGCGCGGGTGCAGCGGATCGAAGCATCGCTCAAAGAGGTACTGCGGGCGACGCCGGTCCGGGCACTGGTCGGCTCGCGTGACGACTGCGTCGTTGCGGTGCTCTCGGCGACCCGGCGCCAGTCCGGCTACACCCGGCCGCATACCGTGGTCTCGGAACTCGTCACGACACCGCTGCGTACGCTCGGCAATGCCGTGCTGGTCGGCGTGTCCAACGACGTACCGTCGACGTCGTTCATACGCGGTGCGCTGGACGAAGCCGAGCAGGCGCTGGCCTTTGCCGGACTGACCAACCGGGTGGTGCTGGCGGGTTCGATACCGTTCAGCGATATCGTTGTCCGAGTCGCGCGCGAGAAAGCCCGCAGCTCACTGCCAGGCTGGGTCGCGAGGCTTGTCGACGCCGACAGACGCGGCAAGCTGTCTGCGACCCTCAGGGAATACGCCCGCCAGGACATGAACGCGCTGAAGACCGCGAAAGCCCTGGGGATCCATGCCAACACGATTTACGCCCGCTTCGAGAAGATCAGCGACCTGACCGGCCTCGACCCGTTGACGTTCAGGGGGCTTAGCGAGCTGCTGCTGGCCATCGACGTGGTTCGCGAGCCCGGCTAGCTCGTCCGCCGCCGCTAATGGACACCGCGGCCGAACCTCCCGAAACAAGGCACCCCGGACCGCAACCGCCGAGGAGGCCTTAATTGTTTGTCATAATCCGGTAAAACCGGCGAAATCAACTTCATTTGAGTTATTTTTCACACATGTTAATCTCGTCGAAACGGCAGTGGCGTTCAATAAGACCGGGTCTATGGTTGAAGCTGGCGTCGGGCTGACCGTCCGCGTCGCCCCCCGCTGGAGGTGGGTTGGTTTGCAGAGTTACTCTGGAGAAAACCAAGCGCACGTCCCGACGAGCTCTCGCTACCGGCTCGTCATGATCCTTTTTGCCGTTAGCGGGCCTTTGCTGCTCGGCATCGCCACCGCCGGCAACTGGCTCTCCCTCGAAGGGGCACTGCCCCCGGACGCGCTCCTGTTTCGCGCTGGCGTGGTCGTCAGTTTTCTGGTGCTGGGCGGCATAGCCCTGCTCTACGTCGACCGGCATGCCAACGCGCTGCGCAGCATCGTCGAGGTCACCGAACGTATCCGCAGCGGCGATCTCGGCGCGCGCGCCGACGTCAAAAAGCACAGTGACACCTCTGAACTCGCACTGGCGGTTAACCGAATGGCCGACGAGCTCGTTGGCGCGCTGCGCGATGTGGAGCGTGAACGCACCGCGGTGCTCGGTGCCGTTGTTGAATCGGTGGTGGAGATCGACAAGAACGGACAGATCCTGGCCGTGAACCCGGCGACCGAGGCCCTGTTCGGCTGGTCCGCGGCCGACCTGCTCGGCGCCAACCTGAAAATGATCCTGCCGTCGGTCGACACCGCCAGGCATGGCGCGGCGGACACCAGCGCCGGTGGCCGTTCGATGCAAGCCAGGCACCGGGAGGGGCAGCTTTTTCCGGTCAACCTGTCGCTGGCGAGGCGCAGCTTTCACGGCAAGCCGCGTTTCGTCGGCGTGATCACCGATCAGTCGGAGCAACGTTCTTATATCCAGCGACTGGAAGAGCTGGCTTTTTTCGACCCCTTAACCAAGATTCCCGCACGTCGCCTCGTCCAGGACCGGCTGGAAACCGCCCTGCGACGCGCACAACGCAACGAGACTCGCTTCGCGGTGCTGTTCATCGATATCAATCAGTTCAAACCCATCAACGATCGCTACGGCCACGCGGTGGGCGATATGGTGCTCGCCGTGCTCGCGCAACGGCTGGTCAGAGTCAGCCGAGATTCGGACACCGTCGGCCGTTATGGCGGCGACGAGTTCGTGGTGGTTGCCGAGACCATCAGCGACCAGCAGGACGCAGTCCGGCTGATCGATCGTTACCGGTCGGCGATCTGCAAGGGCGTGCCGACCAGTGACCGCGTGCTGCATGTTACGGCCAGTATCGGTGCGGCCTGCTACCCGGTGGACGCGGACAACCCGGAAGCGCTCCTGCGCATCGCCGATGAGCGAATGTACGACATCAAGGACACCGCCGGTCGGCACGGCGTCGCCGAGCACCGACGGTGACTACCAGGGAGCCACTGTATGCGCTGAGCTATGTCAGCCAGAGCCGGATTCCGGGCCTGCAGATTCACCACGAGTTGCAGGCCATCGAACAGACCTCCCTGCACCGCAATGCGCAGGCCGGCATCACCGGCAAGCTGATCTATCGGTTGGGCCATTTTGTGCAGAGGCTCGAAGGCGCCGAGGAGGCGCTGGACGAAACGATGGAACGCATCAGCGACGATCGCCGGCACCGCAATATCAATATCATCTCCCGGGAGCCGATCGACACGCGTGTTTACCACGACTGGCAGCAACTGATCGTACTGCTTGAAGGACCGGAGCTCGATGACCTCGACACCATGCTTGGCTTCATGGTCGCTCGCCCGAAATTCTCGGTGCGACCCTGGGAAGCCGACATCATGCTCTCAGCACTCACCCGGGTGACGACCAGCAGCAACGACCTGCTCTGAATCGTTCGACTAGTCGTTCCGGCTGACTGTCTCCGGCTCGATTCTGCCTGCCGCGATCGGATAGCCCAGCGCCGACCAGCCGGCGTAACCTTCGTACAGCACCGCCGTATTTTTGTAGCCGATGCCCCGCAGCGCGGTCACCGCAGAATCAGCGGCGGCGCGCGGACACTCGCAGTAGGCCACAATCCAGGTACCGTCCTGCGGCAGAGCATTGACCAGCTCCTCACGGCTGCTGTAGTACGGCACCGGCACCGAACCCTTGATGTGTGCCATCGCCCAGAAGTACGGCACGCGTGTGTCGATCAGGATCATGCGCTTGCCCGCCTCAAGCGCGGCATTCAGGTCTTTGGCCATGACGTAGCGATCGTCGCTGAGCGTAAACTCCGGCGCCTCGCCGTCCGGGTTGAGAATGATATTGTCCAGCGACGGAGGCTCGGCAAACTCCATCGCTTCGACATCCCAGCCCTGCGCACGAGAACGCAGGAAAGTCACGATGCCGTCGATTTCCGCCTCGCTTAATCGCTCACCGTAGGCCTCCATCGGCGTGCCGGCGCGCCCGCGTTCGATCGTCGCCTTCAGGAAGCTGTCCGGTGTCGTCGCCAGCATCGTCGGGTTGCCAAGCGCGGTGCCTTCGCCACCTTCGCCGCTTGCGCCGTGGCAACTCGCGCATTGCTCGGCGTAGAGTTTGCTGCCGAGCTCCGCATCACCACGAATCGGCACGAGTCCGATGTCGCTGGGGGGCTTCGGCGGATGGCCGGCCTGTTGCACCAGCCACATCGTTAGTTCGCGAATCTCGACATCGCTCATCGGTCCGCCGACTTCGTCGAGGTAGGGCCCCATCGGGGTGCCGGGACGGCCATAGGAAATCGCCATGTAGGGCACCATCGGTCCGGCATCGAACAGCGTCTCGCTGACCAGCGACGGTGCGTGATCATTTTTATAACCGGTGCGATCGCCGCCGTGGCACAGCGCACAGTAGCGCTCGTAGTTGTCGGCCGGTGCTGCATCCGCGTACGCGCCGACGGCCGCCAGCAGCAGTGCTGCCAGTGTCAATGTCCGCATGATTCTCTCCCCCGTTTCATTGCAGCATACACCAGGGAGGTCTGCGTACGACGACGCAGCGATCAGGGCGAGGGTCAGGCCGATTCGCGCTCGCCGCTGCCGGACAGCCAGGTTTCCAGCGTCGCGCGCAGCTCTTCCGGTTTGAACGGCTTGGCGAGGTAATCGTCCATGCCGGCGTAAATACACAGCTGTCGATCCGTGGCCATCGCGTTGGCGGTCAGCGCGATCACGGGCATGCGGGTTTTCTTGTGGCGCTTTTCCCATTCGCGAATCGCCTGGGTGGCCTTGAAGCCGTCCAGCACAGGCATCTGGCAATCCATCAGGATGGCGTCGAAGTCGTCGGCAATAAACATATCGACGGCTTCCTGGCCATTGTTCGCCACCGCCACCTCCAGCCCGAGGTGCTGGAGAATGCCGATTGCGACCATCTGGTTGACGGCGTTGTCCTCGGCAAGAAGAATGCGCCCCGCGAGCGGGACGATCACCGCGTCTTCCGCCTGGTCTTCGGTCGGCATCGTCGCATAGGCGCCGGTGGCGTTGACCAGTGCGCTCTCAAGATCGCCAAAGCGAACCGGCTTGGTGATGCAGGTGTTTGCCGACCACAAAGCCAGCTCACCGCCATCGATCATGTCGGTGATCGGGCTTGCGAATATCAGCGACGGTGCGGACTTCTTTTCCATCAGCGTGCGCAGGTGATCCGAGTCGCCGAGCAAACGCTGTCGACCGTCCACCAGCAGCAGGTCGACCGGTTTTTCTTCGATCAGTTCCGGCAGCTCGGCGAGGCTGGTCGCCGTCGCGACTTCCGCACCGAGATGCTCCAGCAGGTCGGCCAATGCGATGCGAGCGCTGGCGTTGTCTTCCACGACGATGACGCGGCGATCTCGCATGAGTTTGCTGCGCGCACCCACCGAACGCACCAGCGGCATGTTCAGTGAGAAAGAAAACGTGCTCCCCTCGCCGACGACGCTGTCCAGCGACAAGGTGCCACCCATGAGGCCGACAATCTGGTTGCTGATCGCCAGCCCGAGCCCGGTGCCGCCGTACATCCGCGTCGTCGAGTTATCTTCCTGCGCAAACGCCTCAAAAATGCTGTCCTTGGCGTCGTCACGAATCCCGACACCGGTGTCGCTGACGGCGAAATGCACGTTCAATTCGTCGTCGACGGAGTCGGCCTCGACCCGCAAAACCACCTCGCCGGCCTTGGTGAATTTCAGCGCGTTGCCCAACAGGTTGACGACGACCTGGCGCAGGCGCGTCGGATCCGTCTTGACGATCGCGTTGACGTTGCCGGGGATACTGGAAACCAGTTCCAGGCCCTTACGACTCGCCGTCTCGGCAAAGCCCTCGATGGTTTCCTCGAGCAGCTCGCGGAGATTTACATCCGCTGACTCCATCGACATCTTGCCGGCGTCGATCTTCGAGAAGTCCAGGATGTCGTTAATGAGCGAGACCAGCGTCGAGCCGGACTCGCCGATGGTGCGGACACAGCGGGTCTGGTGCTCGGTGAGCTCCGTGTTCTTGAGCAGCTCGGTCATGCCGACAACGCCGTTCATCGGTGTGCGAATTTCGTGGCTCATGCGCGCCAGGAATTCGCTTTTCGACAGCGCATACGCCACCGCCTCGTCGCGCGCTTCTTCCAGGTCGTGTCTCGCGAGGTCGAGCTTGGTCACCAGCTCCTTGAACTCACGCGCCAGCTGGCCGATCTCGTCGCGCCGTCGACTGTCGGCCTGGATGTTCAGGTTTCCGGTGCTGCGCATGCGCTGCATGATGCCGGTCAGGTTTCTGAGCGGCGACACGATCTGGCCGTTCATAAACAACAGGCTGGCGAGCATGATCAGCACAACGCCCAGACCGATGACCGTGACCGCGCGCATGATTGATTCGCGACCGGCAGCGGTAATGTCGCGATCGGTTTCGACGATTAACTCACCGATCAGCGTGCCGAAGATGTCCGGCACCGGCAGTCGCATCGTGACCTGCTCGTCGTTCAGTTCTATCTTGAAATCGCCGGGCCGGCTGTTCGCCACTCGCTGATCGCGAAAGTACTCGACGGACACCGTACCCGAGACCTGCCTCGCCAGCTCATTGAAATCCGCATCGGTGAAATAGGCGCCGAGCACCAGGGTGCCGACCGGCGGGCCGGACAAGTCGGTGCGCAGCACTTCCCCGCCGATCACTCGCAGCATGCGATTCGGCAGGGATATGAAGCCACGGGCGGCGGCGAGGCCGGCCAGGATCTCCTCGGCCGGATTGTTGGCGTCGAACTGGAAGACGTCCACCAGCGCCACGGGCTCACGGTCTTCCATCGACACCGCCCAGCCGTGTACCAGGCGACCGTTGCTGTCGTAGACGAGCACCGTGTCGATCGAGCCGTCCGCCCAGTTATCGATACCCATTTGCTGGTTGATCGCGTCGGCATCGCCGGCGGCAACGGCGTCGTAGATATAGTCCCAGTGCGCGTATTCCTTGAACAGGATATTCAGCGCCTCAAACTCGCCGTTCGTCGCCATCAGGATGCGTGAGCGGTCTTTCTCGGCGGACTCGACCTCGAGATCCTGGAAGGCCGGCAGAATCGTCACGCGCAACACCGCGAGGGCACCGATTGTCAAAACGATGCCGAACAGAATGGTGGCGAAGCTGACTTTTCGTCCTAGGGTCATGGGTCGGCGCTGTGGGAACAGCGCGTTACTCTTTATAAACCGAATACGCGGTTAGCGGCCGTTGGCGGGGAAAATTGAGGTTTTCCGGCGCAAAAAAAGGCCGCCAGAGCGGCGGCCTTCAATGTCTTGCGGGTTCGCCGTGAAGCGCGCGGATTTACGCGGCCTTCAAGGCCTCGGCGGCGGACAGGTAGTCGTAGCCCAGGTCCTTGGCAACCGCCGCGTGCGTGACGTGGCCCGCATGCACATTCAGGCCGTTGGCGAGGTGCGCATCGGCCGCGAGCGCGTCAACCCAGCCCTTGTTGGCCAAGGCGTGCACAAACGGGATGGTCGCATTGGTCAGCGCGAAGGTGCTCGTGCGCGGAACCGCGCCCGGCATGTTGGTGACACAGTAGTGGACCGTGTCATCAACAACGTAAGTCGGTTCGGCGTGCGTGGTTGGTCGGCTGGTCTCAAAGCAACCGCCCTGGTCGATGGAGATGTCCACCATGACGGCACCGCGGTGCATGTTTTTGACGGTTTCCGCGCTGACCAGCTTCGGCGCTGCAGCACCCGCGATCAACACGGCGCCAACAACGAGGTCCGCCTCGACGACGAGGTCGTCGATCGCCTGTTTCGTGGAGTAGGCGGTCTTCACACGTCCGCCCCAGGTGTCTTCGAGCTGGCGAAGTCGTGGCAGCGATCGATCGAGAATCGTCACGTCCGCACCGAGGCCCACCGCCATATCCGCTGCATGCGCACCGGCAACGCCACCACCGATCACAACCACCTTGCCCGGGGCAACGCCCGGCACACCACCGAGCAGCACGCCGCGACCGCCGTTCGCCTTGTGCAGCGCGAAAGCGCCGCACTGGATCGACAGACGCCCGGCGACCTCGGACATCGGCGTCAGCAGTGGCAGCGTGCCGTCGTCAGCCGTGACCGTTTCGTACGCGATCGCCGTGCAGCCCGACTTCACCAGCGCTTCCGTCTGCGCCGGGTCGGCGGCGAGGTGCAGGTAGGTAAACAACACCTGGCCCTCACTCAGCATCTCGCATTCGTTGAGCTGCGGCTCCTTGACCTTGACGATCATGTCGGCCGTTGCGAACACGTCTTCGGCGTTTGGCGATATCAGCGCGCCAGCGGCCTCGTAGTCGGCGTCGCTGACACCGATGCCCTCGCCC
Source organism: Pseudomonadota bacterium (assembly GCA_038747355.1). GTDB lineage: Bacteria > Pseudomonadota > Gammaproteobacteria > Steroidobacterales > Woeseiaceae > UBA1847. The sequence goes on along the minus strand of JBCDJX010000013.1, from coordinate 32,126 downwards.
GCGTGCGTTTCGACCACCACGGCGTGGCCGTCTGCGACAAGCTCACGGACGCCGGCCGGGGTCATGCCGACGCGAAATTCGAGGGTTTTGATTTCCTTGGGTACACCGATTTTCATGAGGACTCTCCGGGCTCATGGGATTTTCGACACGATACCCGGCAGATTCCGGTGAATCTTTGCGTATTTTTGAAGAAACTGGGTATTTGTCGTATTTTCTTGCTACCCAAGCAAATAAAGCGCAATTTCCTGCCATGCAGCTCGACCGATACGACCGATTGATCATCGACACCCTGCAAACCGATGGCCGCATCAGCAACGTGCAGCTGGCCGCCGCGGTGAACCTGTCTGAATCCGCCTGCCTGCGACGGGTCCGGGTATTGGAGGACTCCGGGCTGATCGAACGTTACTCCGCCTTGCTCAGCCAGCGTGAGGCCGGACTGCCCGGCAATGTATTCGTGCAGATAGGCCTGCACCGCGAGGAGGACAGCGAGCTCGCGGCCTTTGAGGAAGCGGTGAAATCGGTGCCCGAAGTCATGGAGTGCTATCTGATGACCGGCGAGTTTGATTACCTGCTGCGCGTTGTCGTGACCGACATGGCCGATTTCGAGCGACTGCACCGGTCGGCGTTGACGCGACTGCCCGGCGTCGCCCGGGTGAACTCGAGTGTCGCGATCCGAACGGTGGAAAAGAAGACGCGGCTCCCGCTGCGTTAGCGAGAGCCGCGCAAGGTCTTACTGGATGCGGGCAACCTCGATGCCGGCATCCTCCAGCATATCGATGACGCTGTCGTCGCCGACAAGGTGACCGGTACCTACCGCGATGAAGGTGTCGGCGTCACCGTCCAGGTAGGCGGTGATTCGCTCGATCCACTCGCGGTTGCGCTGCACAAAGATCAGGTCGAACGCCATCGGCGACTCATCGCGCACCGCAGCGATCATGCTTTCGTCGAGGGCCGCCGTGTCGCCGGACAGCCACGCATCGAGGCCAACCTTGAGCTGTGACTGCAACTCATCGAATTCGTCCAGCGAGACATCGACAAAGTCGTTGGCGATCTCACCGTCGAGTGCCGCCAACGCCTTGATCTGGCGCTCAACGGTCTCGAGGAATTCAATCGAGTCGCCCTGTTCGACCGCCATGTCGTTCAGAATCTTCTCGACGCCGAGTTCCGGGTTCAGGCCATTGGCCACGTAGGCCGCCTGGGTTACAGACAGCAGCGCCAGCCACGGCTTCAAGGGCTCAAGCATGCCGCTCGGCACACCGTAGGCGCCGGCAATCTCGAACAGGCTGGCGGCGCGATCGGGGCCAAGCACCTGCGACAGTGTCGTACCCGGCGGGTTGAGACCGTACTGAACGACCAGCGCCTGCATGCCCTGCATCGCCTCCGGCGACAAGGTATCCGCCTCGGTCACCGTGATCGTGGCGTCCTGCATCGCGGCGATCACGGCCTCCGATTGCCAGTCGGCGTCCTCCGGCAACAAATGAAAGGTGCCAAACAGGTAGACCGTGTTGTTGTCGTCCGAGATTTTCCACAGCGGCGGACCGGATTCCGCATGGCCGGAGGCGGCCAGGAAAACCGAGCCGACGGCGACAAGCGATACAAGCCACGCCGGTTTTTTCGTCGTTCTCGTCATGATCATTTCATCCTTGGTGTGCAAGCGAGTGGGTGCGGTCACAGGGGCCAAAGCGGAGACCGAGCTTGGTGCCGCCGGGCCGGCCTTATGACAAACGCGACTAATGAATAAACAATGCAGAATGCGACACATTACGCGGTGGTAGACGCCATGCCAATCGGTTAGGGTGAAGTCATCCCAACTGGACACTTCGAATGGCAACGGCAGCCTTACACATTGGCTCTCGCAGCGAGTTGACGACGCGTTTTGCACAGCTGCGCAGCGACTCGCTTCGATTGTGCGAAACGCTCGCGCCGGAGGACATGGTGGTGCAGAGCATGCCGGACGTCAGCCCGGCCAAGTGGCATCTCGCGCACACCACGTGGTTTTTCGAACAGTTCGTCCTCGTGCCGTTCGCCCGGAATTACGAGGTGTTCAACGACAACTATCACTTCTTGTTTAATTCCTACTACTACACCGCGGGCGAGATGCACGCTCGTCCGCGTCGCGGACTGCTGACGCGCCCCACCGTGGATGCGGTGCAGCGTTATCGACGCTACGTCGATGAGGAGCTGATCCACCTGCTGGACACGACGGACGACCCGCAGGTGTTCTCCCGTGTCGAGCTGGGCCTGCACCATGAACGCCAGCACCAGGAGTTGATGCTCACCGACATCAAGCATGTCTTTGCACAAAACCCCATACTGCCCGTCATGCGTGACGACCTGCGCGTGATCGAATCGGCGTCACCGGGCGAATTGACCTTCGCGAGCAGCGCGGGCGGAACGGTGGACATCGGCGCCGACGGCGAGAGTTTCTGCTTTGACAACGAAACACCGCGACACCAGGCGCTGCTGCAACCGCACCGGATTGCCAATCGCCCGGTCACCAACGGTGAGTACCTCGAGTTCATCATGGACGGCGGCTACACCCGTGCGGAACTCTGGCTGTCGGACGGCTGGGCCACCGTCAACGAACGCGGCTGGACCCGGCCGTTGTACTGGCAGGAAGATTTTGCTTCCGAGTTTACGCTCGGCGGACTGCGTGAACTCGACCGGCATGCGCCGGTCTGCCATATCAGCTATTACGAGGCCGACGCGTACGCGCGCTGGGCGGGTGCCAGGCTACCCACCGAATTTGAATGGGAACAGGCCGCGCGGGATCACCCGGTGGAAGGCAACCTGTTGGACTCCGACTGCTGGCAGCCGATGGGCAGCGGCGAGCACCAGTTTTTCGGCGACACCTGGGAGTGGACGTCGTCGGCCTACTCACCGTATCCGCGCTTCAAGCCACTGGACGGCTCGCTGGGTGAATACAACGGCAAGTTCATGTGCAACCAGGTCACGGTTCGCGGCGGCTCCTGCGTCAGCGCGGCCGACCATATACGCGCGAGCTACCGCAGCTTTTTCTACGCCGATGCGCGTTGGCAGTTCCTCGGCCTGCGCCTCGCGATGGACGATTAGGCCGACCAAAACCCCGGGGGGGGATGCATGCTGGATAACGCAGCACGACAGACAATCGAAAACGAGGACGAACTGGACGAACTCGTTGCGGGGCTGACCCGCGACGAAAAGACCATTTCGCCGAAGTACTTTTACGACGAGCTCGGTTCGCAGCTGTTCGATGAGATCACCCGCTTGCCGGAGTATTACCCGACGCAGACCGAGCTCGGCATCATGCGGGACAATATCCCCGAGATCGCCCGGCTCGTCGGCCGGCAGGCGAGCCTGATCGAATTCGGCTCAGGCTCCAGCACAAAAACGCACGTGCTGCTTCAGGGGCTGGAGGAGCTTGCGGTGTACGTGCCGGTGGATATCTCCGAGGAGCACCTGGTCGCCTCGGCAAAGTCACTGCACAAAGACTACCCGGACCTCGACATCATCCCGCTCGTCGCTGACTTCACCAAACCGTTCGACCTGCCGAGCCCACGGGTGATGCCACTTCGGAATATCGTCTACTTCCCGGGCTCGACCATCGGTAACTTTGCGGCGGACGATGCACTGTCTTTGCTAAAGGTCATGTACACCGAAGCCGGCGAGGGCGGCGCATTGCTGATCGGCGTCGACCTGCAAAAAGACCCCGCCGTGCTGGAGCGCGCCTACAACGATTCCGCGGGCGTGACCGCCGCGTTCAATCGCAACATGCTGCGGCACTTAAACCGTGAATTCGACACCGACTTTGACGTCGAGTCATTTGCTCACGATGCGCGCTACAACCGGGATGCCGGTCGCATCGAGCTTCGCCTCGTGTCGTCGAGTGAGCAGCACGTTCACGTGGGCGATACCGTGATTACGATCGAGAAGGGTGAGGGCATCCTCACCGAGTATTCTCACAAGTACACGCTGGACGGATTTGCTGATATGGCCGCGGAAGCGGGATTCCGGGTGGAAAAAGTCTGGACTGACGCGGACGCCTTGTTCAGCGTGCAGTACCTCGTCAGGGACTAGGCGCCGCCTCGATCGCGACATCGGCGTGCTGCCGCGATGGGTCTCTGTCGGGATCGTAGCGACTCGCGTCTCTCTCGTCCGAATTGTAGCGGCAACCGTCGTTGTCGATACGGATGCGATCGATCTTGTCGTCCGCGACGCGAACCGTCACCGTGCAAGAGCGAATACGACGGGTGTCGTCGTCCGCGAAGTTGAGCGGCACATCGAAATTCTGCCGACACGCAAGCGTTGTGCACATCGACTCAATCAGCCCGCTGCGAATTCGTAGCAGGTCCTGGTCCTTCAGCTGATACACGCGCTCACCGTCACCCCAGCGCGAGAAATCTCGCTCGAGCACCGAGCCCCAGGTCAGGTCGAATTGTCGGGCGTCAACGCCTTTCCAGCTTTTCAGCGCCTGCTGGAACTTGCGTTCACTCATGCCGCGTGTGTCGATGAAGGACTCGATCGGCTGGGGAGCGGGCAGCACGTCCTGTTGGTTGACGACGGACACCGGCGTTTCTTTGTCATGCCCCGCCCAGACTGGCAGAACGACCAGAACCACAATGCACACCAGGAGCCGTGACGCTGAACCGCTGTTCATACGTCAGTCCCTGTTTGCGCTTTTCTTGCGCTCGATCTCTTCAAGGATGCTTTTTCGGTCGCGCACGATATCGCGGAGCTCCGCGTCCTGCTTCAGGACTTCGCCGATGTCCTCGCGGACCTTTCGGTAATGCTGGCGTGTCCAGGCAATCGAATCGTCACCGAGACCGATGTCCTCATCGCGCGCATCCTCGGCCGCTTCAGATGTCCGCTCGCGATGCAGCTTTGAACGACAGACCTGACGCGGAATCTGGCTGCCCAACCGTGTCTCCCGCTTGCAGACCATATCGAAGTCATCGTTGCTGTTGAGTTCGTTGTAGCGAGTAAAGAACTGTTCGTCGACGACCCGCAGTTTACGTCGCAGGAAAGTGATGGATTCCTCAGCGTAAACGGTTACTTCGTCGACCGGTTCTTCGCCACCGGGCAATACCGACTCCACTTCTTGCGGCGACAACGCCAGCAGGCCAAGCAGGATACCGGTCAACATCGTCAGTCTCCTTGTGGAACAAACTCCTTCGGTGCAGCCGATCCTTCACCGAAGAAGAACTTGTCCATTTCAGCTTCGAGAAACTTGCGCGCTTCCGGCTCGATCGGCGTCAGCCGGTACTCGTTGATCAGCATCGTCTGGTGAGCAAGCCAGCGTTGCCAGGCCTGTTTCGAGACGCTGTCGTAAATGCGTTGTCCCAGCTCGCCAGGGTAGGGCGCATAGTCGAGGCCTTCCGCCTCTTCGCCGAGCACCACACAGTTTACTGTTCGAGTCATTGTTGCTTGTCCCTTTGCGCATCGCGCAGGCTGTCGAGAAGTCTTGCAACCGGCGCCGCAATGCCACCGGGCGGCTCGTCATCCAGCAAAAACCAGCCGGCTTCGTCGTCTGCGGCGTGCTGCGATTTTACACGGATGACCACCGGCCGAATATCCAGGTCGTAGTGGCTGAAGCTGTGGCGCAGCGACTGCCAGTGTTCTTCGACATCCGGTCGCCGACCGAGGTTCCGGGAACTCCAGTCCGCCACGTTGTCACCCACCTCCGGGAAACTCCAGAGGCCGCCCCAGATACCCTGAGCCGGACGTCGTTGCAGGTACACCCGTTCGCCGTGCATGGCGAGCACCATGGTCGTTGTCTTCAGCGGCTTGGCCTTTTTCGGCTTCTTGCCGGGGTAACTCGCCACATCCCCCTCGCGAAGGCCTTCGCAGTCGGCACAGACCGGGCACAGGAGGCAGGCGGGCTTAGAGCGCACACAAAGCGTTGCGCCGAGGTCCATCATCGCCTGGTTGTAATCATCGACCCGCGAGTCGGGTGTGCGCGCCTCGGACAGGTCCCACAGCGTGTTGAGTACCGCAGTCCGCCCCGGCCAGCCGTCGACAGCCGCATGCCGCGCCAACACGCGTTTGACGTTGCCGTCGAGAATCGCAAATCGATCGCCGTGGCTCAGCGACAGGATGGCGCCCGCGGTGGACCGGCCGACGCCGGGCAATGCCGCAACCTCATCGAAGGTGCGTGGAAAGCGGCCGGCGTGTGAATCGCGAATCTGTTGCGCCGCCTTGTGCAGATTGCGGGCGCGTGCGTAGTAGCCAAGACCGGACCAATGGGCAAGGACCTCGTCAACCGGCGCATCGGCGAGCGTCAGGACGTCAGGGAAACGCTGCACAAAGCGTTCGAAGTAGGGGATCACCGTCTGCACCTGGGTCTGCTGCAACATCACTTCAGACACCCAGATCCGGTAAGGGTCTTTTGGCTGCTGCCAGGGCAGGTGCTTGCGCCCGTGCTCGTCAAACCACGCAAGCACACGCGCCGAGAAACTAGCCGTCATCGACAACCACGTCTTGGGCGATTGCCTCAATACGCTCGATGGCATCACCGCCGCCCTCGCGCAGTTTGCGCTTGATCATCCACGGGCCAATCAGTGGCGGCACAAAAAATTTCGGCTGGAACTCGAGATCGTAGACCACCACGGTACCGCCATCTTCTTCGCGAAAGGTCCAAAGTTCGTCGCTGATGTGGAAGTCGCTCTGCTCCGGGTAGACCTCGGAACGAATGTACGCATAGCGCTCGTACTCAACCACGCCGCTGCGCTCGGCCGACATGCAGAAAAACACCACGCAGGCTTCGGTACGACTGTAATACTGCGGACGACCCTCGTCGTCCGGCGCCAGGTTGCGTGACTCGACGATTACGCTGGAAAACTCGGTGGATAAATCCCAGTCGAGCAACACCGCATACACCTGTTCGATGCTGGCATCGAACCAGACCTCCGAGCTCATGATGTAACGGCCACCGTCCTTTTCGACCGACACACTGCGAAGGTCCGCCGCGTCCGCAGCAGATGTCAGCAGCAGACTGAACAGCAGCAGTCGCTTCATTTGTCTCTCTTGAACAGGTCCTTGAGCTTGTCGCCGACCTTGTCTTTGAGCGCGTCCTCCACGCTTTCACCCTCTGCCGGAGCGTCGTCGCCAAGCAGGCGCTCCAGCACTTTGTCTTCCGCTTCGTCACGCAGGCGGTTTTCAAACATCTTGCCCACATCGGGACGGATCGACGGCGCCGCCAATGGGCCGGTGATGTTCAGTGGAATCTCGGCCGCGGTGAACTCGGCCAGCTCGTCCTCCGTGGCACCCTCGAGGAATTCGGGTCGCTCAAGGATTGACGCCGTCGCGCGGTAATCGACCGTTGCCTCCGGCAGATTGACGCTGCCGGACCCCGTAACGCGCATAAACGGCAACTGCGCCAGGAAGTCCTCGTTGCGCAAGACGCCGTCGGTGACGGTGCCGGTCGCGCTCAGCGTGGAAATCTCCGTGCGCAGCTCCGCAGGCTCCGGCGGGGGTTCCTGTAATGTGAACGTCGCTCGTGCCTTGCGCATCTGGTACCAGACATCGGTACCGAGCAACGCGCCATCCGACAGGTTCACGGACAGCGTGCCGTCGAGATCACGGCGGATAGCATCGAGATCCTCACCGCGACCAGCCAGCACGAAGCTGCCGTTGAACGCCCCGGTGATGTTGTCGACGTCAAAAACCGATTTAACCATCGGGCCCAGGTTCACGTCGGACACGTTCTCGTTGACAGCGATGCGCACCGTGTCGGTACGGGCATCGATCGAGATGTCGCCCTCGTATTTACCGTCGAAGAAGTCTGCCGAGATCGGGTGAATTCGCGCGTTGCCGTCGTCCGAGTCGATCACGACTTCGATGTTGGTAAACACCAGGCCGCCCAGCAGCACTTCACCCATGTTGAAATTGGCTTTGGTGTCGAACGCACGAATCAGATCGACCGGTATCTCGGCGCTCGCGCCTGCCGCCTCCGTCGCCTCAACCTCCTCGGACGCCGGCGCCATGTAGCGCGCGAGGTCGATCGAGTCCCCGCTCAGCCCGAGACGGTAATAGCCGTCGTCATTCAGCGGCACGCCCGCAACGCCGCGGAAGGTCGTGTCATCGACCGTGATCACCAGATCGTTGAACTGATGGAAGAAGTCGTTTTCGAAGTACAGCGCTTCGAAACTGACGCGCTCGAGCGCGTCCGGGTCCGCCGTCTCGATAACCTCCAGGCCCAGCTCGCTCATCACCGTTTTCGGTGAAAACGGCGGTACGCTCAGCTCGACCTGTGGCGTCAGGCCCTCACCGTAGTTGAACGGCCGCAGCTGTGCGACCGCCCGGAAACTGCCCAGCGCCACTTCGAACGGTCCCTGGGTGGACGACTGCGCCTCGAGGTCCGCGTCGATGGAGGGTGCCGACAAACTGAAGGTGGCTGGCGCCGGCGTCGCGCCCTCGACGCGGCCGCTCAGCGACAGGTCCCGGACCGACAACGCCGACTCCGCCAGGGTCACGGTGACAGCAAGCTCGACATTGCCGGCGATGGCTTGCGGCTCGGCCGAGAAACTCAAGCCACCGTCGAGCGTCAGCGGCTTGCCGAGCGCGGCGGGACCGGATGTCAGGTTCATATCGGCAAGACGATAGGTACTGCCGGCGGAAGCGTCGCTGTACACCAGCGAGGCACCCGCGATGTCCAGGCCGCCGACCTCGAAGCCGGCGATACCCTCACCGCCACCGCTGCTCGTTCCGGCGTCCGGCGCCGGCGTCGCGTCGCCCGCCTCGGCGAGATCGTCCCAGTTGGTGGTGCCAGCCGCGTTCACGGCCAGGTTAACCGACAAGCCCTGTACCGACAGCGTACCCATCCGGATCTCACGACTGAGCAGGGCGGGCAGCACGCGAACGCTGGCGCTCGCCGAATCCAGCGAGAAAAACGGCGTCGAGGCGTCGAAGCCCTCGGCGTTACCGAGGCGGATTGCGGGAAACTCCAGCGACAGCACCGGAAACAGCGTCAGGCCGATATCGCCGTCGATTTCGAAGCTACGCCCGGTCGCCTGCTCCACTTCGGCGGTGATCTCATCCTTGTACTCGTTCGGGTCGAAGGTCATCGCGACAATGACAATCGCAACGACGACCAGCGCGACGATCGCAACGATCCCCAGCAGCAGGGTTTTTATCAGCTTGCCCATGACGGCATCCATGTAGTCGGGAATCGCCAAGGGTATCAAAAGGCCGTCACCGACGGATGACCCGCAGCGCCTGAATTAATCAGGCGGGTAAAGAAAAGGCCCCGCGGCTTTCGCCGCGGGGCCCGTCGGTCTGTTGCCGTTTCGCGCTTACTTGCCGGCGCAGAAATTCACCGAACCATTCAGCGTTTCAACCCGAACCGACGCCGATGCCGCGCCAACCTCATGCGACAGGCTGTAACCCGGCGCGTAGCGGCTGGTGCGCTCGGCACGCACGCCGAAGCAGTTTTTGATACCGCCGTTGAAAGTCTCGATTTCGTAGCGCGCCGGCACGTTGTTTTCAATGTCGATATCAACACCGCCGTTCACCGATTCCATCGCCATGTCGCCGTCATCGTGCAACTGGCCGCGGAAGGTAATCCGGCCGTTGACCGTCTCCATATCGACACTTTCGAACAAGCCGCCGGAGACACTGACCCGGCCACTCACGGACTCCGCTTCCAGGTCACCAGCCAGACCGGCCGCGCTGATGCTGCCGGATACGCTCGACAGCTCGGCATCGATGACCTCGTCGTCGCCCTGTACGTCGATGCTGCCACTGACCGTACCGGCCTCAAGGTCACCCGAGTACACCTGTGTGTCGATTCGGCCGCTGACGCTGGCCAGCTCAAGCTCACCGTGCACGTCCTGCACCTCGATGTTGGCGCTGACCGTACCGATGTCGAGCGAACTCTTCTCCGGGACGCGCACCACCAGGTCGCTGCTGATGTCCTTGCGACCGATATAGCGGTTTGGCCCTTTCACCTTGATCAAAATCTCGTCGCCGTCACGCTCGAAGATCAACTCTTCGACGTCGTCGCCAAGGCGGCCAGTGACTTCGACGTCGTCCCTCGACCAGCCGCGAACCTCGACGGACCCCGCTGTATTGGAGATGCTGACTTCGCCACGCGGATCCGCGGACAGCGTCTCGTTGATGTCTTCAGCGAGCGCCGGACTGGCCAGCAACACGCCGAAAACGGTTAACCCAAATCGTTTCATAACTTCATCCTCGGTAGTGCGGCACCGCACCTAAATATCGTTTCGCGAGATCACGCTTTGCGTCAGGTCGCCGATGCGGCGCATCAGCGTCAACTCCTCGCGATAGGTTTTTAACAACAAGGCCTGCAGCTGCGCGTTATTGGGATCCTTTGCAAGCTCTGCGTTAATTTCGTCAATGGCGTCACGAATCAGTCGGAGGTTCTGCTCAACGTCTGCTCGGTCTTCCGGCGGCAGCTTCGCAAGCTGCGCTTCCAGTTTCGACGCCAGTCCGCCACGGGCATCCGTAAAGCCCGGGCCAAGTGTGTAACTGTTGCCAAATGCGGCTCGCTCATAAAACAGGTCCTGCGGCGCGACAACCGGGGCGGCTTCTTCGCCCTGCATCGCGAAGTAGGTCACGCCGGACGAACCCGCCACCAGCAACACAACGGCGGCAGCCTGGTACAACCAAGGCGACGTACGTCGGCTCGGCGCTGGCTCCTCGATTGCCGCTTCGATGTCCGGCCACAAGTCGCGCGTTGGCGCGATCGCCTTCGGCAAACGCTGGGCGTCACTCATCAGTTTGTCGTCGTTCAAGTCTGTCATTCTCTGTAACCATCCTCGCCCAGTTGCTGCGCCAACAGGCGGCGCGCACGATGCATCTGGGCCTTACTCGTTCCGGCGGCGATCCCTAACAGGTTCGCGGCCTCGACATGGCTGTAACCGTAGACGGCGTGTAGCACAAACACGTGTCTCGCCCCTTCCGGCAGCCGTTCGATCGCTTCTGACAAATCGCGAAGTTCGCCGTCGTTCTGTTCCAGTGGCAGCGGATCGGTGTTCTCCGCAACCACTTCCAGCCGATAGGCCTCACGCTTTGACTTACGCATGCGTCCGAGTACCGCGTTGACCGCAATGCGGTGCATCCAGGTACCGAAAGCGCTGTCGCCGCGAAACTTGTCGAGCTGGTTCCACGCCTGGATAAATGCTTCCTGCGTGCAGTCTTCCGCTTCGCTGACGTTGCTGGTCATCCGCAGACACAGCGCATAGATGCGATCGACATTTTGTCGATACAGAAGCTCGAATGCCTTCGAGTCGCGACGTTTTGCCCGGGTCACCAGGCTCGTCTCGTCGCTCACTTCCTGCGCTGCGGTCACCATAAACGCCAGTGTATCGTTGTTCAGCGTGGCGGACAGCGCAGTCATGCATCAAAACTCCCGTTAATCTGACAGTTTGATGACCGCTGTGGGGCAACGGTTTAAAGACATGACCCAGGAATTATCGGCTTGTGACGCGAATCCGGTTTCCGCTTCGCTCAATACTTCAGGCGCTGGCAGCGACCGCGGGCTCCGGGAGGTCGGGAAATGCGGCGTGATCGATATAGGCGGCGCCGCGGTTGGCCACCTCGCCGATCAACAGCATCGCAGGTGCCTGCACGGCATGCGCCTCTGCCAGCAGTGACAACTGACCCAGCGTGCCGCGGACAACGCGCTGCTCTGGCGTCGTGCCTTTTTCGATAATTGCGACCGGCGTAGTCGCGGGCCGGCCGTGACGGACCAGCAGCGAGGACAACTCGGGGTAGCGCGCGACACCCATGTATACAGCCAGCGTTTGCCGGTCGCGCGCCAGCGACGGCCAGTCGAGCGTATCGATAGACTGTTTACCGTGCGCGGTCACCAATACGACCGATTGCGCCACGTCCCGATGCGTCAGCGGAATTCCGGAAGCAGCGGCGCAGCCGGCGGCGGCCGTGATGCCGGGCACCGCACGCCACGGCAGACCGGCGGCGTCCAGCGCCTCGGCCTCTTCGCCACCGCGCCCGAAGATAAACGGATCGCCGCCCTTAAGACGGCATACGCGTTTGCCTTCGGACACGAGCTGCACCAGCAGCGCGTTGATCTCTTCCTGGCTGTTGACCTTGCAGCCGACGATCTTGCCCACGCTGATCCGGTCGGCGTCGCGACGCGCCAGGTTCAGGATGGCGTCGGACACCAGCCGGTCGTGCACGATCACGTCGGCCGCCTGCAGGCACTGCAGCGCTTTCAGCGTCAGCAGCTCGGGATCACCGGGCCCGGCGCCGACCAACCAGGCTTCGCCCGCCTGATCCGGTCGATGCGCGGCCACCATGTTGGCCAGGCGCGCCTCGGCATCACCTTGTTCAGCAAACGGCTGGTCGAAAAACTGCTCCCAAAACCGCAGCCGGTCCGTGAAACCCTGGAAGCGCTGTTTGACCCGATCGCGCCAGCGATCCGCCACGCGGGCCAGCTCGCCCAGGTTGGACGGCAGCAGCGTTTCGATCTTCGCGCGGACGCGACGCGCCAGCACCGGCGCACTGCCGCCGGACGAGATCGCCACCATCAGTGGACTGCGATCGACGATCGCCGGCGTGATAAAGGTGCAGCTGTCTTTGTCGTCGACTGCGTTGCAGAACACCTGTTGTTCGCTGGCGAGTCGATGCACGACCCGCTCCACGGCGGGTACGCCGGTGGCGCTTACGACCAGCCAGTGACCGTCGATATCGCGTGCTTTGAAACGACGCGCCACGTGTTGCAGCTTGCCGGCATCGCGGGCTTCCGCGAGTTCGTCGCACAGCTCCGGCGACACCACCGTCAGTGACGCACCGGCGGCCAACAGCAGACGTGCTTTGCGCGCGGCGATACTGCCGCCACCCACCAGCAGGCAGCGCCGACCGTCGAGCTCAAGAAACGCGGGAAAGTAGTCCATGCTTCAGGCCGATTTACCGAACGGCATCTCGTGCAGACCGCATTCGCGCGTAATGCCAAAGAAGCGCAGCTCCTCCTCGGAGCTCACCTCGGACAGCGAGCGCGTGGTGTGCGTGTCGCCGATCGACACGTAGCCCTGGTCCCACAGCGGGTGGTAGGGCAGGCGGTGTGCTTTCAAATAGTCATAAATATCGCGATCCGACCAGTCGGCGATCGGGTGCACCTTGAAGCGTTCACCGGAACGACTGACGAACGCGGTGTCTTTGCGACTGGCGGACTGGTTGCGCCGCAGACCGGCAAACCAGGTGCCCGTGTTCAGCTCTTCGAGCGCCCGCGCCATCGGCTCCACCTTGTTTTCACGATTGTAGTCCGCAATGCCATCGGCGCCCTGCTCCCAGCGGCGACCGTAATTGGCCTCCTGCCAGGCAGCGGACATCACGGGGCGGTAAACGCGAAGATCGAGCTTCAGTCGCTCGACCAGCTCGTTGGCAAAACGATAGGTTTCGGGAAACAGGTAGCCGGTGTCGATCATGACCACCGGAATATCGGCTTTGACCGTCGACACCAGGTGCAACATGACCGCGGCCTGTGCGCCAAAGCTCGATGACAGGATGTGTTCGCCGGGCAGTTTGGCCAGCGCCCATTCGACCCGTTGCGTGGCGGTCATGGCCGACAGCTGCTGCTCCTGCGTTGCGCGATCCCTCATGCCGCCGCTCCGTGGAAATTCAGACCGGCCGTCACCTCGCGAATGACGCCCGTGCGAATGCAGAAACGACCAAAGTGTTCGTCCGGCTCGCGATCGGCGGCGTACGCCTCGAACAGCGGCGTCAGCGCCGCGAGGATCTCGGCCTCGTTGATGTTTTCACGATACAGGCAGCCGAGTCGATCACCGGCGAAGCCCGCGCCAAGGTACAGGTTGTAGGTGCCCGGTCCCTTGCCAACGAGACCGATCTCAGCGATGTACGGTCGCGCGCAGCCGTTGGGGCAGCCTGTCATGCGAATCGTAATCGCCTCGTTGTCGAGCCCTGCTGCGTTCATCGCGGCGTCCAGTTTCGACACCAGATCCGGCAGGTAGCGTTCGCTCTCCGCCATGGCCAGACTGCAGGTCGGCATGGCCACGCAGGCCATGGAGTTCAGTCGCAGCGCACTCGCACGATCACTGTTGGTAATGCCGTACTCGGCGAGCAGCGCCGAGACCGTGGCTTTCTGGGCATCGCTCAGATTGCTGATCGTCAGGTTCTGGTTCGGCGTCAGTCGAAACTCGCCGGCGTCGAGCTTTGCAATCGCGCGCAGGCCGGACAGCAGGCGGCGCTCACCGACATCACTGACACGACCGTTCTCGACGAAGAACAGGTAGTGCCAGGCGCCGGCTTCGTCCTGTTGCCAGCCGTACGCATCACCGTTGGCAACAAATTCGAACGGACGCGGCGCCTGGAGTTCGACCCCGGCGCGCCGGGCGACCTCGTCGCGGAACCACTCGATGCCGCGATCATCGATCGTGTACTTCAGGCGAGCGTGCTTGCGGTTAGTTCGATCACCGTAGTCGCGTTGTGTCGTGACCACTGCCTCACCGACTTTCAGGTGGTCCTCGACCGAAACGAAGCCCAGCTGGTCCGCCAGTCTCGGGTAGGTCGCCGGCTCACCGTGGCTCATGCCCATACCACCACCGACGGTGACGTTGTAGCCGATCAGCTGATCGTCTTCGACGATCGCGATGAAACCGAGGTCCTGCGCAAAGATATCCGTGTCGTTTTGCGGCGGGATCACAAACGCGGTTTTGAATTTACGCGGCAGATACGTATCGCCGTAGATCGGCTCCACTTCCGGGGTCGGTAATTTCTCGCCGTCCAGCCAGATCTCGTGATAAGCACCGGTCGCCGGCGTCAGGTGATCGCTGAGCTCTCGAGCATGTTGTTGTACCGCCGCGTACACGCGGTTACTGCTCAACAGCGGCGGCGCCATGACATTGCGATTGACGTCGCCGCAGGCCGCCAGTGTGTCCATCATCGCTGCATTGATACCGGCCACCGTGGCTTTCAGCCGGCGCTTGATGACGCCGTGCAGCTGGAACGCCTGGCGCGTGGTCAGTCGAATGGAGCCGTTGGCGTACTCCGTGGCAACACGGTCCATGTTAAGCCACTGCGCCGGTGTGCACAGACCACCGGGTACGCGGGCGCGGATCATGAAGCTGTAAGCGGGCTCCAGTTTCTGGCGCTTGCGTTCGGCGCGCAGGTCGCGATCGTCCTGCTGGTAAATGCCGTGAAACTTCGACAGCTGCGTATCGTCTTCCGCGAGAGCGCCGGTGATGGCGGCCTCAAGGCTCTCGCTGAGCGAGCCGCGCAAATGACGGCTGTCTGTCTTGATGCGCTCGACGTCGGAGAGCTTGCTCATCAGTACACGTCCCGCTGGTAGCGACCCTGCTGGCGCAGGTCTTTCAGCGCCTGCTCGGCGGTGTCAGCGTCGACGCCTCGCTGTGCAACCAGCGCATCACGCAGGGCGGCGTGCACGTCAGGCGCCATGTGTTTTGCGTCGCCGCAGACGTAAACGTGGGCACCGTCATCGATCCAGCGAACCAGTTCAGCCGCGTTGTCGCGAATGCGGTGTTGCACGTAGATCTTCTCGGCCTGGTCCCGCGAGAAGGCCACGTCGAGGCGCTCCAGCGAACCCTGCTTCAGGTGGCGCAGCCATTCGAGCTGGTAGAGAAAGTCTGAATCGAAATTGCGCTCGCCGAAGAACAGCCAGTTCCTGCCGCTAGCCTCCTGCTCGGCACGCTCTTCGACAAAGGCGCGAAACGGGGCAACGCCGGTGCCGGGGCCGATCATGATAATCGGCGCCTCCGGGTTGTCCGGCAACCGAAAGCGGTTGTTGGTCTCGACGTACACAGCAACCCGGTCGCCCTCTTCGAGGCGGCGCCCGAGGTAGGTCGATGCGCTGCCCCAATGCGGGCGATCGAAGGCTTCGTAGGCCACTTCCGCGACCGTCAGATGCACCTCGTCAGGGTTGGCTGTGAGGCTCGAGGCGATCGAATAGGAACGCGGCGCCAGGCGACGCAAGGAATCGGCCAGCGACTGCCCGTCAACGCTCGCCGGGAACCGGTGCAGGATGTCGATCACCTGGTGGCTGTCGATCAGGTCGGACAGCGCCTCCTTGTTGTCACCGGCGGCCAGCGCCTCGAGCGACGCATCATTCGAGTGTGCCGCCCATGCGGTCAGGAAGGGCAGGCTCAACGCCGTGATCTCGAGCTTGGTCGACAGTGCCTCGCGAAGTGCGATGGTCTGCCCATCGACATCGACCGTGGTGTCACCGTCGATGCCGGTGACGTCGAGCACCTCGTCGACCAGCGCCGGCGGATTGACCGGCATGACGGCCAGTGAATCGCCCGGCGCATACAGCAGGCCGGAGTCGTCCAGCGACAGTTCAACGTGATACACGGACTTGCTCGAATCACGCCCGGTGATGCGCTGCACGGTCTGCACCTCGGCAAGCAACGGTGTGTTTCGATCAAAGACCGGTGCATCCGGCACCGCGCGCAGCTGGGGTACAACGCTTGCGACGTTTGCCGGCTCCGGCAACGCATTGAACGTCGCTTCGGCCCACTCGCCGGCAGCGTCCTGGAAGTCCACATCGCACTCGACGATCGACGTCAGGCGTTCGCCACCGAGCTCGGCGAGGCGCGCGTCAAACTCGCGACCGGTCTGGCAGAAGTTCACGTAGCTGGAGTCACCAAGCGCCAGCACGTTGTAGCGCAGCTTCTCGAGCCCCGGCGCCTTGGCCGACAGCAGGAACTCGTGGAACAGCTCGGCGTCATCCGGCGGATCGCCTTCGCCGTGGGTACTGATGATGAAGCTCGCCAGCGTCTCTTTTTTCAGCGCCGACGGTTTGTAGTCCGCGAGGCTTGCAAGCTTTACGGTGTAGCCGCGCGCGCGGGCATCATCCGCCAGCCGCGACGCAATGCCTTCGCCGTTACCCGTCTGCGACCCGTACAGGATCGTCCAGGTTTCGCCGACGTCGGCCTGCGGCGCGGTCGCGGGGGCCGTGGCGACTCCGGAGGCCGCCAGGCCCGCAGCGTATCCACTGAGCCACTGCAACTGGCTGGCGTCGAGGCCGGTGAAGGCGTCCTCGACCCGCCGCGCCTGATCATGGCTGAGTGGAAACTGGAGAGATGATGCCGTTGCGCTCATGTCGGTCTCTGCGTTGAGGTTCGCCGCTAACCATAGGCATCGATGGACCACTTCAGAACGAACGGATTCTTATCCGGATATAACAGCGCTATATATGCGGTTTTTCCAAGGCGCCCGGCGCCCACGCCACCGGAACCGGTCCGGCGACCGGCCTGGGCCGCCTGCGGGTCGCTCGCATTAAGTCCAACTTCCGAGTGTCGCCCGGTGAGAATCTGATACCATGAGCGCCCATCGACAGAGATGTCATTGGGTCTGATACGCGCCATGCATAAGGGCTGTGCCGTTAAGCCGACCAAGATCGGACAGGGAAGAAAAACGTAATGCCAGGGCACAGTATCCTGTACATCGGCCGCGGTGATTCATCCCGGGCCTTCCTCACCGAACTTGAAACTGTTTGCACGCTGCTGAGCCGTGCCGCTGACCTGCAGGTCGTGCACGAATCGCAAAGCGGCATCGATATCGTGCTGCTCGACGTTGGCGAGGACAGCATTGCACCCAACGAGCCCATCGCACAGCTCGTGCAGACGCTGGATTCCTACTCCGTGGTTGCCCTGACCGATCGCGCCCGGGAGCATCGCGGCATCGCCGCGCTGAAAGCCGGCGCTCAGGGCTACCTGTGTATCGACGACACCGACGTCGACGACATCCGCCACGTGCTGGACCACGCCTATCACCGCTTCGAACTGCAGCGCACGCTGTCACGCAGCGACGCCAACGTGCTGTCGATCCTCGAAAACATCAATGATGGCGTGATCATCGTCGATCGTGACGGCTACGTACTGGATATTAACCCCGCGGCTCGCACCATCCTGGGCTTGTCGGCGCGCGAATTACCCGACGAAAACTGGTGTCGGGCGTTCTGCGGACTCGACGAACACGGCACGCCGTATCGCAACGCCGCTGAGTTGCCGCTGAATCGTGCCCGCGTTGGCCAGAAGTTTGCCAGCCTGGTCTGTACCTACCGCTCAGATGACCAGCCGGACTCGCTGCTGAGCCTGAACGGCCAGGGACTGTACGACGGCGACCAGCGCCTGGTCGGCGGCGTCGTCACCTTCCGCGATATCACCGACTCCCGCCGCCGGCGCCTTGCCCTGCAAAAACGTGCGCAGTACGACGAGCTGACCGGCTTGCCCAATCGCGGCCTGTTCGTTGAACACCTGATGCGTGCTGTCGGCCGATCCGAACGCAAGTCGACGCCACTGGCCGTGCTGTTTATTGACCTCGATCGCTTCAAGTCGGTGAACGACACGCTGGGGCACGACGTCGGCGACAAGCTGCTCGTCGACATTGCCAACCGGCTGCGCAGCCAGCTGCGCATCGGCGACTTCTGTGCCCGCTGGGGCGGCGACGAGTTCGTCGTGTGTCTCGAGGATTTCGGCCGCACCGGCAATGCCGCGGCCGCGGCGCAAAAGCTGCTGCTGTCCCTGTCCGACAAGTATTTCATCGGCTCCAGCGAAGTCTTTATTACGCCCAGCATCGGCATCGCCACCTACCCGGACGCCGGCAACGACGCCGAGCGCCTGATCAAGGCGGCGGATGTCGCGATGTACGAGTCAAAAAAGCGCGGCGGTGGACGGTTCCAGTACTACTCGAAGGCCATGAACACGCAGCTTGAGCAGCGTGAAGAACTGGAGATGGGCCTGCGCCATGCACTGGTCCGCCGCGAGTTTGTGCTGCACTACCAGCCACGCGTCGACCTCGCCTCCGGGCGCCTGATCGGTTTCGAGGCGCTGCTGCGCTGGCAGCATCCGCGCTACGGACTGCTGTCTCCGGAGCGTTTCCTGCACATTCTCGAAGGTTCCGGCCTGATTCACTCAGCGGGCAACTGGACGATCGAAACCGCCGCGAGACAACTTGCCGCCTGGCAACGCCAGTTCGAGCTGCCGGACCTGACTGTCTCGATCAACATTTCCAGCCAGCAGCTCAAGCACGACAAACTGGTCGACGTGGTCAGGAAAACCCTGTCGGATACGGCGCTGGACCCGGGCTGCATCGAACTCGAGATTTCCAACAGCAAAATCATTCGCGACCGCACCGATGAGCACGAGACCATGCAGGCGCTGCGCGAACTCGGCATCCGCCTCTCACTCGATCATTTCGGGGTATCAGAGATGTCCTTCGAGTCGCTGGAGAACAGCTTCATCGACAGCTTCGTGCTCGACCAGTCACTGATATCCGATGTCGAAGAAAATGACAGCCATCAGCGTATCGTGCGCGCCGCCATCGCGATGGCGCAAGGGCTCGATATCGAGGTGGCCGCGGGCGGCGTAGAGAAGTCCTCACAGCTCGACTTTCTGAAAAGCTGCAACTGCGACATGGCCCAGGGCCACCTGATCAGCCAGCCGATGGCGGCCGAGAAGGTCGCGGCCCTCCTGCGAAGCGAGATCGCCGGCAACCGGCTGCTGCGTTAGCGGCTCAGCGCTGTCTTTTTTCCGGTTCGACCTTGCGCGTTGCGGGCTGCACCTGGATCGCCTGTTCCACCTTTTTCGGCGCCACCTTGATCGACATTCGCTGCGCCGGCGCGGCCCCCGGCATGCTGGGTGCTGGCGCGACCTGCAGTTCCGCCGGCTGCGGTAACTTGTCGGCGCCACACATCACGCGATACTCAGCCGCGATCTGGCCCGTCGGCTTCGGCGACAGGACATCCAGTCGATACCAGCCGGCAAAGTCATGCGGTTCGTTGCTGCCGGCGCCGCCCATGCTCAGCGTCGTCGAGGCATTGGGCTTGCTGTAGGTTGTGCGCCAGTCGCGCGTTTTCTTTGTGCCGGCCTTGTCAAAGGTCAGCGTGAAGACGGGTGACTGCGAGCCGTCAAACTTGGTGTAGCGATACTCGACGGTGCCGGCCCGATTCGAGGTCAGCGTGCCGTTGAACTGCACGCTCGCCGGGCAGTCGCCGGTGTGCACCTCCGGCGACGCCTCAAACGTTCCCGCCTGCAGCAGCGGCTTCAGCCGGGCCGGCTTGATCGACGCAGGCGCGGGCTTCGGCTTGTCGGGAATTTTCTCCGCCGCCGCCGGTGACGCCAGGCAGCGCAGTCGGGTGTTCGAGTTCACGTTCTTTGACTCGAGGTCCGTTCGCCCGAGACCGGTCGCGTTGCAGCGAAAGGCGTAGGTGGACCGCAGACCGGCCGGGTAGGTGAAGTCAAACCCCTTGGCCATGATCTCGTACTTTGACGTGCCGGAGGTGGCCACGCGCTTGTCGAGCTCATCGTTGCAGGCCTTGACCGCGTTGAACGGCTGGTTGCCGTCACCGCCCAGGCGGAAGCCCGCAGAGGCCTCGTTCGAATGCGGTATCAGGAAATTGGCCGGTTGCTTGCTGCCGACGCGGGTAAAGCCCGGCATTTTGAGCTCGCCCTTGTAGGCCTTGTTGCCGCGACCGGCGAAACGGCACTTGGCACTGAGATTCACCTCGACCTCGGTCACGTAAACCGGATCTATCGTGGTGTACCGCTCGCCGTTGTTCGAGAACACGACAACGGTCGGTTTGTTTTTTGCCGACACATTGAGCCGCGTGACCTTGTTGGCCAGCGCATCGAATGAAAACAGGCTCAGTGCCGTGACAACGGCTGCGAATCGGAAAACGTGCATGACTCTCCCCCAGTCTTTTCCGGATGCGGGAGGATTATACGCGCGATTACGGACCCGGACCTGAACGGCTCAGGCGTAGGTGGAGCCACAGTTCCAGCAAATGGCGAAGGTACGCTCGTTCTTTTCCTTACAGACCGGGCAAACCCACGGCTCCTCGGGGCTTTCGTCGGTGATGCTCTCATCGATCAGCTGCTTCGCGCGGTCGTGATCGATATCGTTGCGCACCCAGATCTCCGGCCAGGTCTCGGCGAACGGCATCTCACCGAGAACCGAGCCCAGGTGCTGGTTGCGAATCTCGCAGGCAATACCTTCGGATTCGAGGACGTTTTTGTAGTGATTGATGAGAATCAGCGAATCCGCTGACGTCACCTTCTTCATCGGTTCAGCAACTTGTCCAGGAAGGCTTTTGGGTCTTCACCGCGTTCCAGCACCTCGACCAGCGCCGAGCCGACGATGGCACCGGAGGCGTGGGCGCCGACCGCCGCCACGTCCTCGGCCGCGCGAATGCCGAAGCCGGCGCACACCGGCAGGTCGGACACATCACTGACCGAGTCCAGGTAACCGGCCAGGTCGTCCGGCAGACCAACGTCACCACCGGTGATACCGGTGATCGTCACGGCGTAAACGAAGCCGCGCGATGCGTCACAGAGCTTCTTGAGGCGTTCGGGCGGTGTGGCCGGCGTGACGAGCTGGATCAGACCGAGACCCTCAGCCTCCAGCGCATTGCGCAGCTCCTCGCTTTCCTCAAACGGCAGGTCCGGCACGATGAACGCGCAGACACCGCTGGCCTTCGCCCGTCGGGCGAGCTCCTCGTACCCGTACTGCAGCAGCGGATTCAGGTAGGACATCATCACCAGCGGTGCGTCAATGTCGTCTTTGGCTTCATCGAGACGATCGAAGATCCAGGCCACGCTGACGCCCTGTTTCAGGGCCTCGAAGCTGGAGCGCTGGATGGTCATGCCATCGGCCATCGGGTCGGAGAAAGGAATGCCGAGTTCAACGACGTCGCCCGCACTGGCAACTTCCTTCAGCGTCGCGATGAACTCGTCCGCCTTCGGGTAGCCGGCGGTGATAAACGGCACAAGGCCTGCTCGACCTTCGTCATTCGCCGCGGTAACCGCGGCCGTCACTCGCTCATGCGGCTGCATGATTGTGCACCTTTGCCGGGTACTTGGTCAGAGTCGGCATATCCTTGTCTCCTCGTCCCGAGTTGCCGATCAGAATCAGCTTGCCGGGATGTTCTTCAGCCCACGCGCGAGCCGCAACGAAGGCGTGCGACGTTTCCAGCGCGGTTAGGATGCCTTCCAGTTCACAGAGTTCCTCGAGAGCGGCCAGTGACTCGTCGTCACCCGCCGATACGTACTGCACGCGACCAATCGCTTTCAGGAACGCGTGCTCAGGGCCCACACCGGAATAGTCGAGGCCCGCCGAGATCGAGTGCGTCTCCTGCACCTGGCCGTCGTTGTCCTGCAGGATCATCGTGTACGCCCCCTGCAGCACGCCGGGTGTGCCGGTCGCCAGCGTCGCAGCGTTCTGGCCCAGACCACTGCCGGTACCACCGGCCTCGACGCCGATGATCTCGCAGTCGTCGCCCAGCATCGGGTGGAACAGGCCGATCGCATTGGAGCCACCGCCGACGCAAGCGAACACGGCGTCGGGTAAGGCGCCCGCCTGGTCAATCATCTGCTGGCGTGCCTCGCGACCAATGCAGGAATGCAGCTCTCGCACGAGGTACGGGTAGGGGTGTGCGCCGACCGCGGAACCGAGAATGTAGAAGATGCCGTGCGGATCGGAGACCCACTCGCGCAGCGCTTCGTCGATGGCGGCACGCAGCGTCTTGTCACCCGACTGAACGGCAACGACCTCGGCGCCGAGCCGGCGCATGCGGTCAACGTTGGGTGCCTGGCGTTCGATGTCGACAGCCCCCATGTACACGGTGCAAGGCAGGCCCACTCTTGCGCAGGCTGCGGCCGATGCGACACCGTGCTGGCCGGCACCCGTCTCGGCGATAACGCGCTTGGCGCCAAGCTTCTTCGCAAGAATCGCCTGGCCGATCGCGTTGTTGATCTTGTGTGCGCCGGTGTGCGCGAGATCTTCACGCTTCAGCCACACCTCGGCACCCCAGCGCTCGCTGAGTCGCGGCGCGAACGTCAGCGCCGTCGGTCGGCCAACCCAGGATTTGAGCTCATTGATGAACTCTTCCTGGAACGCCTCTGTGTGCAGGTGATCCCGGATACCCTGCTCAAGGCGCTCGAAAGCCGGCACCAGCGTCTCCGGCACGTAGCGACCACCGAACGGGCCGAAACGGCCTCGCTCGTCGGGCAGTTCGCCGGCGATGGATGCCTTCAGAAGCTGTTCGGCTTCTTCCGGTGTGAAGATCGATGTCATTGCTCTTTCTCCGCGGCCCTGGCCGCTTTCACAAATGCGAATATCCTGTCGCGGTCTTTAACGCCGGGCTCCGACTCGACCCCGGACGACACATCGACACCCCACGGCCCGACGTCCGCGATGGCCTCGGCCACGTTGGCGGGCGACAAGCCGCCTGCGAGGACCATGTCGCCGCGCGATGTCATGGCGCTTGCCTGCTGCCAGTCAACCGTCTGTCCGGCGCCGCTTTTCGGCCCCTCGTAAAGGAAGGTGCTCTCGTCACCCGGCTCACGCCCCCCTTCCCGGTAAACCGGCCAGGTCTGCACCGACGTCGGGACCACTAGGCTCTCAAGATCATCGGCGTCGGTCTGCAGGACGTCCGGCGCAAAAATCGCCATGACGTCGTCGACCAGCGACTGTGACGGATGCTTCATCACGGCAACCGTACGCACACCTTCCTTTAAACGGGTACACGCCTGTTTTGCCTCATTCGGTGTCACGCGACGCACCGACTCGGCGAACACGAAACCGACAGCGTCTGCACCCGCGTGACAGGCGTTGGCAACATCGGTCGGGTTCTTCAGCCCGCAGATCTTGACCATCATGCCGCCAGTGCCTCGCTGCCGGCGGAGCGCATACCGGCAATCAGCGCTGCCGGATCGTCGCTGCGCATCAGCGCCGTGCCGACCAGCGCGAGACGATAGCCCCAGCCGGCGGTACGGCCGGCATCGGCAGCGGTCTTCAGGCCACTCTCGGCAACATTGAATCCGCTCGGCAACATCGGGGCGAGACGCTCAAGCCGGTCCGGATCCACCTCCAAGGTGCGCAGGTTGCGTGTGTTCACGCCGAACAGAAGCCGGCCGCTGTCGACGTCGTCAGCATAGGGCTCGACCAGCGCCCGGCTGCGCTGCAGGTCGTCTTCATCGAACGACTCCAGCAACACGAACATGCTGTGCTCGAAACTGACATCGAGCATGTGGCGCAGCGCCGCATCATCGAGCATCGCGGCGATCAGCAGCACACCGCTGGCGCCCGCCCTGCGAGCTTCCAGCACCTGCACCGGGTCGACGAGAAAATCCTTGCGCATCACCGGCGTCCCGGGGCACGCCGCAGCAACTTCATCGAGGTGCGCGAGCGCGCCGTCGAAACGCTCGGGCTCGGTCAGCACCGAAATCGCCGTGGCGCCCGCGGCGGCATAGGTCTGCGCGCGACCAACCCGATCGGAGTCCGCGCTTGCCAGCGCGCCCTCGGCCGGCGAGCGCTGTTTGATTTCGGCGATCACGCCAAAACCGGCGAGGGACAGCGGCACCACGGGGCGATCGAAATCGCCGTCGCGGAACGAACCGGCGGCGTCCGCGCGCGTCCGGCTCGACGTAGCCATCCCTGCAAGAAAATCAGCCATCCGAAAAATGCGCCCCGAAAGCGTCCAGCAGTCGACCGGCATCGCCGTTATCAATCGCGGCGTTCGCCATCGCAACACCGTCGACCGGGTTGTCCACCGTGCCCTGAACTTCGAGCACCAGCGACGTCCCCATTGTCAGCGCATCGCGATGCGCGCCGGTGTCCTCACCGGAAAACACGCGGCGGAGTTCGTTGGCATTGTGCTCGGCGTCGCCGCCGGCCAGGTCCTCGGGTGTGCAGCGCGCAAGCCCGTAGTCTTCCGGTGACCGCGTGGTCTCGACAACCTTGCCCGGCGTTACGTCGAACAACACAAAATTGCCGCAGGGTGTGGCCTCATCCCAGCCCGGTTCACCGTGCACAACAAACGCACGTTCGATCGGCAGGCCGGAGAGCGCATCCGCCATCAGTTTCGCAGCGTCGACGCTCCAGGCGCCGATGAGCTGGTAGGGCGGCGCCGCCGGATTGGTCAACGGGCCGAGCATGTTGAACACGGTGCGTACGGCCAACGCGCCGCGAACCGGAACCACCGCTTTCATCGCCGGGTGATAGGCCGGTGCGAACAGAAAGGTAAAGCTCGTCGCCTCGAGACAGGCAACGGCCTCTTTTTCGTGCAACGGCAGTGTCATGCCGAGGCATTCGAGCATGTCGGCACTGCCGGAACGACTGGAGATCGAGCGGTTGCCGTGCTTGACGACGCGCGACCCGCAAGCCGCCGCCAGCAGGCCGGTGCCGGTTGACAGGTTGAGGCTGCCGGAACCGTCGCCGCCGGTACCCACGGTATCGACCGTTGGCTTGCCGTCCGGAATCCGCGGGTGCACGGCGAGCTGGCGCATCGCGGACGCAAAACCGCGTACCTCTTCCGGCGTTTCGCCTTTGGCCCGCAAACCGGCCAGCAACGCGCCGGACAGCGCCGGCGGCATATCGCCATCGGCCAGCCGGCTCATCAGGCTATGGGCTTCGTCCTCGCTGAGTGACTGCCCGTCCAGCAGCCGGTCAAGCATTGCGCTGTATTCCCTGGTCATGAGCCCATCCGCATGAAGTTGGCCATCAGCGCGTCGCCTTCCGGCGTCAGCACGCTCTCCGGATGAAACTGTACACCCTCCAGCGGCAGCGTCTTGTGGCGCACACCCATGATCTCGCCGCGCTCGGTCTGTGCTGTCAGCATGAGCACCTCCGGCAGGGTGTCCTGCTCCGCACACAGCGAATGGTAGCGACCGACCTCGAGCGCCTCGCTCAGACCGGCGAACAGCTTGCGGCCGTCGTGGCTTGCTGTTGATGTTTTGCCGTGCATCAGTCGTGGCGCGCGCACGATGCGACCACCGAAATGCTGCACCAGGCACTGGTGACCGAGACAGACACCAAGCACCGGGACCTTGTTGGCAAACGCGGCAATCATGTCCAGCGACACGCCGGCATCGTCCGGGTTGCCGGGGCCGGGTGATATCACCAGGTGCGTCGGCTGCAGCGCCAGTGCTTCGTCGACCGTGATCTCATCGTTGCGATACACGATGACCTCGGCACCCTGCGCAGCAAACGCCTGTACGAGGTTGTAGGTAAACGAGTCATAGTTGTCGATCAGCAGCATGCGCACGTGATCAAATCGTTCGGCGGTCACAGTCCGTCTCCTGCCATTTCGAGGGCCCGGCGCAGGATCGCGCTCTTGGCCAGTACTTCCTGATACTCGCGTGCCGGCACCGAGTCGGCGACGATACCGGCGCCGGCCTGGAAGCTGTACTCGTCCCCGGAGAACACCAGCGTGCGTATCGTGATGGCCTGGTCCATATCACCGCTGGCGCCGAAGTAACCGGCCGTGCCGGCATACAGGCCGCGGCCGACGGACTCCATTTCCTCGATGATCTCCATCGCACGGACTTTCGGCGCGCCGACCAGCGTGCCGGCCGGAAAGCTCGCGGCGAACAGGTCGAACTGGTCGTAACGGGGATCAAGCTCGCCTTTGACGCCGCTCACGATGTGCATGACATGACTGTAGCGCTCGATCGAACGGTAGGGATCCACGTGCACACTGCCGGCCTTCGCGACCCGGCCAAGATCATTGCGCGCCAGGTCCACGAGCATGACGTGCTCGGCCGCTTCTTTCGGGTCTGCAAGCAGCTGTTGTTCGTTGGCGAGATCCTCGTCCGGCGTTGCGCCTCGCGGCAGTGTGCCGGCGATCGGCCGCAATGACGCGGTGGTGTCGTTCAGACGCACCAGCGCTTCCGGCGATGAGCCGACCACGGACAGCTCGCCGAAGCGGAAGAAAAACATGTACGGCGACGGGTTGATCAGGCGCATCGCGCGATACACCTCGAACGGCGAGACGTTGGTTTTACCGCGGAACAACACCGACAGCACGATCTGGTAGATGTCGCCGGAGGCGATATATTCCTTGCAGGCATCAACACGCTCACAGAATTCCGCTTCTGTGAAACTCGCCTCCGCGGGTCCGATGGTGACCTCGCCCTGCGGCCGCGGCACCGGGCCGTTCAGGCGCTGGATTACTTCGTCCCGCAGTGCCCGGCGCTCGTCATCACTGCCGGAATGCAGCAACGCAACGCGTCGCGTCAGGTGGTCGAAGACGAGCAGTGAGCTCGGCGCAGAGAACGCCGCGTCCGGCACGTTGGTCTGCTTGCTCACAAGGGTTGGCAGGCGCTCGAACAGACGCACGACGTCATACCCGGAAACACCGACCAGGCCGCCTTTAAACGGCAGACCATCGACGTCCGGCGACAAGGGCGGTACGCGAGTCATCGCCTCGCGCAAAGCGTCCAGGTAGGCCTGTTGCGAATCCGGCCGTGGCCGCGCCTCGCCGTCGATGCTCAGCGCGTCCGCCGTCATTCGCACTTCGAGTGCGTCGCCGAAGCCCAGGAAGGAATAGCGCGCCAGGCGCTCGCCGCCCTCCACACTTTCCAGCAGAAAGCGCGGGTTCAGGCTCTCGAGCTTCAAAAAAGCCGACACTGGCGTGTCGAGGTCGGCAGCTATGTCAAACGGCTCATGCATCGTCGTTGCAGCGTTTCCGGATAAAGAAAAGCCCGTCTCCACTCAGGCGGAGACGGGCTTTCGTTGTCGTATGCTCACACTACAGCTTAAGCGCCCACCTCCATGTCGGGGCACCACCACCAGCTGTGTGCGAACTGAATGTTCATACCTGACTTGTACCGGGGTGCCCGGCGCCAGTCAAGACTGTCGGCGCCTACAGGTCGTACAACACCGGCAACAGCAGCGAGAAGCCCGCCCACATGACGACGGTCAGCGGAATACCCACACGCAGGAAGTCCGAGAATTTGTAGCCGCCGGCGCTCAGGATCAGCAGGTTGGTCTGATAACCATACGGCGTTGCGAAACTCATGTTCGCGCCGAAGATGACAGCCAGGATAAACGGATCGGAACTCACACCCAGCTGATCGGCGATGCCGATCGCAATCGGCGTGCCGATAACCGCTGCGGCGTTGTTCGACACGATGTTGGTCATGATCGTCATCAACAGCAGGAACAGCGACAGGATCACCGGCACCGGCAACGCGGAGGTCGCGTTAACAAAACTCTGCGCCAGGTACATCGCCATGCCGGTCTCCATCAGCGCCACACCGAGCGCGAGACTGGTCACGATGATCATGATGACCGGGATCGACAGGGCACCGGAGGCATCGCGCCAGGACAGGCAGCCGGTGACCAGCATCAGGCCCAGGCCGATGATCGCACTGACCGAAATCGGCAGGATGCCCAGCGCGGCTGCACCGACGACAAAGCCCATGACGGCCAGCGCGCGCTTGGCCTTTTGCGTGTGCGGCAGGTCGGTCGTGCCGTCGAGCACCAGCATGGTGCCGCTGTCTTTCAGCTTCGTGATCGCGTCCCGAGCGCCCTGCACGAGTAGGACATCACCGGCACGCAGTCGGATCGAATTCAGCTCACTGGTGATTTGTGAGCTCGGTGCACGGGCGCGGTGCAGCGCCAGCGGCATCAGTCCGGTGCTGGTCGAAAAGCGCGCGGTGGTCAGCGTGCGCTGGTGCAGCGGCGAACCGCGCGTCACCACAACCTCGGCAAGCTGCTGGCCGCCGGCTTCCAGCGGCGTATCGTCATCGATCGGGTGCTCGGTGTCCGAGATGTTGTAGAGCGTCGTGCCGAGCAGGCCTTCGTAGTGTTTCAGGTTGTCCGGGGTATCCTTGACGAACAGACGGTCGCCGGGCAGCAAGGTCACGGACGGCAGCTTAGCGAGAAACAGCGATTCGCCGCGCTGGATCTTGTCGATACGCAGGTTGCCGTGGGCCTTGGACAACACCTCGGACAGCTTCTTGCCGTCGGAGAAACCGCCCTCCTTGATGTGCATCTGCGCCGAGAACACCCGCGGGCTCGTATCCGCCATGGGCGGCGCACGATCCGGCAGCAGCCGCGGGGCGATCAGCCACAGGAAAAGGATGCCGGCGCCGCCGACGATGGCGACCGGCAGCACCCAGTCAAACAGACCGAACTGCGGATGACCGAGATCCTGGGCCAGGCCGGCAACCAGCAGATTGGTTGACGTGCCGATCGATGTGGACATGCCGCCGATGATCGTCGCGAGCCCCATCGGCAGCATGACGCCCGACACCGGGAACTTCACCCGCATCGAGGCGCCGACGAGAATCGGCATCAGCAACACGACGATCGGCGTGTTGTTCATAAAGGCACTGAGCACGGCACCGGCGGCCAGTGTTGCGATGAAGGCCAGCACCGGCCGGGTTGACCATGCGCGACCCACCACGGTCGCCAGCGGCTGCAGGGCACCGGTCGTCTCCAGCGCCTTGCCCACCATCATCAGCGCACAAATGGTGATCAACGCCTCGTTGCCGAATCCGGCCAACAGACTGCTCGGGCCGAGCGCAGCACCCTCGGCAGTGACGTATGGGAACAGCGTGAAGCCCGCCACCAGCAGGATCAGGATGGCGAGGGACGACGACTCAAGCGGAATGTCGTCGCGGGTAAACAGGAACAGCGCGATGACGGTTAAGGCCAATACCGCGATGCCGTGAACATCGATGGTGACTGCCAAAAAAGCGTCCTCTCAAGCTTGCCTGACGACAGGTCGAAAAAAACGGTACCGATGTCAGGCAGGCTTCGCAATCTGGTCAAGCGCCTGTCTTTGCTGTATGGCCGCGGCGAGACACTGTCTAAATACGCTCACCTGGGCCGGTGTCAGGGGTGTAAACAGCGGCGGTGGCTTCCAGTAGATCGCATCGGCATGCACCAGCAGCGACAGCAGCTCGCAGTGCAGTCGACCGTCGCGTCGATACACCAGCGACCAGGGCGACAGTGCCGTCAGATTTCGGTGCCGCACCGCGCTGTCGATGACCGCGGCCCGCCAGCGCTCGCGAAAGCGCTGGCGCAACTCACCGTCGGGCAGGTGGCGGCCCGGATCCGAATCGGCGATGGCCGGCAGCGGCCAGGGCGCGGTTGAGATACGCGCTGTCCAGTGGCGCGCCCGTGCGCTGATCGCACCGATCAGCCGATGCATCGCCGACAGACTGGCACCGGCTTCGAGCATGTAGTCCGCCACCCCGGTCACCTCCAGGGCGATCCGCCGATTGCGGTAGCTGTCCTCGCGCAGGGCGGCAGACGGCCAGCGGCAACCGTGATGGCGTTGGTCCGCCCGTTCCAGGCGCGCCTCGACCGCGGCGTTGATCCGCGTGTCGCACACGGGCATCAACAGGCACAGGTCCAGCGATACGCAGGACCACGCGGAGGCGACCGGCACCCGCAGGGCCCGCTCGGACCACGCGGTGTTGCCGATTTCCGCCGGCAGCAAGGGCGTTCGGGACAGGACGAGCGGTTGCACGGACATGGTGAGGCGCCTTGAGCAAAGCGATTCATCGAGTCTGCCGGGCGCATCGAGGCGGGGCTTGCCGAGTATCTGTGCAGCTTTCGGAGTTTTTGCTATCGTCCGGCGGCATTTGATTGATGACGGGACCGATGCGATTTCTAGATCTGCTTGATACCTGGGCTGCGCGTGAGACGCCCCGAAAGACCCAGGAAGCCCATTCCATCCACCTCGACGCCAGCGACGCCGCGAAAATCAAGGCGCTCGCCGAGATGTTTCCGGGCGTTTCCGCCGAGCAGCTGATTTCCGACCTGCTCGCTTCCGCACTCGACGAACTCGAGGCGTCGATGCCGTATGTGCCCGGAGACCGAGTGATCCGCGAAGACGACCACGGCGATCCGGTGTACGAAGACACCGGGCTCACGCCGCGCTTTCGCGAACTCGTGCGCGACAAGCTCGGCGCATCGTAAGCCGCCGCTTTCACGTCTACACTTGAGCCTTTAGCCAGCGGAGAGTCCCGTGCCGTCGTTTGATGTAGTCAGCGATTTTGACGCCCACGAAGCCAGCAACGCCGTTGACCAGGCGAATCGTGAAGTGACCCAGCGTTTTGACTTCAAGGGCACCGGCTCGAAGTACGCGCTGGAAGACCAGACCATCCAGCTCACCTCGCAGAGCGACTTCCAGCTTGACCAGATGATGGACATCCTGCGCCAGAAGTTGTCGAAGCGCGGTATCGATATCGGCTGTATCGAGGAGCACGAGGTCGAGATCAGCGGCAGCGAAGCGCGCAAAAAGGTGGTGTTGCGGCGCGGCATCGAGACGGATCTGGCGCGCAAACTCGTGAAAATGATCAAGGGGTCTAAAATCAAGGTGCAGGCCGCGATCCAGGGCGACAAGCTCCGCGTGTCCGGCAAGAAGCGCGACGACCTGCAGGCGACGATCCAGCTCTTGAAGGACGCCGACGTCGACCTGCCTATGCAGTACGAGAATTTCCGCGACTAGGTTTCCCCGGGAGGCCGCAAGCGTGACGAACGAAAAACGCACGACCCTCCGGCGCGAGGACATCGCGTTCGAGGACAAGAACCGCGCCCTTCGCGAGGACGTGCGCACGCTGGGCAGCCTGGTCGGCGAGCTGATCCGCGAGCAGGGCGGCGACGAGCTGTTTGATTTTGTCGAACATGCCCGACTGCGCTCTATCCGTCGCCGTAACGAGAATGAGAAGCCGGGCGAGGAACTCGCTGCACTCGTGGCCGGCATCGACGCGGAGCTGGCGCTCGAGGTAATCCGTGGTTTCTCAACCTACTTCCAGATGGTGAACACGGCGGAAAAAGTGCATCGCATCCGCCGCCGCCGCGAGTACCTGCGCGATGTCGGTGAGTTCCAGCCCGGCGGCCTCGAAGAAAACCTGCAAAAACTGAAGGCCGTCGGCGTGACCGTCGACCAGCTGCAGGAACTGCTCGACCGTATGGTGATCGAGCCGGTCTTTACCGCACACCCGACCGAGCCGACGCGACGCACTATTCTGCGCAAGGAACAGAAGATCGTTCGTCACCTGATCGATCTGCTGAACCCGACGATGACACACCAGGAGCGCAAGGCGGCGCTGCAGAACATCCGGCTGCTGATCACGACGGGCTGGCAGACACTGGAGCATCCGTCGGAACAGATGACAGTGTCCGACGAGCTTGAGCACGTGCTGTTTTTCGTCACCGACGTGCTGTACCGGGCGACGCCGCCGCTGTACGAAAACCTCGAGCAGGCGATCCACGAAATCTACGGCGACGAAGCCAGGGACATTCGGGTGCCAAACCTGATGCGCTTTGCCTCCTGGGTCGGCGGCGACATGGACGGTAATCCGAACGTCAACGCCAAGACCATTCGCGAGACACTCGCGCGGCAGCGCTCGCTGGTGCTGAACCTCTACTTCAAGGAATGCGGCGATCTGTCG
>JBCDJX010000012.1:0-47593 GCA_038747355.1 Pseudomonadota bacterium | reverse complement strand
CGATCAGACCGAGGCTCCACAGCGTGAAGGCCAGGGCAAGACCGGTCATGACGATCGCCACGTCGCGCGCCGAAGCGTTGATCGCTGCATACGCGAACCCGCAGGCCATCGCCGCAATCACTATGCTCACCATGTGCCAGCAGTAATAGTTGGTGTACTTCGCCTCGTCGTCCAACTCAGACCGCAACAGCGGCCTGGCGGCCGAGGACCCGCCGGCAAACACATGCACAAGGCACGTCAGTCCGGAAACAGACGCTGCGACCAGTAACCATCCGTTCATTGAAAGACGCCTCCAGACGTAATCATCGTGGCAGTCGGGAATCCTTTTGAGCGCGTTCCAGACCAGCAAGGCAGTCGCGCCATCGCTTAATCAAGCAGGTTCCTTGAGACCACCGACACAGGCTCGCGGCCCAGCAATTCGGGCAGTCGGTTGTGCGTCGGCTTGTTGTCCCGGCGAAGCAGCTCCCAATGCCCGAATGAGAACGGCGAAAAATGCAGAACGTCGAACAAGTGGGCGCCGGCGCGCGCGAGCGGGCCGGGGAGCGGGATGCACAAGGCGGGCTTGTCTGTGTACGTGCGCCTGAGTGCGAAGAGGTAGTCGCGAAACTCCCACGTCTGCGTACCACCAAGCTCGAACACCCGCGAGTCATCCAGCCTGAGGGCATCCGCAGTATCGAGACTCAGACGCGCCAGGGCTTCGCCCAACTCGGCAACATCCAGAGCAGCGATGTGGCCCTTGGCGTCCGCGGGTGCGACAAACACCGGCAACCGGGAAACACCGCGCAGCCAGGCGGCGCCGAAGCCACCCACACCGTCGAGCAGGGACGGTCGCGCGAACGCCCAGTCGCCGCCGATCCGTCGGATGGCCTGCTCGCCCGCCAGTTTTGACGTCAGGAATCGACTGCGTGCCGGTTTGTCGAGGCCGAGTGCACTGACGTGGACAAAGCGCTTGCCTTGCTCGCGGCAGGCCTCGGCGAGCGCGGCCGGCGCCCTGTGATGCACGAGGTCGTAGGTTTCCTTGCCGCGCTGACGCAGGATGCCGACGCAGTTCAGCACCGCATCGACGTCGTCGATCAGCGGCAGCCAGTCATCCGGGGCCGTCAGGCGCTCAAGTTTGACCGCTCGTTGCTCGACCCGGCTCGCGGCAGGATGCGGCGGCGCTCGTTTGTCCAGTGGGCGCGGAAACCGCGTACCGATGACGACGTCGGTATCGATCGTCAGCAAGGCTGCAGCGGCGTGGCGCCCGACAAAGCCGGTACCGCCGAGCACCAGCACTCGACGGGTCTTGCCCTTGGCGGCTTCGTTAACTTGTCTCACGCGGCAGGGGCCCCGCTGACCTAAGGTCCAAGGCGGGGTTTCGGTTGGTCAGTGTGATCCCCAACGACCGGACCGTTGCCGGCCGTTCGGACTCTCGAATCATCCGTACAGAGGCATTCACTATCGCCGTCGGCCGCGCGATCAAGACAGCTCCCTGTCCTCGCTCTTTACGAAGACGCCACACCGCTCGCAATGGTAGGACGTTGTTTCAAGGCGTTTTGTGCGGCCGGCCTTGTCGATTGTCTTTCGCTGCGAACGCTGCGCAGTCATCGCTCTCGACACCGTGCAACTCGGACAGTATTCATTGTTCATCAGTACCCCCGGTCGGCTATTGGCTGTTGCTCGCTGATCCACTGATTACCATGAGAGCGAAAACGGGTTTTGCAAGCCAAACTACTCGGTAAGCGCCCGGTCGCTCGGCCAACCGACGTCAATTGCGCAAACGATAGCCAGTCACAAAAATCCACCGCACGATAGCCAGGCAAAGCACAAGAAAGCCCACCGTCATGGCGAGACTGATCATGACCGGTACGTCGGAGTTTTCATAGAAGCTCCAGCGGAAGCCGCTGATCAGGTAGACCACCGGGTTAAACAGGCTCAGCGTCTGAAACAGTGGCGGCAGCATGCTGATCGAGTAGAAGCTGCCACCGAGGAAGGTCAGCGGTGTGATGACCAGCGCCGGCACGATGCTGAGCTTCTCCCAGGTGTCGGCCCAAACCCCGAGAATGAAGCCGAAAAGGCTGAACGACACCGCCGTCATTACGAGGAACGCCAGCATCAATACGGGATGCTCGACGCGGACGTCCACGAACAGGTTCGACGTAATGAGGATGATGCTGCCGATGATCACGGACTTGGTCGCTGCGGCACCGACATAGCCGAGCACCGCTTCGTACCACGCCACCGGTGCGGACAGAAGCTCGAACACGGTGCCGGTAAACCGCGGAAAGTAAATCGCGAACGACGAGTTCGACAGGCTCTCGGTGAGGATCGCCAGCATGATCAGGCCGGGCACGATAAATGCACCGTAGTCGATGCCGTCAATCTCCGAAATACGCGAGCCTATGGCCGCCCCGAACACGATGAAGTACAGCGACGTGGTCAGCACCGGGGCAACAACACTCTGCACCAGCGTGCGTCGCATCCGCGCCATCTCGTAGCCGTAAATCGCCTTGACCGCGTGCAGGTTCATGCGTCCGACCTCACGAGATCGACGAAAATATCCTCCAGCGAGCTCTGGCGGGTGCGCAGATCGTTGTAGGCGATGCCCGCCGCCTGCAGTTCGGACAGCAGGCGGGTAATGCCGGTGCGCTCGCCGCGTGTGTCATAGGTGTAGCAAAGCTCCGCCCCGTCATCCACGAGTTCCAGATCAAAGTCGGCGAAGCCCTCCGGCAGTGTCTCCAGCGGCGTTTGCAGGTGGATGAACAGCTGCTTGCGACCCAGCTCTTTCATCAGCACGTCCTTGTCGCGCACGAGAATAATCTCGCCGTGATTGATGACGCCCACACGGTCCGCCATCTCCTCGGCTTCCTCGATGTAGTGCGTCGTCAACACGATGGTCACGCCGGCCTCACGCAACTCGCGGACCACGTTCCACATATCCTGGCGCAGCTCAACGTCGACACCCGCGGTCGGCTCGTCGAGAAACAGCAGCTCGGGCTCGTGCGACAAAGCTTTGGCGATCAGCACCCGGCGTTTCATCCCGCCCGACAGATCGATGATGCGAGCGTCCTTCTTCTCCCACAGCGACAGTGATTTCAGCACTTTCTCGATGTGTTGCGGATTCTTCGATTTGCCGAACAGGCCGCGACTGAAACTGACGGTATCCCAGACCGTCTCGAAGGCCTCCACCGGAAGCTCCTGCGGCACGAGACCGATGATCGAGCGCGACTCACGGTAGTCGTCGGCGATATCGAAACCGCTGACCTTGACGTCACCGTCGCTGGGCCGGGTAATACCGCAGACGATCGATATCAGCGTGGTCTTGCCCGCACCGTTCGGACCCAGCAGCGCAAAAATTTCGCCACGCTGGATTTCGAGATCGACTCCCTTCAGGGCCTCAAAGTCCCCGAAGCGTTTCTGCAGGCCCTTTAGCGTAAGAATGGGCTCCATGCGCGCGAGCTTACCTCAGAAGAAGCGCGCAATCTGCAGTTGCAGGTAGTCGTCACGGCTAACGAAAAACGACGCGTCGCCGGGCTCGGAGCCGCTGAACAGCCGTAAGCGCAACTCGAGGAACCAGTCATCGCCCAGGCGTCGCTCGCCTTCGACGTTGTAGAAGGTCTCACCGGTGTCCGTGTCGTAGGAAAAGCCGGCGAGCAGGGCCGTATCCTGGATGTCATTCATCGCCAGCCGCGCGCCGACGAAGATGTCGTTGTCCGCCAGCGTGAACGGTTCCAGTGCATCGCGGTCGTCGTACTGGTACTCCACGAGCACGCCGACGTCTGCATCGGACTCGGCCACCTGGTAGTAGGTGTACTCAAGACCACCGACCGCCGCGAAAAAGGTGCCGAATCGTGCGTCGCGAGAGATCGCCTCCAACTTCCACAGCCACGCATCACGGGTTAGCTGCACATCAACGCCGAACTGGTTGATGTTGTCGTAAAACGGCAGGAGCTCGGCAAACGGCGATGCCGGATCGGCAGGCACGAAGCGTGGCTCACGGCTGGTGCCGGCGAAGTAGCTCAGGCCGATATCGACGTCGCCGATGTAGTGGCTGTAGCGGACGGCGAAATCGACGTTACGCTCTTCACTGGATGACTCGTACAGGGCGTCATCGATCAGGATCTCGGACGGTGGCCGGAAGCGCCCGTCGAGCCCGGCGAACGTGCGTTCGCGGAAGTACGGCATCAGGTAGAAGCTTAAGAGTCCCCAATCCTGCTGCAGCTCCAGATTGATCATCGGCTGGCCGAGCTTGTCCTCGCCGTCGATGTCGGAGACAAAGTCCGTCTGGTTGATGATATCGACCAGGTGCACCGACTCCGTAACACCCCAGAACACCGTATTCAGACCGAGCAGCAACTCGTAGCCGTTGCCCTCCTTTGCCCAGTAGGCTTCGCGCAGGTCAAACAGGGAGCGCTCATCGTCGACGCTGTCGTAGCGGACGTAGCCGATGATCGATGCGCGCGCATCGTCGCCACGCCAGCGCAGATCGAGCTCGCCCGCCAGCGACCACTGCAGCGAGTCGCCGTCCTGACGCGCAAACGCCGCATCCTGGGTAAACAGGCGCGTCTGCAGCTCAATGTTTGCCGCCTTCTCCCAATCCTGGGCAGACAGCGGCGCCGCTGCCAACAGCAGCAACGCAACAGTTAACAAACGCTTCATCGGAACTAGCGCAGCCTCGCCAGGCGACCCTTGACGAAATCATTCGCCGCCAGGCCTACGCTGAATTCGTAGTCGCTGTAGATCAGATCGGTCTCCTTGCGGGTCTGCACATTCTTCATCGACATCAGGTGCGTGCGCCAGATGCCGTTGTCGTACTGGCGGTAGTCCTTGAACTCCAGCACTTTCAGCAGGCTGT
This sequence comes from Pseudomonadota bacterium, assembly GCA_038747355.1. Taxonomy (GTDB): domain Bacteria; phylum Pseudomonadota; class Gammaproteobacteria; order Steroidobacterales; family Woeseiaceae; genus UBA1847. The sequence goes on along the minus strand of JBCDJX010000012.1, from coordinate 42,759 downwards.
CGCGACGATCGTAAAACTCGACCTGGCGAATCTGGAAATGCGTCTGGTCGATCCAGGAGATCTGTCGCGTGTAGCCGGAGTTTTCGTAACGCGGCAGGCGCTCAACAACGTCGCAGGTGAATTCGCCGCAGGCTTCCTCGCGAAGCCAGTTGTAGTCGTACTTGTTGAGCTCGACCGCCGTGAAATCCTCGAAAGCGAACTCCGAACCCACAAACGGACCGGACTTGTTGCTCGAGGAAATCCGCTTCACGCGTTTGAGCGCCGGCAGGTAGAGCCACTGGTCGTCCGGGTCAAGAATCTTTGCATGCGACAACAGCGCGGTGCCCTCAATATCGCGCGGCGTGCTGAACAGAACAAGGCTCTTGTCGCCGACGTCTTCGTTTTCCTTCTCCAGCGTCGTAAACGACATATCGCGGGTTGTTTCTTGTCCGGCCGCGTTGCGCAACACCATGGTGACGTCGACGCGGCTGTCCGCGAATCCGTTGTCGGTGCGATCCGCGCGAGCGGCAATGTCGAAGCCCTTCTGGGCGTTGTCGGCGTGCACCGGGGTCGCGGCGAATACCGCGGCGACAGCGAGTACGCGGAGTGTGGTGGTCAGGTTCATGACAGTCTCCAAAAAATCAGGCGTTCGACGTCGCGAGTTCGTCGGCGACAACGGGCTCCGGGCCCTTGCGTCCGAGCAGCAGCGACGCCGGCAATAACAGGAAGTCCAGAATCAGCGCGAAGATAATCGCCAGCACCGTCATCAGGCCCATGTCGAAATTGGGTTTGAAAACGGACTGCATCAGCACCAGGAAACCGACGGACAAGATAATGGTGTTGACGACGATCGCAAGGCCGACGTTGTTGAACGCGTAGCGAATCGAATCCTCGACGCTCAACGCGCGTTCGTCACGTGCCCGCACGTACTTCGACAGGAAGTGCACGGTATCGTCGACGATGATGCCGAGCGAAATCGACGCCACCACGGATACCGAGAAGCCGACTTCGCCGACCAGCAGTGCCCAGGCGCCATACGTCGCGAGGATCGGCAGGCCGTTGGGGATCAGGCTCAGCGCACCGAGCTGGAAGCTCCGCAGCGCAAACATCATGATCACAGCGATGGCGAAGATCGCGATCACCGTACCCAGGAACATGTTTCTCAGGTTTCGCTCGGTAATGTAGGCAAACATAACGGCCGCCGCGGTCGGCTTGGCGTGCATATACGCCGGCAGGTTTTCCTGGATGAACAGCTCGGCCTCATCGAGGAACTCGCGCGTCCGCGCCGTGCTCGTTTTGCCAAGTGTCGCCGTGATACGGGTGGCTGACTTGTCGATGTTGATCCGGTCGTTCAGGTCCAGTCCGTACGGCAGCGACAGTTCGTAGAGCAGCAGGTACTGCGCGGACAGTTCCCGATCGTCGGGAATGCGGTAATACGACTCGTCGTCGCCGTGCATGTTCTTGTTCAGGCGCTTCATGATGTCGGCGATCGAGTAAACGTGTGTTACGCCCTCCTGCTCGCTGAACCAGTTGGCGAGCTTCTCGAGATTCTCAAGATACTCGGGCTCGCTGACGCCACCCGGCTCGCGCGCGGGAATCGAGAACTCGATCGGAAAGATGCCGAATTCCTGCATGGCGAGATCCGAGTCGCGGCGAAACTCAACGCTTTCATCGAAATACTCGACCCACTGATCGCTGAACTCGTTCTGCGGAATGAAGGAAATCAGTACCAGCGTCGCGGTGCCCATCACCAGCAACAACAGCTTGTTGCGTGCGATGACGAACTCGGCCAGCGACGACATGGCGCGCTGCGACCAGCTGGTCTGTGAAGACTGCGCCACGGAAAACGGCAGCATGCTGAGCAGCGCCGGCAACAGCGTGATCGAGTAGAACCACGCGGCCAGGATACCGACCGCCGTCAGGTTACCGAGGTGCCAGAACGGCGGCGAATCCGAGAAATTCAGCGCCAGGAAGCCGACGATGGTCGTCAGCGACGTTATGCCGACCGGCAGGAAATTGATCCTGACGGCCTCGATAATCGCATCGCGCTTGTCCATGCCCTCGCGCATCAGTGTGCGTAACGACATCAGGATGTGTATCGAGTCCGCCACCGCCAGTGTCAAAATGACAATCGGCGCCGACATTGAAATGGGTGTCAGTCCGAGCCCGGCGATCCCGGCCACACCCATCGCCACCGTGGATGATAGGGCGATGACCATGATAGTGGAGAAGGTCGCCGCCAACGACCGGACGATCAGCCAGCTCATCACGAAAATGACGATAAACATGATCGGCATCAAGCGCATGCCGTCGTTGACACCCGTCTCTGCGAATGCGTTGTTGAGCATCGACAGACCGGTGAGCTGGATTTGCATGCCCGGATAGTCGGCCTGCAGCCGGTCGCGAATAGCGCGCGCCTCGGCGACGGTGGCCGGCACCTCTTCCTCGGTCAGCTCCGGGTACTGGAGGACAACATTGATGGCGGTAACACTGGCGTCGTCATTCACCAGCAGGTTCGCCAACAGCGGTTCTTCCATCGCAATAGCCTTGCGCTCGGCGAACCAGGCCGCCTCACGTCGTTCGATATTCGACGCAAGGTCTTCGACGATGAGATCGTCCTCAATCGAGTAGGTGTGCTGGAAATTCGTGATGGAGTCGACGCGCAAGGCAAACGGGATCTGCCAGGCGGCTTCGGTGATCGCTTCGATCGCGGTCAGCGATTCTGCCGAAAAGACGTTGCCGTCGGTCGGCTTGACGACAAACAGGACGTTGTCGTTCTTCGTGTAGGTGTCCTGGAATTCCAGGAAGGCGTTCAGTTCCGGGTTTGAGTCCGAGAAAAACACCCGGTAGTTGTTGGTGAACGTCAGGTTCACCGTGTTGCTGCCGAACAGGCCGGCGATGACAATTGACGCGACGATCACTGGCCAGCGCCAACGTATGACGCCCGTTGTCAGGCGCACAGCGAAACGATCTATCGCTTTAAAGTAGGTACCCATCAGGTCCCTCTCCTCTCAGATTAAATTAGAAACCAATCGGTCATTAATTGGCCAAAAAAACGCGCCTAAACGAGCGCATTAACCGCGCCATCTACCACCTCGTGCGCTTGCTCGATGTCCATGAATCCTTTACTGGCTGTCACCAGCCCGGCCAGCGTCACCATCATCCTGATGGCGATATCGTGGGCCTGCTCACGTGCAGGAATTTCCCCGGCTCGCTGCGCTTTTTCCACGAGGTCCGTCATCATCCGGACGCGTTGTTCGCCGAGTTGCTGGATGAAAACCCGCACCTCCTCGTCGTGCGGCGCCAGCTCGACCAGCGAATTGATCATCAGGCAGCCGCAGTTGTCCTTGGTGTGTTCGATAACCCGGTGCATAACGGCCCGGATGCTGTCGACCGGCGAGTCGTATTCAAAAGCGACGGCCGCGACCTGGCGAAACTCGGTGTCGGCGTAGTGCGCCAGCGAGCGCATAAACAGGCTGTGCTTATCGCCGAAGGCCTGGTACAGGCTGCCCTTGTTGAGACCCGTGCAGGCAACCAGGTCCGCCAGCGACGTGGCCTCATAGCCCTTGCGCCAGAACGCTTCCATTGCCGAATCCAATACCCGCTGTTCGTCGAATTCGCGCGGGCGCCCTACGTTTCTGTGACTCACATTCAAACCTGGTTTTACAACTGAACGGTCAAGAATGTACGCCTTTCGGGCCCATTTGTAAATGCTCGGTCAAAAATAGTTTCAAATGTTTGAAACAAACGGCCCGGTCGGGCGGTCGTACTAGGTACGTTCTTCTGGACGAATATCCCTGTGGGTTCGCCGGTAAGGCCGCTGCGCCTTACCGGCTTTTTTTATGCGCGACGTGCGCTGTCGTTCAGATCACCTTGCCGGGATTCAGCAGATCGGACGGGTCCAGCGCCTTTTTCAGGCGGCGCATCAAGTCGAGCTCGGCGTCGCTCCGCGACACACCCAGGTAGGGGCGCTTCTCGACACCAATACCGTGTTCAGCAGACACCGAACCGCCGTAGGGCGCGAGTTCCTCGTAGACAATTCGCATTGCTTCGGACTGCCGCTCGTGGTCGGTGGTACCGATCGTCAGCATAAAGTGAATATTGCTGTCGCCGAGGTGGCCGAAAGTCGTGCCCCGGTAATGCTCACCAAACTCAGCGTTTAGGCGTTGGTGCACGCGCTGCGTGTAGCGGTCCGCGTCGGCAATCGGCAGACTGACATCGAAAGCCATGGCCGGCGACAGATCATCGACCAGGTTGTCGATGTCGTCTCGTATCGCCCACAGGGCATCGCGTTGCGTCGAGCCCTGGGCAATTGCGGCATCGGTGATCAGTACCTGTTCCAGGCACCGGCCCAGCAAATCCTCAAACCGCGTCTCGTCGTTCGCCTGGTCACTGCCGCGCGCTTCAACCAGCACGTAATACGGATGCTGTCCGTCTAACGGCGAGGTATGCCTGTCGGACTCGGTAACCACAGTGTCGTAGAAGTCACGCCACAGGACTTCGAAAGCGCTCAGGGTGCCGCCGAGACCGGCGTCGAGTTGCCGCAGCAGTGGTGGAATCTGCTCGTAGTCATCGACACCCAGCAACGCCGTATTGCGGCTCGGCATCTCGGCACGCAGACGCAGCACTGCCCGGGTCACGATACCCAGTGTGCCCTCGGTACCGATGAACAGCTGTTTCAGGTCGTAGCCGGCGTTGTTCTTCAGCATCCGGTTCATCGACGAGACCACCGTGCCGTCGGCGAGCACAGCCTCGAGGCCGAGCACCTGCTCGCGCATCATGCCGTAGCGGATCACGGCGTTACCGCCGGCGTTGGTGGAAATCGTGCCGCCCACGGTGGCGCTGCCGCGCGCGCCGAGATCCAGCGGAAACGCGAGGCCGGCATCGGTCGCGGCATCCTGGACGCGTTGCAACGGCACGCCGGACTGCACGGTGAGCGTGCCGCCCGCCACATCGACAGACTCGATGCGATTCATGCGCTCCAGTGACAGAAGGACGTCGTCGGGTCCCGCGAGTGTGCCCTCAACCAGGCCGGTGTTCCCGCCTACCGGAATCAATGATCGCGCATGCGTTGCGCAAAGCCTGACGGCCGCCGCAACTTCCTCGGTCGTCGCCGGACGCAGGATAGCGAGCGCCTGGCAGGGATCGTCTTTCAGCCAGGACGCTTTGCGCGCGCGAACGTCATCACCGGTCAGCACCCCGCTGTCGCCGAGTGCCGCCTGCACGGCCTGCAGAAATGATTTCGAATCACTCATGGCATCGAGTGTAGCGGAAGCGAGATACAGAAAAACGGAGGTGCCGCCAAAGCGACACCTCCGGAGGTACCCCGCGACTGTCCCTGGGGTCCCACGGGTTCTCCGCGGCATTCGCCGCAAGAGAGAGACACTGTTGATGACCTCCGGACGTTATAGTGATGCGGTTACCGCGGTTTTGTAATGCGTAGTTGCCGCAGCCGGGACGGACGTACGCACGGGCCGTCAGGCGACGCTTCGGACCGCGATGGATTTGACCTGCGCATGCACGGCCTGACCGACTTTGAGTCCCAGCTGGTTGGCAGATCGCAGCGTAATCCTCGCCAGCAGGTCCTGATCGTCGCAGTCCAGTACCACCAGCACACTCGACGACGAGTCCTGGGTGATCTCCCGGATCGTGCACGGCAGGATGTTGAGGATGCTGCTGCGAACCGGGCGATCGAGCGCGATGCTCACATCGTCGGCGCGAATGCGCAGCCGGTGAGAGCCGGATTCGAGTTTGCCGGCCACCACCAGTTCGACCTCGTTCCTGCGAAGAATGCTCGAGCCGCTGTGGGCATCGAAGTGATCGAATTCGGCCAGCAACACGGCACCTGCTTCACGCCCTCCGATCACCGGCAAGTCAGCTCGCGAGAGGACCGCCTGTAACGGGCCCGACGCGTGCACGAGACCGTGATCCAGTACGATGATGTCGTCGACGAGCTGGCAAAGCTCATCGATGTCATGACTGACATAAAGCACCGGAATCGAGAGCTCCCGGCGCAGCCTTTGCAGGTAGCGAAGCAGCTCGTGCGCCACGACTTCATCCAGCGACGCTGTGGGTTCGTCCATCAGCAGCAGGTCCGGACTGCTGAGCAACGCTCTTGCAATCGCGACGCGCTTGGCCTCACCGCCGGACAGCGTGCGAGGTTGCCGCTCCAGCAAGCTTTCCAGTGACAACAGCTGCACAACATCATCAAACGCAATTTTCGCGCGCGCACTCCTGCGCTCGCCGTACGCCAGATTGCCGCGCACGGTGAGGTGCGGGAACAGTCGCGGCTCCTGGAACACAACGCCAACCGGCCGTTCGTGGACCGGCAGCGAGATGGCCGTGTCCTGCCAGACGGTGTCGCCAACGACAATCTCCGCCGTCTGCGGTGTTTCGAGGCCGGCTATGCAGCGAATCAGCGTGGACTTGCCAGCACCGGATGGACCGAAGATGCCGGTGATGCTCCCGGCCGCGAGCGACAGGTCGACGTGCAGGCGAAACGTGTCCCGCACATGCTCGACCTGAATCCGGATACTCACGTCGCGCGCCTCCGGTTAATGAAAAACAAACCAAGCAACACGAGAAACGAGCCGACCAGCAGAATCGCTGACAGGCGATGTGCGGTCGCGTAGTCCAGTGACTCCACGGCGTCGTAAATCGCGATCGAAATGACTCGCGTTTCCCCGGGTATGTTGCCGCCCACCATCAGGACAACCCCGAACTCGCCAACCGTATGTGCAAACGACAATACGGCGGCATTGAGGAAGCCGGCACGACTCATCGGTAGCACGATGGACACGAAGGCGTCGAAGCGGCTGGCGCCGAGCGTGCGGGCGGCCTCGATTTCGTGCTCGCCCAGCGGTTCGAACGCATTCTGCAGCGGCTGCACCGCGAACGGCAGACTGTAGAAACAGGACGCGATGACCAGCCCCATGAACGAGAAGGTCAATGTGCCGCCGGTCAGGTCGAGCCACCAGCCGCCGACGCCGGACGCCGGCCCGAGCAGGACCAACAGGTAAAACCCCATCACCGTCGGCGGCAGTACGATCGGCAAGGCGACGATCGCCTGCACCGGCGCGCGCCACGCTGACTGGCTGCGAGACAACCACCACGCGATGGGCGTTGCCACCAGCAGCAGAATCACGGTTGTAACGGCCGCGAGCTGCAGAGACAGCAGCAAGGCTGTTGCGCCGTCACTCATCGTCAAACTCGTAACCGGCCGCGGCGATTCGCTCGCGAGCATCGGACGCCAGGAACTCCAGGAAGTGCAAGGCGAGCGCATTGTCCGCTGCGCGACGGAGCAACACGGCCTGCTGTCGAATCGGCGTGTGTTGATCGGCGGGCACCGTATATCGACAACCGCCCGCCGGTAACTTATCGGCCTGCGCTTTCGCCAGCACGCCAAACTGCGCACCGCCGCGAACGGCGAACTGCAGTGCCTGGGCGATGTTTTCGCCGGTTACTCGGCGAGACGCGACGTCGATGGCCGACGACTTGAAAAACTCGATGGCCGCACGCCCGTAAGGCGCGGTGTCCGGGTTGGCAACCGCGACGCGGCCAGGCGCCTGCCGCAGCGCGGCGAGGCAATCGCTGCCGACCAGTCGCGTGTCACCTGACCACAGCAGCAGGCGACCCACCGCATACGTGAAACGACTGGCCGCAACCGCGTCGCCACGCTCGACCAGTTTCATCGGACGCGCTTCATCGGCTGACAGGAACAAATCAAACGGCGCGCCATTGATGATCTGCGCATACAGCTTGCCGCTGGAGCCGGCACTCAGTTTTACGTGCGTGCCCGTAGCCGCTTCGTAGTCCTCCGCCAGTACGCGTGCCACGGGCAGGAAATTGCTGGCGACGGCGACGAGGATTTCGTCATCGGCCGCTGCGGCCCCGCAGCCACCCACCAGCCATGCAATAATCAGCAACGCCCTGACACTCATGTCGCCACCTTAGCGGACAGCATGGACCAGCAGCAATCGACGAATCTGAAGACAGGCAGTGACGGTTTCCTGATTCGCGGCGCGGAAATGACGCGGCTGGAGACCTTCGTCGATGCCGCATTTGCGTTTGCCGTGACTCTGCTGGTGGTTGGCGGTGGTGACGCCACGCCGAAAACACTCGAGCAGCTGGTCGAGGCGATGAAAGCTGTACCTGCGTTCCTCGCCTGCTTTATCAACCTGCTGTTTTTCTGGTACGCCCACTACCGCTGGAGCCGCCGATACGGCCTGGAAGACCTGCCCTCGACGCTGATCTCCGTCAGTCTTGTGTTTGTTGCGCTCGTCTACGTCTACCCGCTGAAGGCCATGTACGAGAGCGCGCTGAATTACTTCAGCGGCGGGTTCGTTCCAACCGCCATTGAAGTCCAGGGTCCGGATGACCTGCGCTTTCTGTTCCTCGTTTTTGGCGCCGGCTTTGCCTCCATGTCGATGGTCATCGCCCTGCTCGACCTGTACGCCTACCGCGTTTCGGCCAGCCTGCAACTCAGTCCGCGTGAACACTTCGACACCTTCACCGCTTTCCTGTCGTGGGTGATCAGCGTCTCCATAGCGCTGCTGTCGATCGCGGTAGCGCTGCTGACGGATGGGATCGCCGTTACCTTTGCGGGCTTTGCCTATGCCGGTTTCGGCATTGCCATGCCGGCGCTGCACGCGGTGCGAGAACGCCAGTGGAGCAACCGTCAGCAAACGGTTTGATTGTCCGCTGCCGGACTGTATATTAAATTTACCTAATATTAAGATAGAGCGACCGGCATGACGAAGCCCATCGTCACCCCCTTCTTTGATGAAGCGACCTTTACGGTCACCTACGTCGTCATTGACCCGGCGACCCGACAGGCAGCCATCATCGACTCGGTGCTCGACTTCGACCTGGCCTCCGGAAAAACCAGCACGGACAGCGCCGATGCCGTGATCAGCCATTGCAAAGCCGAAGCTCTGGACGTTCGCTGGATCCTCGAGACCCACGTGCACGCCGACCACCTCTCCGCCGGGCACTACCTGGCCGGCAAACTCGATGCGACGGTGGCGATCGGGGAAAAGGTGCCGATGGTCCAGAGCGTATTTGCGTCGTTATTCAACCTTCCGGATATCTCCGGCGACGGCCGCGAATTCGATCGTCTGCTTGCCGACGGCGATACGATCGATATCGGCGAGACTCAGGGTCGCGTGCGATTCACCCCGGGTCACACGCCAGCCTGTGTGACCTATGTGTTTGGCGATGCGGCGTTCGTTGGCGATACCCTGTTCATGCGCACGTACCGATTTCCCGGGCGGCAGCGCCGGCGAACTGTACGACTCCATTCGCGGGACGCTGTCGCTGGATCCCGCCACGCGCCTGTACATGTGTCACGACTACAAGGCGCCGGGGCGCGACCACTACGCATGGGAGACCAGCGTCGCCGAGCAACTTGCCGACAACATCCACATCAACGACAGTGTCAGTCGCAATGACTTCATCGCGCTTCGCGAGGGTCGGGATGCCGAGCTCGGCGTTCCGAAGCTGCTGCTGCCCGCCGTGCAGTTCAACCTGCGCGCCGGGAAAATGCCGCCTGCGGAAGACAACGGCATTCGCTACCTGAAAATTCCGCTCAATTCCTTCTGAACGACTAACGCGCGACATGCCAGCCGCGGCGGTCTCTGGCACACTGTGCACCCCTCGACGGCAGCGGAGACAGCATGGACCTCGGAATCACGGATCGCGTCAAACCCATTTACGAGAGTGTCAGGCGCTTTATCGAAGACAAGGTGCAACCCGTCGACGAGGAGTTTCTCGCCGAGGTAGCCGTCGGCGATCGCTGGACGCTGACCGATCGTCAGAACGAGATTCTCAACGACCTGAAGTCCGCCGCCCGCGAGCAGGACCTGTGGAATTTCTGGTTAACCGACAGCGAACGTGGCTACGGCCTGAGTACGGTCGAGTACGCCTACCTCGCCGAACAGATGGGCCGGTCGCACCTCGCCGCCGAGGTCTTCAACTGCAGTGCGCCGGACACGGGCAACATGGAGGTTATCGAGCGTTACGGTACCTACCAGCAAAAGGCCACGTGGCTGGAACCGCTCTTGAACGGCGAGATTCGCTCGGCCTATGCGATGACCGAACCGGGTGTGGCCTCATCCGACGCGACCAACATCTCGACCTCCGCCGTGCTCAACGGCGGCGACTGGGTCATCAACGGGGAAAAAACCTACATCTCCGGCGCCGGTGATCCGCGCTGCAAGATCCTGATCTGCATGGTCAAGACCAATCCGGACAACGATCGTCATACGCAGCATTCGCAGATCCTGATCCCGATGGACACGCCGGGCGTCGACATCGTTCGACCCATGCAGGTGTTCGGTGCCGACGATGCGCCGCACGGTCACATGCACCTGCGCTTCACGGATGTCCGTGTGCCCGAAGACCATATGATTCTCGGTGCCGGTCGCGGCTTCGAAATCGCGCAGGGTCGTCTGGGTCCCGGTCGGGTACATCACTGCATGCGTGCCATCGGCATGGCCGAGCGCGCACTCGATCTGATGTGCCGGCGCGCGGTGTCGCGCACGGCGTTTGGTAAGCCACTGGCAAAGCTCGGCGGCAACGTCGACACCATCGCGCATGCGCGCATGAACATCGACATGGCGCGCCTGCTGACGCTGCGCACGGCGCACGCGATCGACACGCAGGGTGTTCAGGAAGCCCAACTCTGGATTTCCAAGATCAAGGCCGTGGTGCCCAGCGTCGCCATCGATATCATCGACGATGCAATCCAGATGCACGGCGGCGCCGGCGTCTCGCAGGACTTCCCGCTGGCCAGCATGTACACCGGCGCGCGCACGCTGCGTTTGGCCGACGGCCCGGATGAAGTACACCGCATGGTTGTGGCACGACGCGAACTCAAGCCTTACCTGGCCGACGCCGGTGCCTGAGTTTGTTCCGGTCGCCGACCTGCCCGACTGCATCGGACGCGAACTCGAGCCCTCCGACTGGCTGAAAATCACCCAGGAGCGAGTCAATCAGTTCGCCGACGCCACCAACGATCATCAGTTTATTCACGTCAATCGACTGAAGGCGAAGTTCACGCCGTTCGGCGGCACGATCGCGCACGGCTTCCTGTCGATGTCGCTGCTGTCGCATCTCAACGAGCAGCACATCGTGGTGCCGGAAGGCGCCGTCATGAGCGTCAACTACGGCTCCAATCGCATGCGCTTTTTAAAGCCCGTGCGCGTTGGCAAGCGCATACGTTCGCACCAGAAAATCGTCGACATCGTCGAGAAAAAACCAAAACAGTGGCTGCTGACGGTCGAGGTCAGCGTCGAGATCGAGGGCGAGGAGACGCCGGCGATGATCGCCGAGCTGCTCGCGCTGTTCATCGTCAAATAGGGAGAAACATGGGACACCAACTGAATGACCGCGTCGCGATTGTCACCGGCGCCGGTCGGGGACTGGGCCGTGCCCACGCACTGGCGCTCGCGGCACGTGGCGCGAAAGTCGTCGTCAACGACCTGGCCGATGCCGACGGCAAGACAGCCAATGCCGACGGCGTGGTTGCGGAAATTGAGGCCGCCGGCGGCAGCGCGATGGCAAACGGCGCGAACGTGGCCTACTTTGACGCAGTGTCTGCAATGGTCGAGACCGCGATGTCCGCGTGGGGACGTGTTGATATCGTCGTCAACAACGCCGGCATTCTTCGCGACAAGACCTTTGCAAAGATGACGCTCGACGATTTCCGCCTGGTGATGGATGTTCACCTGATGGGCTCGGTGCACTGCACGAAGGCGGTCTGGGACATCATGCGCGAGCAGAAACACGGCCGCATCGTGTTCACAACCTCGAGCTCCGGCCTGTACGGCAATTTTGGCCAGTCCAACTACAGCGCGGCAAAGATGGCGATGGTCGGCCTGATGAACACGCTGCACATGGAAGGTGCAAAGTACGGCGTGCGCGTTAACTGCCTGGCACCCGCGGCCGGCACCGCAATGATGGAAGGACTGATTCCCGAAGCGGTGCACAACATGCTGACACCAGAACGCGTTGCCCAGGGCGTCGTGTTCCTGTGCGGCGACGACTCACCGAGCCGCACCATCCTGTGCGCCGGCGGCGGCAATTTCGCCGTCTACCGTGCCTTTGAAACGCAGGGCTTGAGCTTGCTGCCTGATCGCGTCGACGCCGATGCGATAGCGGACGCCTGGGACCAGGTCTCGTCCACCGACGACATGCAGGAAGTGCAGGCCGGCTTCGAGCAGACGCAGAAATTTGCGGTGATGAGCGCCGAAGCGCTCGGTATCGATCTCAACATACAGGATGGAGGGTACAACCGTGCGTGAAGCCGTCATCGTTTCAACCGCGAGGACGCCGATCGGCAAGGCCTACCGCGGTGCGTTTAACAACACGGATGCGCCGAGCCTCGGCGGGCATGCCGTGCGGCACGCCGTTGACCGCGCGGGCGTCGATCCCGGCGAGATCGACGACGTTATTATGGGCTGCGCGCTGACGCAGGGCTCGCAGGGTGCCAACACCGCACGCCACATCGCACTGGCCGCGGGTCTGCCGGTGAGCGTTGGCGGCATGACCGTGGATCGCCAGTGCAGCTCCGGCATGATGGCCATCGCGCTCGCCGCCAAGACCGTTGTCTGCGATAACGTCGACATCATGGTCGGCGGTGGGCTGGACTCCATCAGCCTGGTGCAGAACGAACACATGAACATTCATCGCCTCGGCGACCCAAAGCTGCTCGAGAAGCACCCGGCGATTCTGATGCCAATGATCGACACCGCGGAAGTCGTCGCCAAGCGCTACGAAATCTCGCGCGAGGCGCAGGACGAGTACGCACTGCAAAGCCAACAACGCACAGCCGCCGCACAGGAAGCCGGCCGCTTTGATGACGAGATCGTGCCGATGCCGTCCAGCATGGGCGTTATGGACAAGGAAACCGGCGACATTTCCTTCGTCGACGTCGCGCTCGACAAAGACGAAGGCAACCGTCCCGGAACGACGCTTGAAGGCCTGGCGGGGCTCAAGCCGGTGCGTGAGAACGGCTTCATCTCCGCCGGCAACGCGAGCCAGCTCTCTGACGGCGCATCAGCGGCCGTCGTCATGGAGGCGAGTGTCGCCGAGAAGCGAGGCCTCGCAGCGCTCGGCATTTACCGCGGCACGGCGGTTGCCGGTTGCGAGCCGGACGAAATGGGTATCGGCCCTGTGTTCGCCGTGCCGAAGTTGCTCGAACGCACGGGTCTGTCGATGGACGATATCGACCTGTGGGAACTCAACGAGGCGTTCGCGGTACAGGTCCTGTACTGCCGGGACACCCTCGGTATTCCCAACGACACACTGAATGTCGACGGCGGCGCGATTTCGATCGGCCACCCCTACGGCATGTCAGGTGCTCGCATGGTTGGGCATGCCCTGATCGAAGGAAAACGTCGCGGTGCGAAATACGTTGTTTGCACCATGTGTATTGGCGGCGGCCAGGGCGCCGCTTCACTGTTTGAGGTGGCCTGATGCGCGCGCTGGTTTGCAAGACCTACGGCCCACCCGACAGCCTGGTCATTGAGGAGCTGGACAGCCCGGAACCGGGCGAAGGCCAGATTCGCGTCGACGTGCACGCCGCCGGCGTGAACTTCCCCGACGTACTGATGATCGCCGGTCAGTACCAGGACAAAACTCCGCCTCCGTTCGTACCCGGTAATGAAGCCTCGGGCATTATTTCGGCCATCGGGTCGGGTGTAACACGATTCTCGGTGGGCGACCGGGTCATTGTCATGCCGCGTGGCGGTGCGTTTGCGACCGAATGCCTGGCCGGCGAGGCTTTGAGCATGCCGCTGCCCGACGGACTGAGCTTCGAACACGGCGCGGGCTTCAGTGTCACTTACGGCACCAGCTACCACGCGCTGAAACAGAGCGCGGAGCTAAGGCCAGGTGAAACCGTACTCGTTCTCGGCGCCGCCGGTGGCGTCGGCATCACGGCCGTCGAAATCGCCAAGGCGATGGGCGCCACGGTCATCGCCGCTGCCAGCACGGACGAAAAACTCGAGTTCGCCAAACAGGCCGGCGCCGACCATGTCATTAACTACTCAAGCGAACCGCTGAAGGACGCAGCGAAAAGCCTGACCGACGGAAAAGGCGTCGACGTCGTGTACGACCCGGTCGGCGGAGAGCTCGCCGAACAGGCCTACCGTTCTCTCGGCTGGCACGGACGCTACCTCGTGGTCGGATTCGCGGCCGGCGATATCCCGAAGTTCCCCATCAACATCGCTCTACTCAAGGAAGCGAGCATCATCGGCGTCTGGTGGGGCACCTGGGCTGCGAAAAACCCCAAGCTACAGGTGCAAAACGTCCTCGAGATGGCCGCAATGATGCAAGCTGGCAAGCTCAAGCCGCGGATTACCGAGGTCTATCCGATGGACGAGTTCAAGAGTGCGTTTGCGGCGATTACCGAAAGACGTGCACTCGGCAAAGTCGTACTAACAATGCGGTAGCGGTCGTTGAGAGAGTCCGCTATCGACGGATTGCGGACTGTCAATTCGAGCCGCATGTTGCTTCGCCTGCGTCAGCTTTCGGCCAGAAGCGGTAGCCCAAGAAAGAACGATCAATCTATCTCGATGCTCTGGAAATCCGGGTCTCTCTTGCACAGGATGGGATGTTCGGACCACTTGGACGTGAACAACTCATAAACCACATCTGCTCTAGTAAGGTACGCCAGTACTTTAGTATCCGACTGAGCTACAAGCAGCGCCGAGCTCTTTCCGCTCTCTGCAGTACCATTCCAGACACGGGGCCAACCTCCTTTGCGGGATTCATTGACCTCGACGGTAGTCCCTACGAACTCAAGCCACTGGTCGTCGAAAAAACGGATTGAAATGGTAGTCTCGCTGGCTGCCAATTGACGGCGGTCAACGTCGTTGATCAGATCTACAAGCTGGCTTAAATCAAACTCCACCATTTCGCACTTTAGGTTGAGCAAGCTGTGTTGGTGTTCGGCCGTCTCTCTGGCTTCTGCTGCGTCCATCTCAATTCGATCAAATGAGAATCTCAGTGACTTTTCGGCAAAGACTGCCTCGGCGGCTGCTAGACAACTTATGGTTATCAAGACAGTCGCTATCAGACGCAATTTCGTCGCTTGGTATCTAATACATACCTCGGTTCTTGCGAGAGGCAGCTATGGGTCAGGAGCCGTCAGAATAGCAGACACTCGGTGAGCGGCTGGTTACGGTGGGAAGCGGACCCCCAACCCATTGTCGCACGCCACTCGAGTCACCCCAGTCCACGAGACTGCGCTATTTCACGATACCGTGCCGGACTAGCACTTGAACAAGCTCATCATGCGGTAGCCGGGGGACGCGATAACCATCTGCTCCGGTCATGGTTTCGGCGGCCACCATTGCGTTGACTACGGCCTCTTCCGTCGCCTCGACGGTGGCCAGAAAGACGGGGGTCAAGTGAGGGTTCGCCAGGGATTGAACCAGCGCAGGCCCCTCATCGAATGCGACTTTGTTAGCTGTAGAAAATGCGATGAAGATATCTCCCGATGAATCGCTCGCGCCGCTCCCCAGGCGCCCCAACCCGAGAGTGACTCGTTGCGCGACTCGCTCAAGTTGGTGAGGTAACAACGGCGCATCAGTTGCCACGACAACGATGATCGACCCGAGTTCGGGGCGGCGGGACGATGCATTTCCGGATTTACAAGGCGGCTCTATTCGGCCGTCGGGCACCTGACCCTCGTAACAGATACTGGCGCCATCGATTTCGCGGCCGACCGGAATTCCAGCCACTCGTAACCAGTCGCGACGCCCGTAGTTGCACTGTGCGAGTACACCAAGCGTGTATCGCTCGCTGCCCACAGAGAATTGCCGAGACGCCGTGCCGATTCCGCCCTTGAATTCATTGCAGATCATGCCAGTACCACCACCGACGTTTCCTTCTGGTACAGATCCGTCCCTGGCCGCATCAAGGGCGGCGAACGCATGTTCCTTCTTTACGTGAAAGCCATTGATGTCGTTAAGACCACCATATGGTGGCCACAGACCGTCCCAGGTTTCGGCAACTACCGGGAGCGACCAGGCTGCCTTTCCACCTGTTTTCTCAAGCGACCATTCGATCACTGCATCCCGGACGACTCCGACACTGTGTGTATTCGTGATCATGATGGGGCCGGAGAGCGTGCCGCTTTCGTCAATCCAGAGTGCCCCCGTCATCTCCCCGTTTCCATTCAAGGAGTGATATGCCGCGTAGGCAACAGCCGTCGGATCGTCCCCGAACGGGAGAATTGCCGTTACCCCTGTTCTCACAGGTCCCTCGCCGGCAATCCACGTACCTTCGCCTTCAATTATCGTTTCGTGACCTACGAGAACCCCGGTAACGTCTGTGATCGCATTTAGCGGCCCAGGCTGCCCGTCGAATGGGATGCCGAGATCGCGAGCTCTCGGTGCGTCACTTTTGTTTTCATCGGCCAGACTGCCAATGGAGCCAAAGCAACAGATTCCGCTGATCAGAATTAAGGCAACCTGTCTCACGGAAGTGATCCTCTCCAGTAACTAATTTTCAAAAGGGCCATGTCGAAAAGGCGGAAACTGATAACGTCCGCTTTGGATCAGGAGCCGCCAGAATAACAGACACCTAACGCAAAGCTGATTGCGAGCGAATGACGCAACGGCCATAGACGACTTCCGACTGTCGGATACGGTCATGGATTTGCTACGCTGTGCTGGCGAGAGGTACAGGTTTCTTTACGAGCAATCCGCTGGTTCAGAGCCAGTTCGGTAACGCTACAAATCCCAGCGCCTGCCGTGGGAAAGACATGCAAAGGTTATTGGCGTAATTGTCCCAACACGGCATTCCGGCGTAAACAACGAAACACGAGGACCGACCATGTGCGACGAACAGACGATAAAAGAATCGGACGAGTATCTGCGCGAGCAAGGCATAACGCGTCGCGATTTCGGCAAGGGAACTGCTGGCCTGGCTCTAACGATGCTGCTGCCGTCGGTGGCAAACGCGCTCGACGTCGTTGAGAGCGACGTTTTCGTACCCACCCCGGATGGCGAGGCAGACTGTTACTTCGTCCACCCCAGCGCCGGCGCGCATGCCGCGGTCATTATTTGGCCGGATATCGTCGGAATCCGTGCCGCGTTTCGTGGGATGGGTAAACGACTGGCTGAGGCCGGATACTCGGTGCTGGTCGTGAATCCCTACTACCGCACCGTGAAGGGCAATGCGGTGCCGGAGGGTTCGAGGTTCCGCGACGAGGGTATTCGCGACCAGTTGATGCCCCACGCACGCAGCCTGTCACCCGAGACCTGTGTTACCGACGGTAAAGCCTTTGTGGAGTGGCTCGATGCCCAGGAGTCCGTCGACACGAATCGGATGATTGGCACGACCGGTTATTGCATGACGGGGTCTTACACGTTCCGTCTTGCGGCAGCGATCGCCGACCGAATAGGCGCGGGCGCGTCGTTTCACGGTGGCGGTCTCGCAACCGACCGCGACGACAGTCCGCACAAACTGGTGCCGGACATCAAGGCGGGAATGCTGGTCGCGATTGCCGAAAACGATGACCAGCGCGATCCCGCGGCAAAAGACAAGCTACGAGCTGCCTTCGACGCTTCGGGAGGACAAGCGGAGATCGAGGTATACGAGGGCGCGTTGCACGGCTGGTGCCCGCCAGATTCAGCGGTCTACAACGAGGTACAGGCAGAACGCGCCTGGAGCCGACTGATGGCGCTGTTCGAACGTGAGCTGGCCTGACGTCGTCCGAACAAGCGGTGTGCGCAGCCGTTCTCGCCAGCAACAAGCGGTCGCTTTGGTGGTTGGCGTGGCGCGTGGGTTATCGGTGCTGGTCGACGAGGATGGGGTTGCCGTCCGGGTCCTCGATCATAAGACTCCCGGGACCCTCGCTTGATTCATCCGCTTCCTGGATAAAGGAAACACCCGAGGCCTTGAGTTGCTTTTGCACGTCCCGCACGTCGGTGAAGGACTCGAGATTTTGTGCGTCCTGGTCCCAGCCGGGATTGAAGGTCAGCATGTTCTTTTCAAACATGCCCTGGAACAGGCCGATGATGTGGTCGCCGTTCTTGAGAATCGCCCAGTTCTCGTCCGGCGAACCGCCGAACAGGGAAAACCCGAGCTTTTCGTAAAACTCAATGGACGCCGTGATGTCTTTCACAGCAAGACTGACTGAGAATGCTCCAAGCCGCATAACTAGCTCACCTTCAGTTCGGCGCTGGCCTCCTGCGTCCCTTCCTCAAGCCACTCGCGCGCTTCGTTGTAGTCCCGAAACACCTGCATGTCTTCCGGCGAATCCTCGGCATACGCCTGGTACATGCGAATGTAGCCGTAGTCGAGGTCCTGGGGACAGTATGCAGCCGAGCGAATGGATCTGATACCCCGCTCTTTGAAGAATGTCTTGGTGAACTCCGCGATACGAATAATGCAGTCCGCAGACACACCGGACAAATCTGCCGAGGTCAGGTCGCAAAGCTTGTGAGATTCCGGGGTCCAGTCCTTACTCAGGTAGAAATCCCGGTAAGAACTGAACAGCTCCTCGTCCGTTATTTTCCCGTCCAGCGTCACCAACACGTGTTTGCTGTCGGGCATCACCGTGAACCGTACCGGCACGGGCGTCTCCTTGTGCTGAGGCTTCATTGCCTGCGGAGATCAGTATAGTGATTCCGACTCCGGGCACATTCGGGAAAAACCCGTACTTCGCGTCAGCATTCCGGAAACCGCTATCGGGGATTTCACCAGCTGCGCCCCTGAGTGATCCCCGAATCGGGCTACATCAGCATCGCGCCGCCATCCATCACCAGCGTTGTGCCGGTGGTGTAAGCCGCCTCGTCGGAGACGAGGAAAATCACACCAGCCACCATGTCGGTCGGTTGACCCGCACGTGCGGCCGGGATGCGCGCCATCCACTTTTGCACCTTCGGATCTTCGGTCAGGGCCTCCGCGAACTTCGTCTCGACCACGCCCGGCAGGATCGCATTGACGCGGATGCCGGCCTGGCCGTACTCCTTCGCGTACGCCTTCGTCAGGCTGATCAGGCCGGCCTTGGTCATGGAGTAGACCGCCTGGCCGGGCAATGAGATCAGGCCCGCGATGGACGCGACGTTGACGACGGCACCGCCGCCGCTCTTCAGCATCAACGGTACGGCACCACCCATCATGTAATAAGGGCCCTTGAGATTGACGTCGACTGTCTTGTCGAACGCATCCGGCGGCAGCGTGGCAGCGGGCCCGGAGTGCGGGTTGGTCGCCGCGTTGTTGATCAGGATATCCAGCCGGCCGAACTCGGCGTCGATGGCCGACATCAGCGCCTCAATCTCGTCGAGCTTGCCGGCGTGACACACCTTGGCGATCGCCGTGCCGCCCTTCGCGGTGATGTCGTCGGCGACTTTCTGCACACCCTCGAGACTCCGGCTGCTCAAAATCACCGTCGCCCCACAGTCGGCCAGACCGTGTGCGATGGCCTCACCGATACCGCGAGAGCCTCCGTTCACCAGCGCAACTTTGCCGTTCAGGTCCGTTTTCATTGTTTGTTCTCCAGGAGTTTTTGTCTGAATCGGCGCATACCGTCAACCCACCGATCGTGGTCGGCGGCCTTGCGCTCAACGTAGGTCCGCACTTGCTCGTGCGTAAGGATCAGGAATCGACGCTCGACGATGCCTTCAACAATGCGGTCGGCAACCACCTCGGGCCTCAGGATGCCGTCGATGTCGTTACCGAAAAAGCCGCCGTCGAGTGTTTCCGCATCGTCCTCGATGCCGATCATCCGGGTCGCCACTGCCTGCGGACAGACGACCGACACGTGGATGTTGTCATCACCGTGTGTGATCGCCAGCGACTCGGCAAAGCCCACGGCCGCGTGCTTGGTCGCCGAGTACGCGGCATCGCCGATCTGGCTCAACAGGCCGGCTGCTGACGCAACATTGACGAGGAAGCCGCCACCGCGCTCGCGCATGCGCGGGACCAACACCCGCGCCGCGTAGACGTGCGCCATGACGTTCACGTCCCAGCATGCCTGCCAGCGATCCGGGTGCGCGACCATGCCTCCCTCGGCAGACGCGGCGCCCGATTCACCATCTCCGTGTCCAACACCAGCGTTGGACACGAACAAATCGACGGGGCCGATACCGGACTCGACGTCGTCCACCAACGCGGCGAGGTCCGTCTCCGAGCCCACGTCCACGCCATAGGCGCTACCGCCGATCGTCACCGCCACGCGCTCAGCCGCTGCAGGGTCGATATCCGCGACGACGACGCTGATGCCCTCACTGGCCAGTCGCTTACAAATGGCGCGTCCGATGCCGTGACCGCCACCGGTAACTACCGCTGTTTTGATGCCTTCAATTGCCATGCTCTGCCGCTGCGAGTAACTCGTCCTCAAATCCGAACTTGCTCTTCTCGACGATTCGGTCCGGGTACAAAATACCGTCGAGGTGATCGTGCTCGTGCTGGAACACGATCGAATGAAAGCCGTCGGCCTCGCGCTCGATACGCTGGCCAAACTGGTCGAAGCCCGCGTAACGCACCGCCGCGTGACGAGGCACGAAACCGCGCATGCCGGGCACCGACAAGCAGCCTTCCCAACTGCCCACCGGAGTGTCATCGACCACCGTCCACTCCGGATTGACCAGCACCGTTGTCGGTACGGATTCGGCGTCCGGGTAACGTGGATTCGCCTCAACACCGAAAATCATGACGCGCAGCGGCACACCGATCTGCGGCGCCGCGAGACCGGCACCGTCTGCGTCGTGCATGGTATCGAACATGTCGGCGACCAGTTCGTGCAACTCGGGTGTGTCGAACTGATCGACCGGGCTTGAGACCACGCGCAAACGTGGATCGCCCATGCGAAGAATTGGTCGTACGGCCATGGCGCTACTGTAACGGGCCGGTGAGCGGACGGAAACCTTGACGGCAAACAGCGGCCGGGACGAGCGGTTACACTGGCGTTTTTGCCGGTCACGACGCATGACAAAAACACCCCCGCTGGACGCCGTCACGGATCGTTACCGAGTCGCCATGACACCGTTGGTTGAGTCACTGATCGAGTCCTCGCCGGCGGTCGCTCGGCAATTTCGCCCTGACCAGCGCGAACTGATCGACAGCGACGAGGAGACCGACGATCCCATCGGCGATCATCCGCATTCGCCGGTGCCAGGCGTTGTTCATCGCTACCCTGATCGCGCGCTGCTGATGCCATTGAGCATCTGTCCGGTCTATTGCCGCTTCTGCTTTCGTCGGGAAACCGTCGGCCAGGACGGCGCGGGGCTGCTCGACGACGAGACGCTGGATGCCGCCCTCGACTACCTTGCGAATACGCCGTCGATCTGGGAAGTCATTCTCTCCGGCGGCGATCCCCTGGCGTTGTCCGTTCGGCGCCTGACATCGCTGCTCACGCGGCTGCGGCGTATTCCGCATATCCGCGTGCTGCGGATTCACACTCGCGTGCCCCTGTTGTCGCCCGAGCGCATCACCGCGGATCTCGCGGCGGTGTTGCGAGAGGCAGCGCCGTTGTTCGTCGTGGTGCACACCAACCACGCGGATGAATTCACCGAGGCCGGTCGGGCGGCCTGCGCAAGACTCGTCGACACCGGCACGCCACTGCTCAGCCAGTCCGTACTGTTGAAAGATGTCAATGACACGCCCGAGCAACTGGAGGCGCTGTTGCGAACCTGCGTCGAAAATCGCATCAAGCCGTACTACCTGCACCACACGGACAGAGCACGCGGCACCTCGCATTTCAGAACCTCACTGCAGCACGGCCGGCAACTGATGCAAGACATTCGTGGCCCGCTGTCCGGGCTGTGCCAGCCGCATTACGTGCTCGATATCCCCGGCGGCCACGGCAAGGTGCCGGTGAGCAGCGACTATGCAGAGCTGTTCGACGGCGATCACTGGTGGGTCCGGGATACCCACGGTCAACGACATCGCTATAAAGGCTAGTCGGGAGCCAGCCAGTCCGGATGCCCGTAGACGACGATCTCGACCTCGTCGCCGACCTGCGCGACCCCGGCCACATCGACAATCCCTAAAAGACCCCGACTGAGTTTGGCGGCCCTGGAAAACGCGGTCGGCTGCAGGGGCAAGCCGTCTTTGTCGCGGTAGCGTTCCGCAAGCTCGCTGCCCTTCGACAGACAGGGCGCACAAAACTCCTCGACCAGCAGCTCAAGCCCCGACGGAAAGCGCAGTAGCGAACCTTTCGGCAGACGCGAGAGCCGCGGGACACCGTCGAGCACGATGTTCATCGTGATGTCCGCGGCGGTCAGCGGCTTGGCCAAGCCCATGTCCTCGGCAATTTGCGCCAACTCATCCGTCGAAATAGCCGACCACATGCGTTCATTGCGACGCATGCTGCCGCGCGCCTGTTTGTCGTTGCGACCATTGGGCCGCAAGTGTCCTCGATGGCGGTCGCCGACGATGCCGTCGACGTCGAAGCTCAAGGACACACTCGCCGGGCGATCCGGCTGCATTTTGCTGAACTTGTGCAGGGCAACAACGCGGGCGACCGGCATGACGTCCTCAATACGGCAGCGGCGGTGTCAGGCGGCGGCGCTCCGGGTTCCAGAACGGTCCCTGGGTCACCGTGGCGCGCGCCATTTTTCGTTGCCAGTGCATTTCGCGCTGGTAGTAGATTTCAACCCACAGCTCGTTGCCGACGTCGCCGAACGGCGCACGCACGGTTGCCAGGGCGATGTTTTGCTTGCACACCGGCGACCAGGCGGCCGAGGTCACAAAACCGATGTTCTCCTTACCCGGCTTTGCATACACGTAAGCATCCGGGGCTGGCTTGTTGCCTTCGATATCGAGTCGAACCAGCCGCCAGGTCGACCCGCGCCTTCGTTCGGCGGCCAGCGCATTGCGGCCGTTGAACACCGGCTTGCCGAAGTCCACGAGCCAGTCGAGACCGAGCTCGAAGGGCGAGCGACTGCGTCCGGCCCGAACGGTTTCATCGGCGTGCAGAAAATCCACGCCCGGCTCGAGAAAGGTCGCCTCGATGCGCGACAGTGCCAGTGCTTCGGTGCCGATGGCTCGAATCCCGGTGAGTTCACCGGCTTTGAACAACGCATCCCAGACGCTCTCCGCATGAGTCGGCGCAAGCCAGAGCTCGTAACCGAGATCGCCGGTAAAGCCGGTTCGCGACACCAGCAGTTCACGACCGCCAAAGTCGACGGTAACGTGGTCAAACGGTTTCAGTGCCTCTACGCCCTCAAGGCCCATCCGCTGCAGCACGCTGAACGACGTCGGCCCCTGCACGGCCAGCGCCGCGACGTCGGCGGTTTCCTCCACGAGGTCGACATCGAAGCCGCGCGCCGAATCGGCGAACCAGGCAGCATGGCGCCCGGCACTGCACAGCCTGAAGTCGTCATCAGCCAGGCGAAACACGGTACCGTCGTCGATCACCTTGCCGGCGCCGTCACACCACACCGCGTAGACAACTCGGCCAACGCGCAGCGCCGACAAGTCGCGAGTCAGCAGCCGATCGAGAAAAGCCAACGCGTCGGGTCCGGTGATGCGGTACTTGTTCATCGGCGACAGGTCGAACACCGCGGTCGCGTTGCGAATCGCGAAATACTCGTGGTCAGCGCAGTACAGGGCGTCCGGCACGGTGTAGCCGTTCCAGTTGTGCCACTGGTTCAGGCCGTCGAGCGCTTTTTGCCGCGGGTAAAACGGGGTCTGCAGGCGGCCCTGGTGTACTTCGATCATCGCCGTCGCTCCCGCTCGAGAATCGTTTGCGCGGCGTTGTAGCCGGGCGCACCGCTGACACCACCGCCCGGGTGCGAACCGGCACCGCACAACCAGAGTCCGTCCAGCGGCTGCTGGTACTGCGCCGCGCCGACCACGGGTCGGGTGAACATGAACTGGTCGAGACCGATTTCGCCGTGGTGCCAGTGTCCGCCGTGGACACCAAAACGCTGTTCGATGTCGACCGGCGTCATGAGCTCCAGGGCCAGCACGCGGTTGCCGATTGCCGGAAAGTAACGCGACAGGGTCTGCAGACTGATATCGGTAAAGTGATCGCGCGCGTCATCCGTCCAGCCGCCGTCGAGTCGATACGGCGCATACTGCACGTTCGCGGACAGCACATGTTGACCCTCCGGGGCGCAACGATCGTCGGCGACACTGGGCAGGCTGATCTCCATGACCGGGCTCTCGGAAAAGGCGCCGTATTTGGCCGGATTGAACGCCGCTTCGATCGCATCTTCACTGGGCGCGATCAGCAGGCGCGAGGCCAGGTCTTCATCACGCAGGCCAGGTACATCGGGCAAGCCGTCGAGCGCGAGGTGCAGCTTTGCGACGTTGCCCTCGCTGCGGTAGTGATCGATGCGCTTCAGGTAAGGCGCTTCGAAATGCCGTTCGCCCACGAGGCGCTGAACCGTGGTTTTCGGGTCCGCGTTCGACACGACGATCCAGCTGTCGAAGCGCTCACCGCGTGACTCGACGCCGGACACGCGCCCGTTTTCCACAAGGATGCGATCCACGGGATGGCCGGTGCGCACGTCAACGCCAAATTTGACGGCGCGGGCGGCCAGCGTCTCGCTGATCGTGCCGACACCGCCGGCGGGCTGTGACACGACGCCATCCTGGCCAGCCAGACGGTGCAGCCACGCCACCACGGAGCCCGGCGAACGAGGCCCGGTGTGAGTGCCGGTCACGGCGTCCAGACAGATGGCCGCCTTCAGCAAGGGATGTGAAAACCGCGCGTTGACCTCGTCGTGCATGTTTTGCCCGACCAGTCGCAACAGCTCGCGCATGTCCTGCTTGCCGAGCAGCCGAAGCTGCAGGCCGAGCTTCAGCAGACGCCGGACATCGCCCTCGAAACGCGGCGGCCGGCGCAGGAACTGGCGATTGAGGAAGCGTGCGAGATGCACGCCGAGCTGGCGAAATTCACGGTAGGCCGTCGATTCGCCGCTCGCAGCGCCGGCAACGTCGTCGCCGAAAAAACGCACGTGGTCGCCGTCTTCCGCCAGTGCGATCGTGCTGACGCTCTCGGCAACCATCGGGATACGCACACCCAGTGCTTTCATCACACTGGGCTGCAGTTGATGAACCAGCTGTGCGCCGGTCGAGACCCAGAAACCGTCGTGAAACTCCTCGGTCACCGCCATGCCGCCCACACGGTTCGCCGCCTCAAGCACCAGCACGCGCTTGCCGGTCTGCGCAAGTAGCGCAGCGCAGATCAGGCCGTTGTGGCCTGCACCAACGACGATGGCATCGTAACGCTCAGTCATCACCGAAACTCTCCGGTGTCACGTCTTTGCGTTTTAAGTCACGCAGAATCTCGCGTGCGGCGTTCGCGCCCGGCGCCGCCATGACACCGCCGCCCGGATGCGTGCTCGAACCGCAGAGGTAGAGGCCTTTGAGCGGTGTCCGGTATTGCGCATACCCCGGCACCGGCCGATTGAACAGCAGCTGATCCATCGTCAGCTCGCCGTGAAAAATGTTGCCCTCGGTAATGCCGATCTCGCGCTCGATATCCGCCGGCGTGCGAACTTCGACGTGCAGGATCAGTTCGCGGAAATCCGGACTGTAATTGGCGATCTGGGTGAGCACGGTTTCGGCGAACTGCTGTCGCTCTTCCTCCGTCCACGCGCGACCCTCGATCTCATACGGGCAGTACTGCACAAAACAGCTCATAAAGTGTTTGCCCGGCGGCGCCATGGTCGGGTCGACGGTCGTCGGGATCAGCATGTCGATGTACGGGTCCTTCGACCAGCTGCCCGCCTTCCAGTCGTCGTAGGCGCGCTCCATGCGCGTCATCGAATCGAGGAAGTGCATGTCGCTGATCTGCAGCGGGCTGTCTTTCGGAAGCGCGGGGAAACTCGGCAGTCCGTCGAGGGCGATATTCAGTTTGCCGGACGAGCCGCGGATCTTGAAGTTGCGAACGCGCTCGACGAACGACGACGGCAGCTCCGAGGTCTCGACGCAGTCGAGAAAGGTGCGGCGGACGTCCATGGCGGACACCACCAGTTTGCCGCGAATCTCCTCACCGTTTTCCAACGCAACGCCGGTGACCTTTCGATCGCGACTGATGATCGCCTGGACGCCAGCCTCGGTGCGCAGCTCCCCGCCGTGTGCCAGGAACGCACCGGCCAGCGCATTGGACACCGCACCCATACCACCGCGGGCAAACCCCCAGGACCCGACATTACCGTCCACATCGCCCATGTAGTGATGCAGCAGGACGTAGGCCGTGCCCGGTGAGTGAATGCCGAGCGCCGTACCGATAATGCCGCTGCCAGACAGCGCGGCCTT
Organism: Pseudomonadota bacterium; assembly: GCA_038747355.1. GTDB lineage: Bacteria > Pseudomonadota > Gammaproteobacteria > Steroidobacterales > Woeseiaceae > UBA1847. The sequence continues at coordinate 16,551 of JBCDJX010000012.1, read as the reverse complement.
GATCACGTCGGTTTCAAAATACTCGTTCAGGTAGTCGGCAACACTCATCGTCCAGAAGCGAATCGTCTCGGCCATACCCTCATCGCCCATCGACGCGAAACCGGATCCGATGGCCAGGAGCCCCATCAGGTCGCGCGGGTGAAACGAGGTCGGGTCCGGCGGTGTCGTCAGCAGAAAATCGCGAATGAAGCGACACTGTCGCATCGTGTCGGTCTTGTAGTGCTTGTAGGCGTCGGCATCGCGACGCGAGAAACGGCACATCTCGCGGTAGGCCACTTCCGGATCGTCATACGATCCGAAGTAGTCGCCGTTTTCCATGAAGGTGACGGAGCCGCCGTAGGGTGTGACCTGCAGGCCGTGGCGATGCAGTTCGAGCGCACGATAGATTTCGGGCCGCAGCAGGCTGCAGACGTAGGAACAATTGGAGTAAATCCAGTCCTTGTGCAGCTCGCGACTGACAGCGGCGCCACCGATGTAGTCGTTTTTCTCGACACAGACCACGTCCAAGCCGGATTTTGCCAGGAACGCCGCGGTGGTCAGGCCGTTGTGACCTGCACCGACAACAATCGCGTCGTACGTCTTGCTCAAGCGACACGCCCCAGTTCGCGCAGCACCCAGCGGACGTAGTTGTTCTCCATGCGCTCCATCCTTGAGAAAACACCCGGTTCATAGAAGCGCGATTTCACACCCGCGTAGGTGTCCTTGATGATCGCCTTGTCGGCCTCCATCGTCACGTCCCAGAGCCAGGTCAGAGCATCGAGGTCGTAGTCGGTACCGGCCTCGGCATCTTCCCGGACGAGCCAGGTGATTTCGCAGCTGGATGTTTCAAGATCAATCGGCTTGAAGACATAGCTCACGACGTGATCGCTGTACGCGAGCATGAATGAAAACGGCCCGAAGGTGAGGTCCGAGGCGCCGCCGTCATAGCACTTTAGCTCACCGAGCAGCGGTGCGACCGGTTGCCCGTCGCGACTGCCGGTCAGGTAGCCGTCGAACATAGCCGTTCGCGAGTAGTGATAGCCCATTTGTCCATCCGGCGTATCAAAATCGGAATGCTCGTGCTCGACATCGGGCAAGCCGGCTTCGGCGAATTTCGCGCGCATCGCGGTTTGCAGTTGCTCGCGCCGACGATAATCGACCGTCAGGGTGTGCATCAGTGCGTACTCGGGATGAGCTGTCGAGCAGTGATAACACTCCTGGTAGTTCTCGACGCTGATTTTCCAGTTCGCCGGAATCTCCCAGGTGTGTCGTGCGGCGACTTTCAGCCGATCAAAGCCGAAGGCGCGCATCGGCTCGTCAAGATCCCGCGCAGCATGCGCCAGTGACGGTGGCTGATCAGCGAGACACACCAGAATGACGCCGTGAATATTCGCGACAGCCACCGGCTTCAGGCCCCACTCGGACTTGTCGAAGGACTCGGGCATGCTGCGCGCCGCGAGCAGGCTGCCATTTCGGCCAAACTGCCATCCGTGGTAGGGACAGGAAAAGTGTTTCACCTGCCCTTCCGACTCGAGGCAGACGCGCGAACCGCGGTGCCGGCAGACGTTGGCAAAACCGCGCAGCTCGCCATCGTCACCGCGTACCAGAATCACCGACTCACCGGCCAGCTCGAAGAGGCGAAAATCACCTGCCTCAGCCCACTCACTCGCGTGTCCGGCGACACACCAGTTCGGGTAGACGATGCGTTCGAGCTCGGCCGCATAGACCTCGGGGTCAAGATAGAAATCGGCCATCAGCGACATGCCGTCCGGCTGGGCGGCCAGCAGCCCGGAAACTCGGTCCATGCTTTGGATCTCCTCGCTCTCAGTACCGATGGTCATCCGGCGGCAGCACCGATGCAAGCGCGAGATGCGATTGAACTCAAGTTCTCTGGCGTTCTGACCGACAGCAGTGTCAGTTGGAGGAAAATGTTATGGATGCCAAAAATGACCGCCATCACCTGGCGCTGTTCGCATCAGGCGTTGCCGCCATGCTGTTGATCAGCCTGATCCCCTGGACGGTGTGATCCGCTCAGTTGCCGTCGGTGATCTGTGACTGAGCGTCGATCAACGGCCTGAGCGGCTCGATGTTGTAGCCTGCGCCGGCGGTTGCGTCGAGTACCGCTTCCGTACCGAGTCGGGGTGCCTCCGACAGCGCCCACAGGCAGGCTGAGCGGGTTCCCGACAGGCAATAGGCGAGCACCCGACCGGATGCCTCACCGAGTTCACGACGAAACTCATCGATCGCGTCCTGGCTGAACTGACCGCCGGCGATGGGTATGTGAACAAATCGCAGACCCGCGCGCTTGGCGCGCTCGCCAACCTCCGCCGTAGACGGCTGATCGGGGGATTCAAAATCGGGCCGATTCAGGATCAGCGTTGTAAAACCTTCGGCCGCCAGGCCGTCGATGGCATCGAGTGAAATTTGCGGTGCCACACTGACCTTGTCGTTCAGCCCTCTCTCCGATTGCATGTCCCTTCTCCCCTCGTGGTGCGTGTATCAACGTCGCCCCGGACCGCCAGTAAGCCGTTTCGCGGGGTGCACGTGAATTCGATTATTAACTTCTGCTAATATAATACCGTGTCCATCGGCAAATAGCGCGCCGCGGTCGTTTGCACGCTTCGGAGTCAGGCCACGCGCCGCCGAGCGAGGATTCTGGGAGCAGTGTCATGCTGGAAAACGAACACCTTGCTGAACTGCAGAAATCCGCCGATGAGGCGAGCACCCTGATGAAGACGCTGGGCCACTCGGGCCGACTGCTGATCCTCTGCCAGCTGGCGAACGGCGAAAAGTCCGTCGGCGAGCTGTCGCGCCTGCTGGACATTCCGCAGTCGCCTCTCTCACAGCACCTGTCGCGCATGCGCGGCGAAGGCCTTGTCGAACCGAGACGCGAGGCCCAGACCGTCTATTACTCCCTGAAATCCGAACAGGTTCGGGCGGTCATTGACTGCCTGTACAGGCTGTACTGCGAAGACAACGCCTGATCAAGGCGACCCGCAGGCAAAAAAAAGCCCGGACGTACGGCCCGGGCGAGGGAATCGACGCACAGGGAGGCTGCGCCGTTTGGGGGATAGGTCAGGCCGCCGATTTGCCGGCCAGCAGATCGTCCAGTCGACCCTGCTTGTCGAGGGCGTTGATGTCGTCAAAGCCGCCAAGGTGCAGGTCGCCAACGAAAATCTGCGGTACCGACGTGCGTCCGGCGCGTTCGCGCATTTCGGCCTCGCGCAAGGTGTCGGCGGTTACGTCGATCGGCGTGTAATCGATACCCTTGGCATCCAGCAGCGCGAGCGCGCGCTGGCTGTAGGGGCACCAGGTCTTGAAGTAGATTTCCGGTTTCGCCATGGGTTTTCTCCAATCGGGTTATGGGGCTATTATCCGTAAACTACTAATTCTTTCTATTGCTGAAAATCCAGTTTTTTGGCATCGATCGTCTATTCCGGAGCCGACAGTATGGAAGTTTTGAGTGACATTCTCACGGGCCTGAGAACCGCCGGCAGCGTGTATTTCTGCGACTTCCTGTCGCCGCCCTGGGAGCTGGCGTACGAAAACGAGCCGCGCGCCATTTTTCATCGGGTACGCCGTGGTCGTTGCTCGATCGAAGTCGACGGCGACAGGCATCATCTGGCCCCGGGGGATTTCGTGTTTCTCGCCCCCGGCATGAGCCACACGGTGGTCAGCGACAGTGACTCGGATCCCGACACACTGCTGTTGTGTGGCTACTGCGATTTTGCCGCGGACACAGACGACGTGCTGATCAAGGCGCTGCCCCGTTTCGTGTTGATGACCCACGACGAACTCGACAAGTCGCCATGGCTGCAACGCACGCTCGAACATCTCGGTGCGGAGTACATGTCGGCCGCCCCGGGCAGCGAATTGACGGTGAACAAGCTGACCGAAGTCCTGCTGGTCCAACTGCTGCGGATCGACTTCGGGCGCAGCGGCGATGCCGGACTGATCGCGGCGTTGAAGGACAAGCGCATCGAGAAGGCGCTCACGCGGATTCACGAAACACCGGGTGCTGAATGGACGATGGAAACCGCCGCCGACATCGCAAGCATGTCGCGCTCCGGTTTCGCACGACGCTTTAAGGAACTGCTGGATACCAGCTTTTTCGATTATCTGACGCGGCTACGAATGCGCAACGCGCGGGAACTGCTGAAAACGACATCGCTTCGCGTGCCAGACATCGGCGAACGCGTCGGTTACCAGTCCGAACTGTCTTTCGTCAAAGCGTTTAAAAAGCTGCACGGCATGACGCCGCGCGCGTTTCGCTTGTCGCCGGACACCGGGTAAGTGAGGGGGCCGGCGAATCGCCGGCCCCCGGTGTGTCCACCGCTTCCGTTGCTACGGCAGGATAGCCCCAAGGTTCAGGAATTGCGTTTCGCCGCTGTTGTCGTCCACGCCATCGTTGTCGTTGATGATCCAGACGTCGCCGCCAACAACCACAGATCCCTCAACTTTTTCCGGGATCGGCCCGCCTGTCATTTCCAGCGACGGGATCAGATCGGCCACCAGCGTTTTGGTCAGTGTATCGCCGTCCACGGCACCGTTGGTGTCAACAACATACAGACGTTTAATTCGAGCATCCGGACCACCCTGGTTGTCCCGCTCAACGACCAGGAAGCGGCCGTCGTCCAGCGAGGTCAGGTCTGACAGACCGACCCAGCCGCCGTTGGGCGAGGTTGGCGTTTCAAGTGGGTAGAAGAAAAACGACCATGAGGCCGCCGTCAGGTCGTACCGACCGATCCGCACATTGGTGTCGCCAGGCCAGACTCGCTGGAACGCCACCCAACCCGCGTCGTTGTATTCAGCAATGCCTTCAAAGCCAAATCGCAGCTGATTGGCATCGACCGCGTCCGGAAGCTGGACCACCGCCTCAATCAGGCCGCTGGCGTCTGTTTTGAAAATCAGGTTTGCGCTGTTGACCGGACGAGCCGCATCGCCAACCGTGCCGGCCCCTTCCGAGGCGATCCAGAATCCACCATCGCCGGCGACGTCGATGCCCTCCGGGTCGATGTTGACGGTCTTGTCCGCATTGATCATCGCGGCAAGGTCCTCGCTGTCGAACACGTCGATGCGAGTCGGATCATCGTCAGCGGTCCCAGCAGTGACAGCGTCGACCGTAATGCCGGCAAACACATCGTTGGTATCAACGATCGTGATCTCCCGGTCTAGCGTTGCCGGGAAGGTGCTGGGATCGATGCGGAAGATGCGATTCGAACCGTAGAAGCTGTCTTCGATCGAGAAGACGTAACCCGGAACAACGGCGTCGTAACCAAGGCCTGACATAGCACTCCATGGTATCGGCGTGCCGTCCATCCGATCAGCGGAAGCGATCGTCGGGTAGGTCGGGTCCTGCACCGCGTAGGTGTAGATGTTCAGTCCACCGCGAAACTTGTCGTCTCTTGAGTCTTCTTCGCTCGCCGCAACCAGCAGATTGCGCGACGGAATCGCGAGAACACCTTCCGGACCCAGTGCGGTCGGCAGCGTCTGCGTCAGCATCGGACGTACCGGATCGGAGACGTCGTAGACAAACAACAGGCTGGATCGCTCGGACGCGATCACAAGAATGTCGTCGCCGTCGTAGTTGCCGTACTCCGCATTTTCAGGTTCATTGCCCTTATTGCCGGAGCGTTCATCGTTGTAGTGGCCGTAACGCGCCGCGAGATGGTCAAGGCTGTTACCGCTGGTGTACACGACTTCGCCACTGGTGTTGTAGATTGTGAAGCCGCGACTGCCGCCGAGGTAGTCACCTTCATCCGCAGTGGCGAACAGCTCATTGCTGATCCACGCAACGCCATCGGCTTCACGCGGTATCGCCATCTGCATCTCGGTCTGGAAGATGCGGTTGCGACCGGTGGGGTCGTCACCGTCTTCGGTTAGGTCGATCTGCGCGAGGTCGACCGTGCCGGCGTTGAAATCGTTGATGATGGTCTGCGTTTCGAGGTCGATTAGAACGATGTGGTTGTTCTCCTGCAGAGTGACGACCGCAATGTTGTCGTCGTTGATGTCGACGTATTCCGGTTCGGGATCCGACGGAGCCGTCGACGCAAGGCCGGTCATGGTCACCGCAATTGGCGTACCTACGCCGCCGCCGGAGATATCAACCACCCAGACAAAGCCGGCCGGCAGCTGTGGCGTTGCACCGATATCGCCGTCGTTCTCGTCTTCGTCGCGTTCGTTTTCGATAACGATGGCCAGCCAGTTGCCGTCAGGGCTAACCGCAATCGAATCCGGCTGTCCGCCGACATTCACCGTGGCGGAGATGGTTCGAGTCGCCGTATCCACAACAGCAAGAAAACCGGCGGGAATATCGAAGGTATTTACCGGATCCACGACGCCAACGAATGCGCGGTTGCCGGATACGGCCACCGACGTCGGCTCTCCGCCAAGAGCGATAGCCTCAATACCGACCGGGTTGGCCGGATCAGAGATATCGACGAAGCCCAGCTGTTCGGTTGGGCTATCCGTGTAAATCAGTGTTCGACCGTCGGGCGTTGCGGCGACGATTTCAGCGGCGGTTTCAGTGCCGTCATCACAATCCGGGTCAATCAGCGAGCAGACGGGAAAAGTCGCGACGCGTACGAACGCCCGATCGGTACTGGCGTTGCAGACGAAGGTTGTGTCCGTGATTTCGTTGGCATCCAGCGAGCCATTGCCGTTAGTGTCGAGGCCGGAGTCAAACTGCACGCCACCACTGCGGCACTGCGCGTTGCCAACTGCGAGTTCTGTCTGGACAACGAGGCTGTTGGCACCATCGGCACCCGGCACACCCTGCGCGCCGACCGCGCCGGTTCCACCTGCTGGCCCCGGCGCACCGTCATCTCCCTCGCAAGCGGCGAGGAACAACGGTAACGCGGCAGCCAGAAGAAGGGTCGGACCTTTCTTCTGCAAAAACATGCGTGTTCTCCTTGTTTTCGGGAAGGACGCGCCGAGCGACGCGAACACGCAGTCTTTGCCTCAGCCGTGACGGCCGGCTTACAGCTTTGTGACGTTTGTATTCAGATTCTTTTTCGGGGGGGTTACGGCTCGATCTCTTTGCCATCCCAGGCAAACACGTGGCCCGAGTCCTCCGGGCCGATGTCATCGATGACACCGAGCAGGCACTCGGCGGAATAGTCGGGGGTAAACAGCTTGCCCTCTGGTACCCCGCGCTGGAACGGCGCGGACAATTCTGTATCCACCGTACCCGGGTGCAGACCGATGATCGCCGACGAGGGATGGCTGCGACGGTGTTCGATCGCCAGTGTACGAATCGCCATGTTCAACGCCGCTTTCGAGCTGCGGTAGGAGATCCAGCCGCCGAGTCGATTGTCGTTGATCGATCCGACTCGGGCTGACAGAGCCGCAAACACGGACTTGCGGTCTTTGCGCAGCAGCGGCAGAAAGTGCTTCGCCACCTGCACGGGACCAACGGTGTTTACGGCAAAAACGTCGAGCATGGACTCGGCGTTGATCTGGCGCATCGATTTTTCCGGGCGGATGCTGTCGGTGTAGAGAATGCCGGTCGCCACGAACACCAGGTCGAGGGGAACGTCGATCGTCGCGGCCGCTGCTGCGACGCTGGCTTCATCGGTAATGTCGATGCTGGACATGCCCTCGCCGGCACGGCGGGAAAACGCGAAAACCCGGTCGAAATCCGGGGAGCGATTAAGGCGTCTGAGGATGGCGGCACCGATGCCGCCGCTGGCGCCGATGACGGCAGCCGACGCGGGAGGTGAGAAAGCGTTCATCGTGAAAATGGCGGCAGCGCCTCCCTGCGCCGCCGCCGGTCGTGCTTACTTCGGCAGGATGACGGCGTCGATCACGTGGATGACGCCGTTGCTTGCCGCGATGTCGGTGGTGATGACGTTTGCGCTGTCGACCATGACACCGGCGTCGCTGGCTTTGATCGTGACGTCAGCGCCATTGACCGTCGTTGCGGCGTCGAGCTTGACGACATCCGCCGCCATGACCTTTCCGGCAACGACGTGGTAGGTCAGCACCGCGATGAGCTGGTCCTTGTTTTCCGGCTTTAACAGGTTCTCGACGGTGCCTTCCGGCAGCTTGGCGAACGCGTCATCCGTCGGGGCGAAGACCGTGAACGGGCCTTCACCTTTCAGCGTGTCGACCAGATCAGCGGCCGTCAGCGCTGCGGCCAGCGTGTTAAAGGTTCCGGCACCGACAGCGGTGTCGACGATGTCTTTTTTCATGCCGTGGTCGTGCGCCGTAGCAACGGCTGCCAGCAGTGCAAACTGGGCCAGTACGACGGTCTTTACGATGTTCTTGATGCTCATCTTGGATGCTCTCCATGGGTGAGATTTGGTGGGTGTTGGGTGTAGCGGCGTCACGATAGTCCCGCCGCGCACGGCAAAGGTGACACCCCCGTATCCGTTTGTTTCCAGACTTTTCGAGGCGTCGATTTGTCTAAGACATTGGGGAATTCAGGTAGTCGAGATTGTCCGCATCGAAGGCCAGCGGCTCACGTCCCAGCAACGTGGACACGGTCTCGGGCGAGGCGTCGTTGCCGTCGACCAACATGTCGAGCTGGTCGGTCGTGACCGGAAAGGCGGGGATCCAATCGAGCAGCGAAACAGGGAGTCGCACCAGCGGCACGGGCGCCGGCAACACCCATTTGTTGCGCCCGACAGCACCCGCTACGCGGCGGATCATCGTTGACCACGACAGAACTTCCGGGCCGCCGAGCGTCAGTGTTTTGCCAATCGTGTCGTCGTCACCGAGCGCCGCGAGCATCGTGTCCGTCACGTCGCGCACGTGGACCGGCGACATCGTCACGGTGGATGACGACGTGCTGAAGCCGCTGATAAAACCGGGTGCGGGAATGGGCAGACGGACAACGTCGTTGTGCAACTGGGTGCCGATTTCCATCAAACCACGAGGGTCGCCGAAGACCACCGAGGGGCGAAACACCGTGACGTCGAGGCCGCTGGCTTGTGCCGCTTGTTCCGCGGCGAACTTGGTCTGCTGGTACGGTGTGCCGTCCGGCCGGACGCCGTTGGCGCTCATCAACAGAAAGCGGCGAATCCCGGCGGCCTTGCTCGCATCCAGAGTGCGCTTTGCCGCCTGCAGCTGCAGTTCGTCGAATGTGATGCCGCGGGATTTGTCCTCGCGCAGGATGCCGATATTGAAGCTCACGACGTCGCAGTCTTTGACCAGGGTCGCCAGTGACTCCGCATCGGAGACCTCCCCGTCGACGGTTTCGCAGCGCGATGCCTCGCGCAGCTTGCCAGCACTTCCGGGCCGGACCAATAGCCGCGGCGTGTGGCCGGCCGCAAGCAGCGCGTCCACGAAGTAACTCCCGATGAAGCCGGTTCCACCGACGATGGCGACTCGCATACTGTTTCTCCTGATTCAGACGCAAAGCTTAACCCCGTCGGAAACGCCGCTGCCGGTCCCTTACAAGATGAAACGAATCTGTCTCGTGGCATGCCCAACGCTGCCACCGGATGCCAGGCATTCTCGATTCGCGTGAGCGAGCGGCCCGGGCGGAGTACGACGACTTCCGCGACACGCGGGTGCCAGGTGCACGCGATGCGCGGCAGTCGGAACAGGCGGGCACACAGGGAGACCATGGTCAGCCCTCGGCAGAGTGCGTAAGCTGCAGCGCCGTTACAAATGTTCTGCCACGGAGCTCGGGTATGACCGGCCATCAACTCATCGATCAGATCGGCAACACGCCCCTGATCCGCTTAAACGCCGCATCTGCGGCCACCGGCTGCGACATTCTTGGCAAGGCTGAATTCATGAACCCGGGCGGGTCCGTTAAGGACCGAGCCGCACTGGGGATGATCCTCGCCGCAAAGGCGGACGGGCGCCTGGCGGACGGTGCCGTCATCGTCGAGGGCACCGCGGGCAATACAGGCATCGGGCTGGCCATGGTCGGCAGCGCACTCGGGCATCGCACCGTCATCGTCATGCCGGAAAACCAGAGCAAGGAAAAGATCGACACGCTCAAGGCCTACGGCGCGGAGCTCCGACTGATCCCACCGGTGCCCTACAAGAACCCGGCGCACTTCGTTCACACCTCCGGTCGACTGGCCAAAGAACTGGGCGGCTTCTGGGCGAACCAGTTCGAAAACACCGACAACCGGGACTTCCACGAGCAAACCACCGGCCGTGAAATCTGGGAACAGACCGACGGCAAGGTCGACGGCTTCATTTGCGCGGTCGGTACCGGCGGCACGCTGGGCGGCGTCGGCCGCGCGCTGAAGGCCAAGAACCCGGCTGTAAAAATCGGTCTTTCAGACCCCGGTGGCTCCGGCCTGCACAACTACTTCGCCGAAGGTGAGGTGCGCATCGAGGGCAGCTCGATTTCGGAGGGGATCGGCAACTCCCGCATTAGCGGAAACTTCGCAGACTCCCCGGTTGACCTCAGCTACCAGATCCCGGACAGCGAGGCGATCCCGCTGGTGTACGACCTGATTCGCGACGAGGGACTGGTGCTGGGCGGCTCCAGCGGTGTCAATGTCGCCGGTGCCATTCGCCTCGCCCGGGAACTCGGCCCCGGCCACACCATCGTGACCATCCTCTGCGACTCCGGCCTGCGTTACCAGGCGAGGCTCTTCAACCGCGAATTTCTCGAGTCGAAGGGTCTCAGCATGCCCGCGTGGTACGACCGGACCGCGTGACCCGCGCACGGTGCGCCGCTGCGCATCGGTTCAGCAACAAATTCTGCCGGCACGCACTTGTCGGCTTGCGGTACAATCCGCGCCTCGAAATTCGCTCGGACAATAAAAGGGGATACGCAGTGAGCACCTTCGACGACCAACTTCAGAAAGCCGGCAATGCGCCAGGATTCATTGCTGCACTCGACCAGAGTGGCGGCAGCACGCCGAAAGCACTCGGCATCTACGGCGTGACCGAGGACGCGTGGAGCAACGACGAAGAGATGTTCGGCGTCGTGCACCAGATGCGTACTCGCATCATGACCAGCCCGTCGTTCACCGGCGATCACATTCTCGGTGCCATCCTGTTTGAGAACACCATGGACCGGGAGGTTGAAGGCAAGCCGACGTCGAAATACCTGTGGGAAGAAAAGCAGATCGTTCCGTTCCTGAAGGTCGACAAGGGTCTCGCCGATGAGGACGACGGCGTACAGCTCATGAAACCGATTCCCGGGCTCGATGAACTGCTGGCCAAAGCCCGTGCCGTCGATGTGTTCGGCACCAAGATGCGCTCGGTCATCAAGCAGGCCAGCGAATCCGGTATCCACGCGATCGTCGAACAGCAGTTCGAGATCGGTAAGCAGATCATCGCTGCGGGGCTCGTGCCGATCATTGAGCCGGAAGTGGACATCCACTGCCAGGACAAGGCTCAGGCCGAGGACATCCTGAACGCGGCAATCCTGGCTCAGCTGGACGCCCTCGCCGATGACCAGCTGGTCATGTTGAAACTCACGCTGCCGGAGAAAGACAATCTTTACGCCGACTGCGCGGCGCATAACAACTGCGTCCGTGTCGTCGCATTGTCCGGCGGCTACTCCCGCGAGGAAGCCAATGACCGCTTGTCGCGCCAAAACGGCATGATCGCGAGCTTCTCGCGTGCCCTCGCCGAAGGCCTGAATGCACAGCAGAGCGACGACGAGTTCAACGCGATGCTGGCCAATTCCATCGCCAGCATTTACGAGGCTTCAGTGACCTGATAGCGGCGTTCACTGTACCTGGACAAGATAGGCGGCCCCATGGCCGCCTTTTTTGTGGCTGCCAGCGCGGTGTTGCATGTTCGCGACACACAGGTCCGCGGCATATCGAGGGTCTGAAACCCGCCTGAAACACGGCCGCTCGAAGATAAACATCATGCTTTTCATCATCTTATGCTGCGAATCGTATGGTCACCTTAACTCACTGGCAGAGTTGTAAAAAATCGCCATGGCGTGACCGCCACATAACTACGGCAGTCCGGTGTTCGGTGCTATTATCTCGGCGTCCAAAAAACGCACTGGGTTTATTCAGGAACCAGTAGCGAGAGAAAAAAAACGACAGCCAGGGGAAAAATGATGTCTGTATTTGAATCGCCGATTCGGCGAGCTTTTATGGTTTTGGCGCTCTGTGTCACCGGCCTGCTTTCGGTCGGCGTCGCCAGCGCCCAGGAAACGACAGCTGCCATGCGCGTTGTCATCACTGATGAGACGGGCGGCAACGTCACCGGCGTATCGATCAAGGTCGTGCACGTGCCGACCGGTCGTCAGCAGATACAGAGAAGTAATGCCTCTGGCATCGTCAACCTGCGGGGTTTGGCGGTCGGCGGTCCGTACGAAGTCAGCGTGACGGACAGCACGCAGTACGCAGCTGATGTTATCCAGGGCATTGCTCTGCAGCTCGACAAGACCGAGATCATCGACCTTGTCGTTCGCCCCATCGTTGAAGAATTGGTCGTTACGGCAGAAGGCATGTCACAGGAAGTCGCAGTGGGCGTTGGTGCCTCTTTCGATCGTTCGGTGATCGACGCAACGCCGTCCGTGTCGCGAGACTTTGTGTCAACACTGGCACGTGATCCGAAAATTCTAGTGGATAACAGTGTGGCGCGCGGTCCGGCGGTCTCACTGGCTGGTGCGAATTTTCGCTTCAACAGCGTCACGATCGACGGCATTCCGCAGAATGACAACTTCGGCCTGTCGAGAAACGCGTCTGCAACGCAGCGTTCACCAATCTCGATCGATGCAATCGAGGCCATCAACGTAAACATCGCTCCGTTCGATGTCACTTACGGCAGCTTCATCGGCGGCAACATAAACATCGTGACCAAGTCGGGTTCGAACGAGTTCTCCGGCAGCGCCTTCTACCTGACGACCGATGACAGCCTCACAGGTGACCGGTCGGACGATGCCGACATCGACCTTGGCAATTTCGAAGAAGACGTTTTCGGCTTCACGCTCGGCGGTCCAATAATCAAGGACAAGCTGTTCTTCTTTGCCAACTATGAAAAGTTCGAAACAACGGTACCGACTAACGCACAGCCAATCGAAGCGATCGCGGGCGTTACCCAAGCAGACGTCGATCGAGTCCGCAGTATCCTGCAGAACGAGTATGGATTTGATCCTGGCCTGTATGCCGGAAGCGACGTTGATGAAGACGAGAAGATTTTGCTGAAGATCGACTGGAACATTAACGACGATCATCGTGCGCTGTTTGCCTACCAGGTTGCTGACGGCGATGTGGCCTTCGACGACTTCCCGACTGTCGCGGCCCTGCAGTCGAATCGCTACAACATCAATGAGAAGCTGACGGCGTACTCGGCGCAGCTGTTCTCGTACTGGGGCGACAACCTGTCGACCGAAGTCAAAATCGGCACTAAAGAAGTCGAAAACCGACAAATCAGCTTCGACAGCAACACGCCGGCCTTTCAAGTCGCAACCGATGCCGGTGGCATTATCCAGGCGGGCGGCGACCAGTTCCGGCACTCCAACGAACTGGACAACGAATCGGACGTGTTTCGCATTAAGGCTGACTATTCCTTCGGCAACAACGTGATTACGGCCGGCTGGGAACGTGAGTCCAAATCGGTGCGTAACCGATTCCTGCCGTTTTCGAAGGGCCAGTTCGTATTTGGCTCGATCGACAACCTCGAAACACGCGTCCCGGATTTTGTGCTTTACGGTAACTCGAACACGGGCATCGCCACCGACGCCGAGGCGGACTTTACGCTGGACACCGACAGTTTTTTCATCCAGAACGAATGGACACCAGCGGACGATCTCTCGGTCACTCTCGGGCTTCGTTATGACCGCCTAAGCAACGATGATCCGATTACCGATAACCCAAACTTCGAGGATCGCCGCGGCTTTAGCAATGGCGAAAACCTCGACGGTAAGGACTTGCTGATGCCGCGTCTCGGTTTCAACTGGGACATCAATGATCGTGTCACGCTGCGCGGCGGTGCCGGTCTGTTCGGCGGTGGTGCGCCGCTGATCATCCTGTCCAACAGCTATGCAGGTGACGGCATCAGCCGCACGTTCGCCTCCTTCCTGCCGGGCCCGGGCTTCGGTGCAAACATTCCGGAAGTACTGGCGGCGGTTGCGGCGTTGCCCGATCCGAACGCGGCATTCGACAACCTGCAGGACCTCATCGGTGTGAACCCGGTTGGCCAGACCGATGCGCTCGATCCGACGTTTGAAATCCTGGCAACGTGGAAATACAGCCTGGGGATCGACTACCTCGCTAACCTCTCCTCGTTGAAGCTCGGCGATGACTGGCAGCTGTCAGCGGAGCTCGTGTTCTCAGACGTAGAGCACGGATACGATATCTTCGAGGCTCGCCGCAGCGTGGTAGACACAGCACCTGACGGCCGACCGATTTACGATCTGCCAGCCGACGCCGACTACATTACAACCAATACAAATGACGGCAGTGGCACGGTGTTCACTTTGAAAGCGGAGAAAACCTTCGACACGCAATACGGTATCGTCGACCTGAACCTCGGCTATACCCACCAGGACATCGAGGAGCTGCGCTCTTACAACCGTTTCGTGACCTTCGAGACCCTAGCCTTCGATCCGAGCACCGACCTCAATAACCCTGGGGTTGCGCCGTCACGTTTCGAGGTTGAGCATCGCTACACGGCGCAGCTGACCTGGGAGAATGAGATCTTTGGCGACAACCGAACACTCGCCGGTCTTGTGTACCAGGGACGATCCGGTCGCCACTACAGCTACGTATTTGGCAGCAACGGCGTGCCGACCTTCGGCGGCAACTTCCTAGCTGACTTCGGCTCGGAAGGCGACAACATCGGTAACCAGCTGTTCTATGTGCCGAGCGGCATTAGTGACCCGATCGTGACCGGTGACGTGCAGTTCCTTGCGGATCTCGACGAATTCATTACGAACACCCCTTGTCTCAATGAAAGTCGCGGCGAGATTGTCACACGCAACAATTGCCGCACCGGCTGGATCAACCAAGTCAACCTGAGGCTTGCCCAGGAGGTGAAGCTGCAAAACGACTTCGCTTTTGACATCACGCTGGACATCGAGAACCTCGGCAACCTGCTGAATGAAAACTGGGGTCGCGTGGACAGCTACACCGCACCGTCCAACGTGGCGCCAGCAGCTGTCGCGCTCTCGGGTGACGGTTCACAGTATGTGCTGTCGGCACTGCCGGGTTACGTCGCGGGCGACGCGACCTCACTGGTACCGGCGCCGGAAATCGCACAACTTCCGTCCGTATACCGGATCCAGTTGGGTGTGACCTTCCGTTTCTGATCAGGTCAGCAAACTTGCAACAGGAAAGGGCAGCCTCGGCTGCCCTTTTTTTTAGGTCAGCTTTTGCAACGCGCGCTTCGGGTACTGCGCGCGGTGGTCGAGGATGAATTCAGATACCGACTTGCCCGACATCGGTTTGGCAAAGTGGAAGCCCTGCACCTGGTCGCAGTCAAGAAAGTGCAGGTACTGCAGCTGCTCCTCGGTTTCCACACCCTCCGCGATAACGTACAAGCCGAGGCTGTGCGCCATCGCGATCACCGCGGTACAGATAGAGCGCAGATCGCTGCCCTCTTCCTCCACGTTCGACACAAAGCTCTTGTCGATTTTGACCGCGTCCAGCGGCAGCATCGTGAGGTAGCTCAGCGACGAGAAACCGGTGCCGAAATCGTCGATGGCGATGCCGATACCGGCCTCCTTGAGGCGCGCAAGGCTGCGTATGGTGGTTTCTGCATCGCTCATCAGCGCGCTCTCGGTCAGCTCGATATCGAGACTGTCGGGCATCAGCTGATAGCGAGTCAGCGAGCGAAGAACACGGCTGGCGAGTCGCGAGTCCCGAAACTGCTGCGTTGACAGGTTTATCGCGACTCGAACATCCGCGAGCGGCGTGGATTGCCAGGCGCGAATCTGGCGGCAGGCAGCATGCAGCACCCAATCGCCCAGAGCGTCGATTTGCCCCGAGGATTCAGCGACAGGGATGAACTGATCCGGATACACCATGCCGCGTCGCGGATGGCGCCAGCGGACCAGCGCCTCCACACCGCTGATAAAGCGTGGCGCAAGGTTTAGCTTCGGCTGGAAGTGCAACTCGAGCTCG
Source organism: Pseudomonadota bacterium (assembly GCA_038747355.1). Classification (GTDB taxonomy): domain Bacteria; phylum Pseudomonadota; class Gammaproteobacteria; order Steroidobacterales; family Woeseiaceae; genus UBA1847. The sequence continues at coordinate 565 of JBCDJX010000012.1, read as the reverse complement.
TCATTCTCAATCGCCCGACGAAGTTCCTGCTGCAGCTCCAGTTGTTCCGAGTGTTCGCGCGAGCGTGCGCCCGAGTACAGGCTGATCCGGTTGCGACCCAGATCCGCCTGCACCAGCGCTGTATCCTCGTTGCGCAGCAGCACGATAGCGTGATCGTCGGTGTAGGGAACGACACGAATCTCGAAGCTAACGGCCTCTTCGGTGAACACGGCCTCATCGCGGAGAGGCGTCCCTTCGTTCATAGAGCGACTGAGCATCGTGCGCCAGACCGGTTCCTGCGTCCGCGATGCGAGCTCGAAAAGACTGCTGGCCCGATCGACACGCTGGTCGATGCATTGATTGCGTTTCGAGCCAGCGTGATGCAGGCAGATAGCCCCCGCTCGATCAACGACCAGCAACGTATCCGGCATTGCCCGTAACAGCGCGGCGTCTGAAACCGCCAGAATGTCTTGCTCGGCGCCTTGTCGCAGCGCTCGAATTTGTGTGCTCATGAACTACCGCATGTTTCCCCGCGTAGTTCTCAGTATCGGCAGCGATGGCCGCCGCTTGAACACTAGTTTGCTTT
>JBCDJX010000011.1:0-52042 GCA_038747355.1 Pseudomonadota bacterium | reverse complement strand
TTTTGAGGTGACGACGCCTGGCGTGCACACGGTCAATGTGTGGATGCGCGAGGACGGACTCATTGTCGACAAGCTGGTGCTGACAACGGATGCTGGATTTGATCCGGTGGCTGTATTTGGTGACCAGGGACCGCCGGAGAGTCCAAGAGTAGAACGGGAACTCACAGCACCAGAAGTGTTCCCAAACGGCGGTACGTTTTCGGCCGATTTGGCGGTAAGCCTTACATCACTAGGCGACACGATTTACTACACAACCGACGGTTCCGAACCTACGATGTCGTCCAACGTCTACAGCGGTCCGTTTGTCCTGAGCGAGACGACCACCCTTAAAGCGACTGCGTTCAATACAACTGATGGTTCACGCAGTCCCACTACGGACGCAGTATTCAGTAGAACAGCCTGTTCAGATACGCGAATTATGGCGGTTGGCGATTCGATTACGCTTGGGAGAGACGGTAATAAGAACCCTGACTCAGGATTTAGAACCAGCTATCGACAGGATCTTTTCTTCAGTCTCGTCGAAGCCGGATCAAACATCGATTTTGTTGGCAGTTTGGATGATGGTGAACTCGAGATTCCTGTTTTTGATTCTGAACACGAAGGTCGCGGTGGGTGGCGAGATGATCAGGTCGCTGCAAATATCTTCTCGTGGTTATTCGCCAATCCTGCGGATATCGTGTTGTTGCACATTGGCACAAACGGGTTGAATTCAAGTGCTGCCGACGTGAGTAACATTCTCGACGAGGTAGACCGCTTCAGTCCAGACACTCATGTTGTAGTGGCAAAGATAATCAACCGGCAGACGAATAGCCCGCTTACCTCCACGTTTAACTCCAACGTCGAAAGTATGGTATTGAGTCGAATTGCCGCTGGAGACAATCTCAGCATCGTTGATATGGAGACGGCCTTGACATATCCCGAAGATCTTGTCGATAACTTGCATCCTAGCGCTAGCGGATTCAAGAAAATGGCTGATGTATGGTTCAGCGAACTGTCAACTCTCTTACCTGCCTGTGCTCAATAGCTGACACGATGAGGCGCTTTACTTTGGCCCAAAGACTTTGGGCACGTTTGCCGTGCATCGTAAACAACCAGCAAGCTGAGTGATTCATGTCTGAGTCTGACGCAAAGAACGAATCATCTGAGAAGATTCAGGGCCAAATTACGGACGAATCCAGCTCTGCGCTCAAGCGCTATCAGGGCATTGTTGTCGGCGAACGCCGTTTTTCTTTCCTGTTGAAGTTTGAATTCCTGACGTTCTTCTTTTCCGGAATGAAAGGCGCAGCCGGCTTGGTGCTGAGGCAGAAACTGTTCCCGTCATTGTTCAAACACTGCGGACGCAAGGTGGTCTTTGGAACTGACGTGGTAGTGCGGAACCCACGCAAGATTCACTTCGGCGACCACGTGGTTGTGTCGGACTTTGCCATCGTCGATGGCCGGTCGGACAGTGACGTGGGCTTGGAGGTCGGTGACCGTACGATCGTGGGACAACGAGCGATGTTGCTCTGTAAACAAGGACAAATAAAGATCGGAACTGACGTTGGCGTTGGCGCCGATTGTGGCTTGTACGCCGTGGGCGGAAACTGCCTGACTATCGGCAACGATTGCCTGATTGGTCCCTATACGTATTTCGGCGGCACTCGTTACCACTTCGACCAACTGGACGTGCCTATGCGTGTCCAGGGGCATGATCTCCGTGGAGGAATAACTGTCGGTGACGATTGCTGGTTTGGGGCTGGTGTTTCCGTCATGGATGGTGTGACGATAGGCCGCGGCGCGATCATAGCGTCAGGTGCGGTTGTCACGTCTGATGTTCCGGATTTCGCGGTCGTAGGTGGGGTACCCGCAAAAGTGTTGAAGTATCGAGATGGCCGGGAAGACTGAGAGTACCGCGTTCAGTCGTGACGCCGAAGAGGAAATGGAAGCTCCGTCCGGTAGTCGTAACACGCGTCTGTTTTTAGTAAAGCTGCTGATATCGGCACTGCTGTTTTCCACTGTCCTTTATACGACTGATGCCACGACAGTTTTGCAGAGTCTGTCGCAGGCGAACTCCCTATGGCTCGTTGCAGCATTAGCTTTGAATTTTGTCGGATCCTTCTTCACGGCGATACGTTGGGGAGTCTTGTTACGCGAATTCAGGGCTGACATTTCCACGCGTTACCTTTTCAGATGCTGGATGATTGCGTGTTTCTTCAATCAATTACTGCCGTCAACGATCGGCGGCGACGCTCGTCGAATTTATGACAATTGGCGCCTGGGCATCGGCAAGGCAGCATCCGTTGCCGTCATCGTTGTTGACAGACTATTGGGATTGTTCGCGCTTCTGGCATTCGGCGTGTTTGCGATCTATCTGACATCGATTGTTTTCGATGACAACCTCCTGATCATCTTCATCGTTCTCTGCGGAATCATCGCGTTGTTCCTGATTGGTGCCTGGATTTTCGCACCGTCTAACCCGGTGTCGAAGCTCATTGAACGTATGGTCGACAAGCTTCCGTCAATTTTTGGAAAGATTTTCAATAAATTCAATGGAGCGCTGGAGTCGTACCGTGGAAACTACGCCGTGCTGGGTAAAGGTCTGACCTATTCCGTGCTGCTGCAGCTGAATGTGATCGTGTTTTATTCCTTCATTGGACGGTCGATAGGCATAGACCTGACCTTCATCGATTACATGTTGGTGATCCCGGTAGCGAGCGTGATCCTGTTGTTACCCATTACAATCAACGGAATCGGGCTCAGGGAGGGTGTATTCGCGATGCTGCTTGCCACGCGGGGGGTAACCGGAGAGGAGGGTGTCGCTTTCGCGTTGCTGTCGTTTGCCTTGTTCCTAACGTTTGGCATGATCGGCGGGCTAGTATTCCTGGCAAGTAAGCATCATGAAAGAGAGTGACATGGTTTCTGCCGGAACGTCGATATTCGACGTGTCTGTCGTCGTACCTCTCTATAACGAAGAGGAAAACGTCGAACGCCTATGGAACAGTATCTCGTCAGTAATGGACGACTCCGGGATTAATTACGAGGTTGTGTTTGTTGACGACGGGAGTAAGGACAGAACATTTGCGATAGCCCGTGGTCTTGCTGAGCGATTCCCCCGGCTCAAGGTCGTCAAGTTTCGAGGAAACTACGGTCAGACGCCCGCGATGGTTGCAGGCATCGAACAGGCGAAGGGCAGAGTACTCGTCACCATGGACGGAGACCTGCAGAATGACCCTCGTGATATCCCGAGTTTTCTCGCCAAATTGGATGATGGCTTCGACATAGTGGTTGGTTGGCGGCACAAGCGACAAGACAAGCTGGTCTCGAGGAAGATTCCGTCTGTCATTGCCAACTGGATTATCGGAAAGGTAACCGGCGTACCCATCAAGGACAATGGTTGCTCCCTGAAGGCTTATCGAGCGGAGATAATTAAGAACGTACCACTGTACTCTGAGATGCACCGATTTATTCCGGCGATGACGTCCCTTTCAGCGGCCAAGGTTGCCGAAATAAAAGTAAGGCACCACGCACGTCAGTTCGGTGAATCCAAATACGGATTGTCCCGAATCTACAAGGTTGTTCTCGACCTGATTGCCGTAAAAACCATCATTCATTTTCGAGGCAAGCCAGCTCGTTGGTTTGCCACGCTGGCGTCGCCATTTGTAATTTTGTCAATCCTGCTGTTCCCGATCGCCGTATATCACGCGCTGGCTGGCGCAGCGGGTCAAGCGTCAGTGCTGGCAGGAGTCTGCCTGATCCTAGGGGCTACAGGGACATTTCTAGTCGTGCTCGGGGTGCTTGGGGAGCTTGTCTACCGCACAGGAAGTACGAAATTCGAGCGATGGGCAAGTTTGACCGCTCGACAAAGCGGCAATGAGTGTTGAACAACGAATTATGAGGGTTGCAGGTTGAGTATCGAAATATCCGCGATTATGACTGTCAGTGAACGACCGGCTAACGCGGCAACTGTATTTGGTCAGTATTTGGAGGCACTGGCGCATCTCGAACAATCGGCTGAAATTATCGTTGTTCTGGATGGGGAGTATCCAGGTCTGAAGGAGGAGATGCAAAAGACATATACCTCGGATTGCAGCGTTGGATTTCATCTCATCGAGCTTGGAAAATGGTTTGGCGAGGCTGCCGCGCTGAAGGCGGCTTTTGATATTGCTGTCGGGGATACCGTTCTTACACTACCGCCTTACCAGCAAGTGGATCCGAATGGGCTCCCGGATCTGCTGTCGGCACTTGAGGACGCTGACGTTTCCATCGCCGTTCGCAGCCCACGTGTCGATGGTTCATGGAATCGTGCTCAGGCGAGGGCTTTCTACTGGGCCATTCGCGTGTTCGCCAAAGCAAACTACGAGGATCTCGGCTGCGGTGTCCGTGCCTTCAAGCGCCATGTGCTGGAGGAGATCCCGGTTTATGGCGACCTCCACCGTTTCTTACCGGTGCTCGCGTCGCAGAAGGGGTTTCGCGTCTCGGAAGTTCGCCTGAAACAGTCCAAGGCGGACGCTGGAACTCGTGTTTACCGACCAGGAGTCTATCTGCGAAGACTCCTCGACATACTGACCGTTTTTTTCCTGGTCCGCTTCACAAAAAAACCGCTACGGTTCTTCGGACTGATCGGTGTAGGTACGGCTGCAATCGGCGGAATTGCGTTCGCATGGTTGCTTGCTGAGAGATTGTTTTTTGGTGTGGGACTCGCAGACCGTCCTGCACTACTCGTGAGCGCATTGTTTCTTGCGATCGGTGTACAACTCGTTGCAGTTGGATTGATCGGAGAGTTGATTATTTTTACACACGCGTTAAGTAACAAAGAGTTCTCAATTGCCGAAGTCGTAAATCGAGATAAGCTTCCGGACGATTCAAGTACCGAAGGCTAACTACTTATCAAGCTTCCTGCGATCAATTTAGTCTTGTATCGTCGTGCTTCATTCGGCTGCCCACGATTTTCGCAAAATGTAGACGGCAGCTTCTTCACCAAAGCTTTCTGGCTTTCTCCAGTGTGACTTTCCGGGGCTCTCGACCGTGAGTTCCCTTTTCGATGTCTGGCCAGTGGTCGGATCAAACCAAAGCATAGTGTAATGCCCGAGCTCCATCCTGGTCAGGCCAAGTCTACTCACTCGCCTTGACCCGTAGACGATGTAGCTCTCACCAGGCTTCGCCAGCACGTACTCTGAGTCACCGGAGGCCAGTGTGTTATCCGGAGACATGTCTTTGAAGCGAGTCATTTCCATAAATGTGCGGAGTCTGCCCAGGTCCTCAAGATCCGACAGGGGCGTGGACGCGATATCCATTTGATAGGCCATAACGTAAGCACCGCCCATTGCCGACGCCCAGGCCTTGTCTCGAGCTCCCTTGCCCAAACCCCAAGCGTCTGCTTCAGAGAGATTCAGGTTGTAGCGTCCCCTGGACGATAGCCAGGCTTCATTGATACCTGAGTTCAGTCGGCGCGGGTTATCCACGTTGTACTGGATTGCGAACTGATCGATATAGGGACTCCTCGAAAACTCATCGAAGCTTAATCCGCTGTTTTTGTGGACGGCCACGGGACGTTCATAGGAGTCCGTTTCCTTGACGATCCGTGCCAACGCCTCAATTCTCGCCGCACTATAGGCCTCGGCATACTCTTCAGCGATAACCCAGATCAGGTTGCGGTAATTCTTGAAACGATTTACCAGGGCCTTGACGAATTCGCTCTCGGCGTCCGAAACCGAATCGCCCGTATCCCAAATCCTTGAACTGTCGTCGTAAACAAAAAAGAACAAGGTAATGTCGTTTGCATCCATTCGGTCGAACCATGATTGCCATTGGTCCAGCACGGCCGGATTCAAGCCCTTTTTCGGGTCGTTTTGCAGAAAAGGATTGTGAGTGTTATCGCCGTCTCCGCCGTGAGAACGGACTGCCTGGAAGTAGATGCTATTAGCGCCCGTAGCGGAGAGCTTCTGGATGATCGCCTCCTGATCACCGTTTCTCGTACCGTCCGGGTTCCGCTCGCCCCTGTACAGGAAATCCTCGGGATCACCCGGTCCCGCCAGAAAGTACGTTCCACCACCGTGGCGAGTCAGCCACGCCGGGTTATCCGGGTCTGTTACCAGCTGGCCGGGCACTGGCTCAGCAGCCAGTAGCTGAGTATCCAGTAACGCGCAACTGCAAATCAGGGCAGTCCACATTAGTGTCTGGCTGAATCGGGTTCTGTGTTTCATTGTGTGAAGCTTCGTGATTTCCCGTCGATTTCGACTCTTGTCACGTTGATAGTTCCCGTGAAGCCAAGCCGCTGGTTTACGAAGAAATCGGTCCATCGATCGATGTTCAAGTTATTGCGAGACTGTGCGTTCATTCGGAAGTCGTCGGTCTGCCGCGCTGGTAAACTATACGCCGATTCCTGTCCGCAGATAGAGTGTATGAACGTTAGAACTCGATTCGCCCCCAGTCCTACGGGCGTTCTTCATTTAGGCAGTGTTCGTACGGCACTGTTTTGCTGGCTATATGCTCGCCGGCATGGTGGCCAGTTCGTTCTGCGCGTCGAAGACACCGACCGGGAGCGATCAACAAAGGCAAACGTCGATGCGATTCTGGACGGTATGGCCTGGCTGGGCCTCGATGCCGATGAGGGGCCGTTTTTCCAGACCCATCGGTTCGACCGCTACCATGAGGTCATTGAAACCTGGCTGGCAGAGGGCAAGGCCTATCGTTGTTATTGTACCCGAGAGGAGCTCGACGAGATGCGCGAGGCGCAAAGGGCCAGGGGTGAGAAGACTCGCTACGACGGTCGCTGGCGGGACCGAACGGAGGCTCGGGAGGGTGTGGACCCCGTCATCAGGTTCCGGAATCCACTCGATGGCGAGGTCGTCGTTGATGACCAGGTTCGTGGTCACGTAGTTTTCCAGAACTCGGAGCTGGATGACCTGGTGATTGCGCGATCCGATGGTACGCCTACGTACAACTTTACCGTGATCATTGATGATCACGATATGGGAATCACGCACGTCATTCGGGGGGACGATCATCTCAACAACACACCTCGACAGATGAACATGCTGGAGGCGCTCGGAGCTAAACCACCCGTTTATGCACACCTGCCAATGATTCTCGGCCCGGATGGCGCCAAGCTTTCGAAAAGGCACGGCGCGGTCGATATTCGCGAGTACAGGGAGGAGGGTTATTTACCCAAAGCGATGCTCAACTACCTTGTCCGCCTGGGCTGGTCTCATGGAGACAAGGAATTGTTCAGTACTGCGGAGATGATAAACCTGTTCGATATCGAAGACGTCAACCAATCGGCTTCAGCATTCAATCCTGAGAAGCTGCGTTGGATCAATCAACAGCACATCATGACTTCAGACGTGGCGGAAATAGCCGCACAATTGCGTTTGTATCAGGCAAAATTGGGTCTTGATGTAGATTCAGGACCAGCCCCGGCTCTCGTGGTTAGCGCCTATCGCGAACGTTCTCAGACGTTGCTCGACATGGCCGAAAGCAGCCGTTATCTGTACGAAGACTTCGAACATTTTGAGCCAAGCGCCGCCAAGAAAAACCTGCGGCCGGTAATTTTGGAGCCAATTAGTGCGTTGTCTGCCCGATTAGCTGAGCTCGATAACTGGAGTGAGGCGAAGATTGGTGAAGCGATCGAAGCTACTGCTCAAGAGTACGGTTTGAATATGGGTAAGTTGGGCCAGCCGGTTCGAGTGGCCGTGACAGGCGGCTCGGTTTCGCCCTCGCTATCCCTCACGCTAATGCTGGTTGGAAGAGACCGTAGCCTGTCCCGTCTGGGTAAGGCGATACGCTTCATTGAAGCCAGGGCGGCTGCAAGTTGAGGCTGTTGCAAGCACCTGAAAGTACTCGTGTTAACGAGCGCTTGACACCCCCGAGTAGCATAGCTATATTGCCGCGCTCCGTGTGGGGCTATAGCTCAGCTGGGAGAGCGCTTGCATGGCATGCAAGAGGTCGGCGGTTCGATCCCGCCTAGCTCCACCAGATCATCCACGGAAGATCCTAAGTCCCCATCGTCTAGAGGCCTAGGACACCGCCCTTTCACGGCGGTAACAGGGGTTCGAATCCCCTTGGGGACGCCATCTCTTCGGTTGAGGAGAAAAGCGTTTAAAAATAGACACTTAAAGAATCGTCCGATTTCAAAGTGATTAAATTACCGGTACAACTACCGGTACAACTTTAGAGCCCTTTTCTCGACCACTCCCGCATTAGCAGCAAACCCCCTGAGAGCTAGTCCCAAGGGGGCGGGGCGGCGTGCTCAATAGTGCGCTTTTTCAGGCCGCGCATATGGACGGACTTCGATGGATCGTGCGTGCTGTTGCGGTCAACTCCTAGAAACTCAGCGATCCACACCGGGAGCGGCAAGTTGTGGCTCCGATAGAACCTCGCTGAGTTCTCCGCGTAGTGCCTTCTCGAATTCCTCTCCCGGGCCTCTGCTTTGTCCTGCTCGGTGATAGGAGCGTCGATCCTCTCGACACACACGCTGCATGCTCGGTCGCGCCAATGGTCGCTCGATCCGTCTTTCGCTCGCTCGATGATTGGGAAGCGATCCGGTGCCTTGAGCTTATGACACAGGATGCACTTCTGACGAGCGGCGCTCACGATCCCATAAACGAAACAGCTTTCTTCGCCTCCTCAAAGGATAATTCGCCTACATCTTCCTCCAAGAGACCAGCAAGAGGGTCTATCTTCTTGCTGCCTTTGACAGGGGTTGTCGCCCCGTTCGCCCGCAGAAAGGCATTCGCATTCTGGAGTACGTGCCCCGGCATTCTCTTAGGATTCCCATCTGCGTCAGTGACCTCTCCGTTCATGTATGCAAGAAGCTCACTAGCGACCGCTAACCCGGTCAACCGATGAAGCTCGTCGACTTCGGCGTGCGTAGCCCGGGTCCCGCCAGCATCATTCTTGAGGTGATACAAGGCGCTCCGCAGTAGAGGCTTATTGCGGCCACCACGGGAAAGTAACACCTCCTCTATCCCACTCAGAACCTCACTGAGACTCATCACATCCTCATCAGTACTCATGCGGATTCCTCCAGAGCGGATGTGATCAGCTCGTGGTAAGTCGCGAAGGACTTCGCTTGGGTGTACGCGTAGACCACCACCCGAGTATTCGCGATGGTGAATCCCTTGGATGCGTCAATTCGGGCCAAAGTGGGTGCCCAAGTATTCGGCACTCCGGGGCGTGGGCCGGGACTTAGATCGAAAGGAAGCTGCGTGGCCTGACAGCGACCGGCACGAAGAACAGCCTCGACTGTCTGGCCTGAAATTTCGGGGGGCGGTAGCCCTTTTCGTTTACTACGTGCGCGGGCGTCGCTCACGAGCATCAATGCTCTCTGTTTCGGCGAGAGCCTCCGGTCAGCGTACGTCTGTGCCATGGACTTAGTCGAGACCGGCCGAACGGACGATTCTGATGTCCTTGCTGCCGACAACAACTTTGGGGATGTTGAGACGGTCGGAGTCATCCTTATCGTGGAGGTAGGCCTTGATTACCGAGTTGCTCTCCGCAGCCACTGGGAACAGATTCTCTGTAATCACCGATTTGGATTTCGTTACCCGCTTGGCAACAAACACCTCAACCGGTTCGGGGAATCCTTCGAGCTGCTGCATGACGACTTCGAAAGTCTGGGACGGCTTTCCGGTGAGCACGTCGATGGCACCGCTGGGTGCCTCGTCGCCGCGCTTTACGATTCGTAATTCGGACTCGCCTCGAACGTAGACGATGCGGTCATAGTTGTCTTGAATGTTGTTCATGGTTTCTCCAGTTCTGCGACTAGCTGTTCTTTGAAAGCGGGAGGGTAAAAGTTGCCCGGGACCACTTTCGGTTCGTACGCAGAGTCGTTCCAGTCATCGGTCTTTGTTTTGAGAACGCTGTTGAGTTGTCCTTGGCTCATACCTGCGGCGCTCGCAAGACGTGAGAAGGCGGTCTGAAGCTCATTCTCTCTGTCCTTCGTGTAGTAGCTGCGCTGGGTTGCGCGGCTTAGTTGTTCAACCGCGCTTGGGATGTCGGTCATAGTGTTTCCTTGTTGGTCTCAGAGTGGGCCCCGCCGTGTCTGAGACGGGGCCAGAGGGGTCACGTGCCGCGCATACCGGGGTAGCTCGACTGGGTCAGGCTTGTGTAGCCAGCACCCGGGAGCGACTCGATGTAGCGCAGAGCTTCTCGCCAAGATGCGATTGCTGAACGAGCATTAGGACGAGTCATGTCGTCTGTGAGCGCTTGTTCGATGGTCGCGATGGCGGTCTCTAGAGCGGTGTCGAGAGGTAGAGCCATAAGGGTCTCCTTGTTGGGGTGGTTGAAAGACGGTGCTGCGGCGCACGGGAGGCGCTAGGGAGGGACAGCACGGTGAGGCTGATGATCAGTCAGCATTGGGTCTCCTCGTAACGACGCACTGCACCCGACCGCTGCGCAGAGTTGTCTCCCTTGAGAGGCTCTGGAGCGCGGCTGGTGGCCGTCATTGGGATGCTGTGATGCATAGCCATCAGCTAGCTGATGACTCGGATTGGGATTTCGACCAGCAGTCGAATTTGACTACGGTCTAGGCGGAGCTGTCTTACGAAAAGCTCTGGATTAGAAAGAACCGCTAGCGAGACCTAAATGCGTTACCTATCTGGCGAAAACCTTTTCGCAGATTTTGCAGTCTCTCTGCAAAAGACACCGGGTGGACTATGGACAGTCTCGGTGTGTTCTTGAGGTGAGTATCGTCAAACTCAACATGAAACTTAAATCGTGTTCGACGCGATAGTCTGTCGAAAATTGTTATCTCAAACTCTCGGCTCCTATCGGTGAAACGAGCAACTGCTTCGCCATTCTGGTCCACTACGTTGTACCCGTCCTCTTCTTTGAACCAATGAAACAACCTCAGTGAGGCACTTGAACCGGGAGAAATTGAAACCCGGACCGAGTCGGTATTGTTCCAGAAGAGTAGGTAAGCCTGAGAACGACGCTCTACTGTCCTAATATGTGCTTGCACGTCATGTGCGGTCTCGCCATCAAGCGGTATGCCTAGGAAAGCCGGTCGATTACTGAGCGTTATTTGCCAAGAGTGTTTGTCCGCATTGCCGCCCCCTCCTCCGCCTGCGACGATCAACTTCGGGCGTCGCGCCTTAAGTGTGTACCAATTACTGACTAGCGCTCCGATAATCGCACCGAGCAATAGATACGCAGTGGCGAACCAGAAATCGTGAGAAAGTAAGAAAGTCTTAACTTGTTCTACCAACTTGAGTCGCTCCGTTAGGTCGCACGTTGTGGGACCGCAGATAGTTCATTGTCGGGAGTGGAGCGAGAATTATAGCAACACCCGCTCTGTGTGAGCTTATCGTTATTGCCTTGAGGTTCAGTTGGCCCGAGTTTGTCGGCTATTGTTGGACGAAATACGTAGCGCGTCTCTTGCCATCATGACCAGTGGAAAATGTGCTGCCAATATTGTGTCCCTCCTGACGCAACACGCTGATCCTCTTTGGGAGGTCCGTGATGCGATACAGCTCAAGAGCGATCGGTCCCGTTATGGAACCGACCTCCTCAAGATGTCTCGCGACGATCTCTTCTTGTCTCACGTGGACGCCCCCTTGCCGCCGCCGGGCAACCAAAGGGACACCATCAGGTGCACCCTGAGAACAGTTAGGTCCAAAGTGACAACCCGTCGCGGTTCGAGGTGTGGTTCGCGGTAGATACGAGCGTGGAACAGCGCGTCGTTCCTGCCGATATGCCAATCGAGTTTCATCAGGCGGCCCTCCCGTTCTTGGCAAGGAAATCCGCTAGCTCTTTCTCTCTCTCTGCTCAAGTAGCTGAGCTTTGAGCTTGGCATCTCGTCTGTGAATGTAATCCGCAGTCCACGTGCGTCCGTAATAGCGGGCAATGAGGAGCGACTGCGCTCGGTCTTCGGTGTGGTTCATGGTGTGTCCTCCTGTTAATTAACTAGGAGGAGGAGCGAGTTGTTCCTAAGGTTGGGATAGTCCCACAAGTGGAAGTCAACTCACCCTTCCCCAGAGTTACACACGCATCGGGTACCGTCAATCAAGCTCCCACCGGTGGGAACAAAGAGCCCCTGTATGTAGCACCAACGGAGCTACTGAGGGATAGCAAGAAGCTCATCCCGAGCCTTACGCTTCTCCTCCTCAAAACGAAGCTGAAGCGAGAAGTCGCGATTGAGCATCTCTGCACGAGCTGCGCGTCCATACCGTTGGACCAGCTGCTTGATGACATCCTCACGACCCGCGTCGGTCAGCTCGAACTTGTACTCAGGAGACCGGAATAGGTCAGCGAGCGCCTGCTGCAAGGTCTGCCCTTGAATAGGGCTCTGACCTCGCAAGCGGAGGAACTCGGAGTATTGCTCGGGGGTAACGTCTTGGCCGATTCGGAACACGTCCTTGTTTGGCATCCGGTAGTCGAACCCGAGACGAGCAAGCTCCGTGTAGACGGGGTCGTTACTCTCAATGCCTTTCATGAATGGACTGAGCCATGCCTGTCCTACGTAGTCCGGCTTTTCGCGAGGATTGCCAAGGTAGTCACGGGCGAGCGGAAGGTCGTCGGAGAGGCCCGGGATATTGCGTCGCCACTTGTCGAAGAACGTCCAAGCCTCTCGGGCGTATTGGTCGTGTTCTACGTTAATGCGGCGAAGAAGTGAGTTGTACGGGAGCACAATGGTGGAACCAAGGTTCTCGGCGTATTTCTCTATGTAGCGCTTTGGGTCATCCACAGCGGCCACCAAGTCAGCAACGCCTTTAAACCACGTCTTGTCGGTGATGTTGGTCGTGACGACCGTGATCGCGACAACCGTAGCTTCCCAAAAGTCCCTATCGTCGTTCTCCGGGTCCCAATTCATCGCCGCTTCTGCCAAGTCGGCGGAGAGGCCCATCAGCATCCCAAGCGGCTCCAGCCGGTTGTACTGATACCACGTGTCTCCGACCTTGATGGAGTACGGCGGGATGCCGTCTAGAGACTCGGTGTTCCGATTGCCTGCGGCCGACGATCCCGAACCTGTTATTCGCCCATCCATTGCCCATTGCATACCCATGCCGATGAACGCGCTGCCGGTCGCGAGGCGAGCTAAGGCGATGTCACCTTCGGGTCCTCCCTTGGCAATCTGCTTCCAGAGCTTAGAGTGGTGCAACTTGGTGAAACCGAGGGGTGACCGTTCGAGGATCGTCTGCTTCACGATGTTGACGGGGGTGCGGTAGAACGGGATGACGAATTTCATCATCGGGTGCTGGTTCGTGAAGTCCTCGATTCCCTTTGCAAAGGAGCTTTCAAGTTCAGCCTGAAAGGTCTGATACCGGGCGAAATCCATCGCCTCAAAGTGAAGGTCTTCCGGAGGGTTGTTGATGTCCACCTCCATCTGCTTCGCCATGATCTCTTCTCGCCGCGATCCGGTTGCTCCAGCCTCATCGGCCACAGCAGCGGCATTTCGGTATGCCCGGGCGTAAAGCTCTTGGTGGAACCCGATGGTCTTGAAGAACTCATCGGAGGTCAGGATGAGACGCGAAGGTATGCGGATGAACTTGCCAAGGGCACGGATAGCTTTAGCGTCCAGACCGTCTCCGGTGGCGTTGATCGCTCTGCGTGTGTCGGTATCGACTCGCTGGAGCACATCAGTTTGCGGCTGCTCGTCGATAAGAGCACGGGCGACCGTTCCGTCCTTTGCTCCCTTTAGACCTTCCACGGCTTCACGCCAAGAGATGCCCGCCGCTTCAATGTCTGCACGAGCGATAGCAGCTAGACTGCGCCCACCCGCACGCAGTGTTTCACGGAGCGGGATGCCGATCGCCGTCTCAAGGCCCTTCATGGTGCCCACGGCGAATGCATTCGCTTCGCGAAGGGCGACCCGCTCAAGAGGCTCCATTCCGAGCCCACGCCGAACGCCATTGCGAAGGCCACCGACGGCCACCGAGAAGTAACGCTCGGTGAACCCTTCGACGATCTTCAGGAGGTTCGACGTGTTGTTCAGGGTGAGCGTAGAGAGCGACGACAGTAGGCCATTGATGTAGACCTCGACGCCAACGTCAGCCGCCCGTCGCCATCGGGACTTGTTCACAAGGCTGTGAACCTGATTGAGGTCGGTCACGGATGCGTATTTCTCGGCGAGCTGCTTCCTTATCTCGGGATTCCGACCACCGATCTCGCGGACCACCTTGTCAAACTCACGGATGCTGTCGGCGGTTGCCGCCTTCATAGTCCGCATTGCGTGGAGAGCGCGAGCGATCTCCGACCCTGAGCCCTTCACCTGCGCCTGAATGGCTGCATGAAGCTCGATGTGTCGGAACAAGGCAATCTCGTCAGCAGTTGTTGCACCGTCGCGGGCGGCTGCCTGTCCGAGGATACGGAGTCGGTCTGCGCTTGCGGTCAGCAAGGCCCGAGCACCCGCCATGCGGGCGGCGATACCTTTGCCACCAGTCACGTCCAAGTGGAGGCTCCGGAGGTCATCCACCGAGCTACCGACAGATTTTGCCAAGGTGTGGGCTAGGGACTGATACCCCTGTGCTTCATCCATGTTGCGGGAGAAGACCTCGGAAGTTGTGTTGATGATCTGGCGAACTACGTCCGCATCCTCGGCGCTATCCAGCTTAGCCCCGATTCCTTCCCAGTCGAACGTATCGCTGTTGAAGGAAATCAAGTCCTCAGCCTCAGACAGGCGGCCCTCCTTGAGCGCGGCAGACATCTGCGAACGCTGCTCGGGAGTGATTGAGGTTTCCCGCGCATCGAGGTTTCGGGCAGTGTTTTCCACCACGCTCTCAGCGCGACTGGCGGCTTGTTCTCGGGCGGCGGCACGTTCTTGGGCCTTCACTTCGATCTCATCGAGACGGGCCTGTAGGGCGTCCTCTGGGGAGACCTCGGGTGTCCCCTCTGGTAGCACCTCGACAGCTACTTTCTGGCCCGGTACGGGGCGTGTAGTTTCAGCCGACTCACGACCAGCACGTTCAACTCGACGAGCGCGAAGCCATCTGATGGATCGGAAGACGGTCTCGACCAAACCACCCACTACCGCGCCCTCGACTGCGTTCTTCATTCGGCCTTCGAGGTTGGAGTCGAGTTGATCCACCGCGAGGTACTCGGTGAGAGCGTTTTGGAAGACAAGGTTTCCGTCACCAATGGTGATCAGAAGATCAGACAGGCGAGCCTCATGTGGATCGAATGCAACGAAGTCGGCAGCGACACCGGCGGCAACACCTCGGCTGATCTGTCCGGCCTTCGTGCTGGCGCTGCCTAGGGATTTTCGGGTGGCGGCGAACACCATTGCCCACCTAAGGATGTCACTGGTGATCTGTCCTGCGGCTGAGTCCGGTCGATCCACGTCGGGCAGGTCTACGTTCGAGAGACTGCGGGTGACATTGCCAGTCTCGATCTCATAAAGCAGAGACATCTCCTCGAAGTCCTTCCGGTTCATGTAGGCAACGCGAAAGTCGGTGAACGGTACCCCGAGGCCCCGATCTTCGAGACCCGGTACTGTGTCGTCACCGAGTACGAAGCGACCGAACAGAGAAGACTCACCTTGTGGGTCGAAGTAGTTCTCGATGCCTTCAGCGGATGGGGCGGAGAGGTCTCCGAGAAAGCGAAAGCCCTGCTCGATGCCTTGCTCTACGGCAGAGCCGAGCACTTCGTAGGTGTTGTTGATCAGCCCGTCGTCCTCAGGGAGGTTGACGATATTGTCACGTGCGTCCAGACCAGCGAGCTGGTTCCGGATAGCGAATTGTTCTCTCGCCTCTTTCTCGTCGAGCATCGAGTTGAGTTCCTCGATCGTGTACTCACGTTGAAGGACCTCTGGGGTCAGGTTGTCGGCCATCTTGTGGCTCCTGTTAAAAATGGATTTGAGATGTAGAATTCAGTGATGGCAAAGATCACCGGCAAGGGAGCACTGAAAGCGGGACCAGCAGCAGTCCGTGGTTATGGAGCAACAGTTACATCTGTGCGCGACACGGCTCTGGTTTTTGATCCATACGCAAAGATTGATTTGGATCACCTGATAGACCAACTTGATGGCCTTTCAAACGACTACCTCCGCGCTGTAGTCGCCGACCCTGAGGGAACCTGCGAAACGCTCGGGATGCTTGTCGGCAACGTCCCTGATGCAGTTGTTACTGAACTGGCAAAGGGGATGCTTGAAGATCGCTCAGATGGCGACAAGGAAGGCTTCGAGCTGTGGAAGGTATTTGTCGTTGGTGTTGTAACTCTCGCTGTTGGCTTGTTGCTCGGGTTTATCACCCCCAAGTGATCCACTCTTGAGTATTCAGTGAAGCGTCCGTTTCGGCACAATGGCGAGCGATAGGTAGTCCCGCCGCTTCACCGAGTTATAGAGCGTGGCCGCGCTTGGATATGCCTGCCACAGCTCCCTCTGCGTTTGTCGATAGCTATCTACTGTTTCTGGTGAGACACCCGCCTCCTCGGCGGCGAACTCCATTTCGACGAGCCGATCAAACAGACCAACGAAATGGAGCAGCTTCTTGGCTGCGGCAAGCGACACCGGAATATTTGGGGAGAGGCCGTCAATGGCAATCGTCAGAGCAGCAATGTGAGTAGTCATGCGGTTGACCGCGTCGCGCTTACGGGTGAGACCGATGATGGCCTTTTTGGAATCCGTCATCGGCGATACCTGCGAACAGCTTTGGAACGGTAACGGTAGCAGGCGTAGGACATAGAAGCCCAGAAGACTGTAAGGCCAATAAATACGATATTTTCGAACATGGAGCACTGCCTCTAGGTAAAGGGGTTTGGGTCTAAAACAGGCGCGATTGGGTTCCGGCTGATCTCTACCGGACTGCGGAAGTAGCGTGGTGATGGAGGCTTTCGGAGATTGGCCGAGAGGCCGCTATACTGGGCAGAGTGAAACCGACGACTGTCGTAAAAGAAGTACTGTCGTATGGGCGAAAAGCAGACTCTCTTCAAATACGGAGCGAGCACTTATTGGGAGATAGGATAATGAGCGGAAGATGTATCTTTGGTTTGATGTTCCTGTTCGTCGCTGGAGTGGCGCACTCCAAATCGGATTGCGATTCGGTATTAGTTCAACGAAACGTCACGAGTGTACAAGACGAAGCCCACCTGCAGCTTGCTTGGTTGCAGATGATTAATCGCGATAATTACGAAGAAGCGAAGGCATCAGGAAGCGCGTTAGTTCCGGGGTTGTTTGACAGCGGCTACGACTCCTTCGCGCAAAAGCGCTCTTCACTACGTAAGCGCTCGAGTTTTGACCTAACTACGCGTAACTCGCGTTCGATATTGCAAAGCCTCATGGACGAGAACGCAGTAAAAAAGTGGGCTGAGTGTATGAAAGATCGTGGACTCTACACGCGGGTCGGCATGATCACGCCAACAGATATCCAGCTTGAGATTTTTTGGGACCCAGCAGACGGACTAGGCGATCTCCGCGATATCTCTATTGATTTACCGCCGGGAGTTACAGCCAAAGACCTTGGAAAGCTAAGAACACTGAGCCGGGGCAAGCATAGTTACGTACTGCGACGATCTAAAAATACTCAGTTTCTCGCATCTATAAGAGGTGTAGCCGGGCTTGGCGGCGGGTACTCAGATTCAATTTATGTCCCATGGGCATATGAACTGGGCGATAAAGAAACAATGGGAGATTCGCCCCAAGACATTGCTAGCGGTGCAGGCGGCTGCGGAGCTGATACTTACGTGGTAACTGGAAATGCAGAAAAAGAAGTTTTCTTAAGAGCTAATACAACAGCAGTGGCTGGTAGAGGCGGTGGAACTATCGCTGTGAACATAACCGTAGATTCAGATACTGTTCCGAGTTGCGCAGAAAGTGGCAATACACAAAGCGGAAACATGGGTGTGACGGCAAACTGCAAACGAACGCTTCCAGCAAATCGTATTTTGCATGTGGTTGCTTCGCAGACACATACCAACGCAGACTGCCGAAACAGCACTACTACCGTGAAAGTTCTTCATTGACTAATTGGTCAGCGTCAGGAGCCCCTTCGGGCTGACGATTGTCTTTGGCATTTTCGAAAAGCGTCCCTTAGAGAGGCATGTAACCGAGCATGCAGACGTTGGTAGAGCCTCAGGGAGATCGTTCGTTCTACCCTCGCTCCGGTGTGTCCTAGGGGACGTTGCGGACCCACACCCCGGCGTCGTTCTGACGCAGAGCGGGTGCTCCATCTTTGCGACGGATTTCTCCCGGCGGGCGGCACCGGCGGTCGGTCATTGGGCCAACCCGGTGGAGGTCGAATGTGCTGGGGCCGCCGAAATACTCGCCGCAGGCGGCGCACCGGCAGCGGGATCGTCCGATGGGCAGGTCGTGGGGCATAGTGAGTTCCTTATTGGGACAGGGGGTGGACGCGCCGGTGAGTCTGAGTGGTTCAGAGGGTGGCCCGGCGCGGGGACGCTCGGGTTCCGGCTTCGCCAGGATTGACCACATCCATGGATGGATGGTCAGGGAGTTAAGGCTGCCCGGGGCCACAAGAGGTGTGACAAAGGGGGCCCTCGGGCGGCGGGGGCTTTCGATTGCCGAAGTGGGACAATCTGTAGCCGTTACTCTAGAGTCTGTCCTTGTTGGTATGAGCTACCTGAAGCGGGACAAGCTGTAGCCACTTCTCTAGAGTCTGTCCCAGTTACGACAGTACATAGCAAGCAGCCCTACCGGTCCCACGCACTTCTTTCTCGGTCGATTTCTTCCATCCTTGGCCGTTCAGAACAGGCCAATGACGTTGTAGCGCCTTCTTAACGGAATCCACGGGTACACCACAGGACTCAGCAAGCTCTCGCGCAGTGATATCCACAGGGCCGTGTAGGGTCAGCATGTGGTCGATAACGGTTTGTGTCTGAGTGGCCGCCTTGTGGCCGCCAAGATCAAGCACCTCAATTCGGTTGCTGCCCGGGTATGCTCTCGCCTGATACTCCTGTAGGAGTTCGAGGTCTGAATCAACGAAATAGACCCGGGCTGGATCACATACCCCATCGTTATCTAATTTGCGGATGCAGATACGGGCGGTCTCCTGCTTGTTGTGAACCATGACGTGAGTGTCTCGGGCAACTTCATACAGACGGTGCTTGGTTGTTCCGCTACCCATCTGTCTCAAGTCGGCGTCCGACAGCTCGACGTTCATCAGTGAGGCTGCCTTTGATATCGCTGCTGCCTTCTTTGGATAGAACTCGGAGAGCCGGAAGCAAACATTGCAATGCTTCCACTTGTTGCTTCCTCTTCCGCTCCCGAAGTGGCAGAACCAGATACACCGCCCGTCCTTCTCGATGTAGTACGGCTGGCGGCTCTCGGATTCGTCGAAGTCACGTTGGAGGTCGAAGGAAAGAAGGTCTTGCTTCGCATAGACCAAGACTCGATCACCAGACTCCGTGTTGGGAATCAGAAGCTCCTCCATAAACCACTTCATCAGCGGCTCTGCCGACCACCGGTTCTTGTAAAGGCCGCCCGGCTTCATCTTGCCGCGAAACTCCTTCGGGGGAATCACGTAGCTGATCGCCATGCGACTGTAGTTCGGCTGCAACTCATCGTCGATTACACGAATGTGGTCGCTGGCAGCGAACATGCCGTTCAAGTCTGCCGTCCCGTCGAGGATGATGGTGTTGTGCTGGGCGGGCACCGCGTAGCTGTATGCATGGAATGCCGGGTGACGATCTTGAGCATAGAACACGCGTCCTTCTCCGGCTGCGCGGAGGAACTCGACGGTTGCCCTTGCGCGTTGCACTCGGGGCACCCAATTGGTCCCTCCGAGTTTCATTGCTCGGTTTGTCAGGTCGTCGTCGTTTATCTCCTGCTCAATGATTGTCACATCATCGTCCGTGATCATTGATCGGTCACGTGATAACGGAGCATTCTTCGAGGCGGCGATCTTGATGCGCTCCATCCGGTCATAGACTGACCGCAGTACGGGCACCAGTCTGTGGGTAGGTAGGAAACCAAAGGAACGGGCTTCGTCGGGATCGACAACATCCGACAGAACCTCGATGAGGTCAGACACGTCTTGAGGCTGACACACGAAAGTCTGCTCCAAATCGGGGTCTTCATCCACGATGACTAGAGCTTCTTGATTGAAGCGGCGCAGCAGAAATTCGCGGCTGTTCTTTCCAGCGACGGCGTTTCTCCACGCTTCATGTGTTGTGAGCACAACGTGCGCACTCTTGATCTCTTCAAGTTTGAACGTAGCGGCCACAGGGCGGCCCATCATGCGCTCCTTCTCAGCCGTTAGGCCGCGCTTCGAGTTTGGCCCGTGGACGCTGTTCATCATCGCCACACGAACACCTTCAGGGAGAATTCTGACAAGGTCGCGATAGACATCATCGATCTCGACAATCTCCTTGATGACAAACGTCACAGGTCGGGGCATTACGTGTTTGATCAGCGCCTCGGCGGCCTTGGTTTTGCCGCCTCCTGTTGCGCTGCTGATGGTCTCGAAGAATGGTCTACCGATCCTCTCTGACACTGAGGTGTAAGCCTCCCCCATGATGTCGGCGGTGCTCTGCTCGAACAGACTCGGCGGGCGGCCGGTCAGGGTGCGGTACGTGTCGTTGACTATCTGAAGGAATGATTTCATTTCGATACCTCTCGGTGTCACGTCTCGATGCATAGGGTGAGAGACCAGCCCGGGGATCAGTCCGGGCCGATCATCTCGATCACCGAGAGGTGGTGATTAGGGTTTGGGAGCGATAAGGCGCAGCCCCGTCCCGTCACCACACAGCGGAACAGGGCCACTAGCGGAGCAATAAGTGTGCACCGCTGGTCCCAAGGGGTTTACCGGCCGGTTAATGCTCTTTGGCGCTTCCGGCGGTTGGCCGCCTTAACGGCCTCATATCTCTGACGAAGCTCGTCATCTTCAGGTAGAGAGTCGAGGTACTCGCCCACTTCGTTTGCGTGTACTCCAGAAATTCCGTTGTCCGCTTTCACGCCATCGGAAAGCAGCGTCGCACCGCGAGATTGGTGGAACTCCAACTGGTATTCGTAAGTTTCCTGCAAGTGGTCTGCCTTTTTTCTGAGCTTGTTCAGCTGATCGGCAAACTGCGGCTTCAGCGGTTGGCCGTTCTCATCCATCAGGTTTAGCGCTTCCTTAACAACATCGTTTCTCTGCTTCATGATGCTGTCGAGATCGCTGGCAGCCTCGGTGTTCGGCAGCGTGATACTCCGGCTTCCTGTCGCTTTGACTTCGTTGCCGCTCACTATGGCATCTAAGGCGCTGCCTCCTGCTTCAACTTCAGTCATTTCAGCCAGTGGGTGGAGGTCTGGCTCTTTGGTATTCGAATTGACCGATTTGTCTTGAATTCGGGCAAAGCTATTTCCGCGAACGTTGTGTTCACTCATTGAATATCTCCTTGGGACGATAGGGGTGCTGCAAGGGGTCCTCCATTCAAATCTCGGCTATGAAAATGCCGTCAGATTTGTACGGGGGGGTTGTGCGAGGGGTGTCCCTAATTCAAGCCGGACTGAAAAAAGGGCGTCCGAGCTGATACGAGGGGTTGTGCAAGGGGTGTCCCGATTCTGGAAGCCGCGCCACTGCTAGGTTTCAGGAATCACGAAAATCCCAGCCCGGCTTGCAAAAAAATCAGCCAGTCAGCCGTTCCCTAACCCTTTTCACCATCGAAGGCGACCACTGGCCTCTGCCCGATGTCGTCCGATGGCCCACCTCGTTGAGCTTCTTGGCTGCCGCCGAGTGGCTCAGCTCAGCGAGCATCGCGAACATAGGACGGTGTGCCTCAGCAGCCTGAGCCGCCGCCTGTCGCCGCGTCTCGTGGCCTCTGTGTGCGGACCGGGCGAGATTCGATGTGTTGCCGAGTGATTCACCTCGTGCCCTCTTGGCGGCCAGTGCGGCCTTCGTCCTCTCGCTGATCTTCGCCCGTTCCTCCTCAGCGAACACCGCTCTGAGTTGCAGCTCCATGCGGCTCGCACCGGGGCCGATCTCGGCCACCTCGAAGTTGACCTCCTCTGCCATTAGGTCCTCGATGAGCTTCACGCTGCGGGACAGGCGGTCGAGCTTGGCGACGATCACGGTGTGGCCCTGCTGGATGGCCTCGGTGAGCACCGGGCGTGTGCTCAGGTCTGCGCCGCCGCCGCTCGCTACCTCGGTGTACTCGTGCACGATCTTGTACTTGTGGGAACGGCAGTAGGTTCGGAGGTGGTCCGCTTGGGCTTCCAGTCCGAGGCCAGAGCGTCCTTGTTCGCGGGTGCTTACTCGACAGTAGGTCACTACTTTCATAGGTCACCAAAAACAGATGGGAGTGCGGGCGCGTACGGAAGAAAAAGCTGGTGCCGCATACTGCCCGATCAGCAGCATACGCAAGAACTTAGAGCCTTACCACTCGCTGACGTTGGTTCTGTCACTGGTAAGGGGATACGCAATCCGGCGCGAAGCCAACAACCGCGCCAGTTCTGCGCTTGGTGTGCCGAGGATGTGTGCCAGAAGCGCTGGAGGCCCAGCCATTGCTAGCTCTCAGCGTGACAAGGGGGTGGTCGCTTTGATGAATCCCGGGGGTGGCACGGGGGGAATTTTGCCGGGTGCACGTATATGTGCCCCTTCAGATAACTGCGCCAAACCAAAATTGTCGGATGTACAAGGAGGTCATGAGTCTGTGTACATCGGGGCGTCATTCAGGCCCACTCAGCGCCACACTCTGTACACCCGAGGAGCAAACCACCAACACCGGCAAAAAGCTCCGTGATCTGTACGGGAGGTTGTGCAAGGGGTGCTCCTAATCGAACGTCGTCTATCGTGCTGCGATCTGTCAATCAGATGTGAGCTGCCTAATCGACCGGACTGCTTGGCTGGTGACCGCCTTTGGATACTTCACTTGTTTCATCGCCTTTACAAGTATCGGCTAGTTCACTCGGTCGCTCTGCGTGTAGGTCCCGTAGGTCATCTGCGGGTGCTCATGGCCGTCGAGGATCGCTGCAAGGTGCTCAGGGATGCCCGAGTTCCTTGCTGCCGTTGTGAAGGAGTGGCGAAACGCATGAAGGTCCAAGTATCGTGCCGACAAACCTAGCTTCTCTCTAGCTTCCCCAAACCGCTTACCAAACGCGTCACCGACGTTCTTCGCGGTGCGTTTGATTGGAAGCAGGAATCCGTCTTCAGACTCTTCAACAAGCAGGTCCACCAGAGGACCCACCGTTGGGTGCACCGGGACAGTCCTGAGAGCCGCCCCTGACTTTCCTTCGCTGATCTCGATTCCCCCGTCGCGGACGCGGTCTGTGGTCACGTCAATGAGTTCCTGACGCCGCATACCGGTGTACAAGAAGAGGAGGGCGGCGATCTGTAATTCACGGTACCGAGCGTCGCTGCTGAGCCCGATCAGTAGGTCGATAATCTGTTCATCGGTCCACGCCTCTCGGACCGCCTTTTGGCCCCGCTTAGTCTTCGGGAGAGAGGCCGCTAGGCCGGTCACCGGGTTTGTGTCCGCTTGCCCGTTGGGAATCAGATAGTGGGACCAGAGCGAGCCGATGTGGCTCAAGTCCTTCACGACGGTCGCCCGGCTTCGTCCGTTCTGTTTGAGGACATCGCGTAGGTACTGAGCAACCATCGGCTTCTTAATCCGATCCACGGTAACGTCCCCGGCCCACTTACTGAAGGCATCTAGGGTGACTCGTTTGTTCGTCACCGTCTTCTCGGCTAGTTCAGGCCGGATCGTGTCTAGGTATTCCTCAACGGCTATGGAGAGAACGAGCTTTCCCTGACCCTTCGCAATCAGTCCGGAGACCCGACGATTTTCTTCGTCAGTCATGCGCACGTCATCGCGCTCTACGTTTGTGTTGATGCCCTGTTGGCGGCCTTTGGCTACAAAGTGGGTGTCGAGGAGTATCTCTTCCTGCTCACTGAATTCTTCAGCATCAATCTCTTTCCTCCGATAGCTGTCGATCAGCAAATTCATCTTCGCTTCCAGCCAATCTATGGAGTGGGGGAGAAGGCGGTCTGCGTCGAGTTCCGCTTGGACCTCATCTTGAATCTCAACGATCTTCGCTGGGAGCCGCTTCTTAGCTTCTGCACGGTCACGTGTCCCTAAGGCGCGGACGATTTCAGTTTTGCCGAGCGCCTTCGCTTGTTCAGGTGTAAGGGTCACCCGGGCGTAGTAAGATCTCCCTCGTTGCTTGAGATAAGAGGTCGGCAAGGCTTTGCTCCAATTGGCCGGTACAATAACCGGTACAACCTTGCGCCATAAATGACTGAGTTACAAGGAATTCAAATGGATAGTCGCGAAGGGTTGCGCCTCCCCTTGGGGACGCCATACAAAAGAAAAGGCTCGCCCCGTGCGGGCCTTGTCTTTTGCTCGATGCACGGCGATTCAAGTTTCAGACTTGAGTCCGATCAAATCCGTCCGCGTCGGGGATCGCCGGATGCCGTTCCCAGCGGGTATGACAATAGGCCCAAGTGATTGACGAGGACACTCTCGGTTACGTCACACATTAGTGTCTCGCCTGAAGCGGGTTTTTCGTTCGCGTAAACCGAGTTTCTCGGGGCCCCAAGACCGAATCCGACGTATCTTCTTGAGACCGAAACGATCTGGCAGTCTGCCGCAGAAACAGACCTTCAAGAAACTTGGAACGATGACTGCAGTCAACGTTGTGGGCATTGGAGAGTCAATTGCGCTGACAATGGCCCCGTGCCGCTTAGTCAGACAAGAAGTGAGAACGACGGTGTGTCTGGCGCGATTTTGGGGGGTAAGTACATACGACGACGCGCGATTGCCGAAAATTCCCCTCGATTGGAAGGTTCATATAAAGACAGGGTTCACAGTTTAAGTAATCCGATTCACGCCAACAGCGGTGAGTACCTCGTGACATAGTTCACACTTGTCTTTACTGACCAGCCTACCCCTGGATCCAGTAATCACTTGATCTTGCGCAGTTTGTGTTCGTGATTTCTCAGTTACCCAAAGTTCGACGCTTTATTTCGGTGGAAACACAATGAAACGCTCGCCTTTTGTCGGCTCGGAGCGAGCAGCTGAGGCGAGACAACGAAATGCACCGTAAGTCACTGAGCTACCGAAAAAGAGGTCCAAATTAACACTCGGTAATGTGCGCTAATTCACAGGTAAACAAATGAAACAGTTCAATGTCTGCGGAGCATCTGAATTCGCTTGTTCATGAAAATCACTGATTTATCAGTGACAAACCAGTACGTCGGCAAAATACCTGAAGCACCTTGGCTTAAGTATCTATTGTCAAAAGAAATTAAGTCAAATCAGCCAATTGTCGCAAATAGTAGACAGTTTTCTCGCTTTGGGAACGGTGTTAGCTTCGACATCAATCTAGGGCAAACCAGGCGAAAGTTTGGGGCGCAAAGCCACCGGTCTACGGGCGATTTTTTGTCTACGACAGCGGGGTTGCCGCCATTACTGGTGCATCGCGGCAGCCCGCCGTCTCGGTCGCATCCCCCAAACCTGAGCTATGCCCGCATTAAACTGCAGGTATTCGCACGTGCGAGAAACAAAGTTGCGACAACGTCTAACGCGGATCGCATTGACTACAACGGCAATCCTAACGCTGCAGGGTTGTCTGTCTGGTGAAGAGCAGGCAACGGATCCCGTTGACCCTACCGCCTCTGTGCGGCTGAACGGCAGCGTGGGCGACGGTCCGATAGTCAACGCAACAATCGAGGTCCGAAGCGTCGATGGCGTTTTGCTGGTCGAGTCCAGCAGTAACTCGCGAGCCGAGTACGACGTGCTCGTTGATGCCACGGCTGATGAATACCCGCTGGTCATCGCGTCGTCTGGGGGGGTCGACCTCGTAACAGACGCCGGCCCTGAATTTGCTCTGTACGGCGTGGCTACGACACCCGGCCAGTCGACGACAGCAAACATCAATCCGTTGAGTACGTTTGTACTGGAAATCGCTCGCGAACTGCCCGGTGGGCTGACTGGTGCCAACGTCGACGTCGCGAAGACTACGCTGGACGAGTCGTTCGATTTTGGGCTGGTAACTCTCGACACTGATGGGGCGTTGTACGAGTCGATCGACGAAACGAATGTCTCGGAAATAATTCGGGCATCCGAGGCGATGGGCGAAGTCATTCGTCGGACTCGCGACAGGCTGGCTGCCAACGGCAATCCTACTACGTCAGACAACATCGTTTGGGCGATAGCGTCGGACCTCGTAGACGGCGACATCGACGGCGTTGGGGGGGGGAGAGTCGATTCGAGAATATCTGCTCTGGCGACAGTAATCATTTCCGAGGTGTTGCTTGAATCGATGCAAGCTGAACTCCGCGTCGGCGGGTTGATCGCGAATTCTGCGATGAACAACGCTGCTGACATCGTCACAGACTCAACAGTCAGTCTAAGAGTCGAGGACCTACCCGTAACCAGATCGATGTCCAGACTTGCCCAACTGGGGGTCTCGGCCGGAGCCGCTGTTAGCACAGACTCCACTCTTGACTCGATCGTCGCGGCGCTGAGTGGCATTCAGGATGGAATGAGTCCGTCGTTGGTCAGGACTATCCTGCCAGCAGATTTCGAGCCTTCTGTTTCTGCTTTGGCCGATTTCATTGCTCGTGCGGATCAAGCCACCATAGACTCGATCAATGCCGTCGTCGGTGGCCGGACTGTTTCGGAAAATAGCGCACCGACGATCAGCGGAGTGCCGTCAACATCGGTTACGGCGGGGAATGCTTGGGCATTTGTACCGACGGCAAATGATGCCGATCAGGATACTCTGCTTTTCAGCATAGCCGGACAACCCTCCTGGACTAGTTTCAACGCCAACACAGGTCGTATCTCCGGAACACCGTCGGAAAACGACGTGGGTACATTCGCGGACATAAGGATTTCTGTGACTGACGGAACTGACACCGCGTCACTCCCCGCATTCACATTGGTAGTGAATTCCACGACAACAGACAACAATGCGCCAACAATCGCTGGTCAGCCGGACCTGACCGTGAGTGCCGGCGACAACTATATATTCGTGCCTACAGCGAGCGACGCGGATGGCGATAGTCTGACATTCAATGTCGCGAACCTACCTTCCTGGGCGTCATTTAACCCGAACAATGGTGCGATATCCGGTTCGCCCGGCGAGCAGCATGTGGGTGTTTTCGCTGATGTCGAAATTTCAGTAAGCGATGGTCAATCTACGTCGTCCCTGGCGCCTTTCGATGTCGTGGTCATTACCTCGATCGTGCCGAATTCACCACCAACCATTATCGGAACGCCGGCGACAACAGTAGCAGTTGGCAATGCTTACGTTTTCCAGCCGACGGCAACCGACGTTGATGGTGACGGTCTGACATTCTTCATTAGCGGACTACCGGTCTGGGCATCGTTCGATTTTGTCAGCGGCGCAATTTCAGGAAGCCCTGACGAGGCAGATGTGGGTACGTACAGCAACGTCGTCATTTCCGTGTCGGATGGTACAGAAACGGCTCAACTCGCCCCGTTCTCAATAACAGTGGTGTCGGTCGCGCTGGGTTCGGCCACGGTATCGTGGGTCGCACCGACCGAATACGAAGACGGGTCGCCCTTAACTGATCTGGCTGGCTTCCGTGTCTACTGGGGAACCAGCGCAGGGAATTATCCGAACTCCGTGACGGTCAACAATCCTGGCCAGACGAATGTCGTCATCGAGAATCTGTCGCCAGGAAATTACGAGTTTGTAACCACCGCATTTAATGAAGCAGGCGTCGAAAGCCTCTACTCAAATCCGGCGTTCAAGACTATTGACTAGCTGATTGCTGACCTCGGCGGCCATTAGGGCTGTCTTATGCATGAGCGGCTGACACCAGCTTAAGGATCAATACAGTGTCGGACAATCTTTAAAAACTGCTTTCTTGAATTCGTCTGTTTCTGTTTAGAAATTTTTTTGGCATGTTATCTGCCTACTATCCAAGTAACTCCTATGCAGGATCCTTTTCGGTGCTGCAAGACTGTAGAGACCTCTGGTTGCGATATTTGCTTCACTGATCGCGTGGCGGCTTCAGATGCCTTTGCAGAGCCGATTTAGCTGACCTACAACGGCACCGTAACGAGCGTGAGCGGTGGTGGCTGAGGAGGCTATCCAATCAATGACCAAATCTCCGGATACTTCAGCTTCGATTCCAAAGACTGGTTCTTCGGTGATCGTCGAGCTTGCGAGTACGCAGTTTGATAGGACCCATCGATTCAATTACGAGAAGTGGTGGACTGGCGTCCAAAGACTACTCGGGTTTTCAGCGTGGCTGTGTCTATTCCTAATTCCGCCTCAAGGTGCAGGACGGTTCTTACACGAGTGAGGGTGGCTGGGACAATGGAACCAACTCGTACGATGAGCTTTAACACTACATCTTCATGCAGAACTACTGTCGTACCGGCACTCTGAACGTCATCGATCTGAAAGCTGTTCATTTCAGCAAGGTGTCAGAGCCGACAACGCTTGCTTTCCTCAGTCTTGGTCTGGCAGGAATCGGATTCGCACGCCGTCGGTCGACAAGCTAGACGTCGCTAACTGATGGAGTTACCGGGAAAAACGCCCCTCTGAGAGGGGCTTCTTGGTCACTCTGTCGCTCATCTTCCGGGTGTCCACGGAACTTTTGCGGCGTCCATAGCATTTTGAAGTGCGGCGTATTCTCTATTGATCGCGTCTAATTCACGCACGATCTCGTCATACAACGACCGTCCAATGCGGTACGACTCTCGCTGGGCTGGTGTCGGTCCATAGACATTTGTGCCCGGCGCGAAGCGTGCGTGCCACAGTCGGTTGGCCACCGTCATCTCTTCCCAGTCGTGATAGATGTCACGCGTAGAGTTGCCTGATAGACGCTCTTTCTGGTCCAGCAAACGGTCTTTCAGGGACACAGCGATCTCGTACAGAGTGCCGTCGGTCGTCGAACGCCTGAGTGCCGACATCGCAGCACCCAGCTCGATGTTCAGACGATCGATGGATCTACGGGTGCCGTCGGAGACGCGCAGCAGTTCATCGAGCTGCTGGTCGAAGATCACCCGGTCTTCCTGGCTCGAGCCCGGCAGCACCGGATCCGGTCGGATCGAAACCACTTCAATCGGCATTGTCTGGTCGATACGCTCCATGACGCCGTCCTTGCGGATCGACATGCTGACCTCGTAGTTACCTGGCGCGACCATGACACCGAAGCCTGGGTCGAAGTAATCGTCTTCTGCGGTTGGCGTCCAGGCATTCAGTGACGGGTAGCGCAGATTCCAGGCGACGCGATGGAAGCCGGCCTCGGCCGGTCCTTCGACGTGTTGGATGACGTTGCCGTTGCTGTCGGTGACCGTCAGGATCAAGGCCGGATCATCCTCGCGAGCCTCATCGATGATCGAGTCGAAGGAGGGGAAGCGAACGTCCTCGTTTTCCTTCTCTTTCTCTTTCTCGGCCTCTCGCCGGGCGTCATTGTCGGTCATGACCGATTCGGCCAGGTAGTACGTCAGGATGGCGCCGAAGTCCGGATTCTTCGCCACGTAGAAGGCGTCACCCTGCGAGGCCTGGCAACCGTTTTCGCTGCAGCCGAGGTCGCGCTTTTGCACATACCAAGGCGCCTGGCGGACCGGGAACAGCACCTGTCCGGATTCCAGCATGTCCCCGGTTACGTCCCTGAGCGGCGAATAATCGTCCAGCACGTAGAAGCTGCGACCGAAAGTCGCGCCGACGAGGTCGTTCTCGCGGGTCTGGATCGCGAGGTCGCGGAACGGGATGTTCGGCACGCCGCCTTTGAGCTTGGTCCAGCTGTCGCCGCCATTGACGGTGAAGAACACACCGAATTCGGAGCCGACAAACATCAAGCCGGGCTTGACGTGATCCTGCACGACGCGCCAGAGGATATGCCGTTCCGGCAGGTCGGATGAAATGCTCTTCCAGCGTCGGCCGCGGTCCTCGCTCTTCAGGATGTAAGGCGCGACGTCGCCGTTCTTGTGGTCATCGACGACGACATACACCGTGTCCGGATCGTGCAGGTCAGCCTTGATGTCGTTGACGAAAAAGCGATCCGGCACGCCCGGCAGCTTGTCGATGCGTCGCCAGGTCTGGCCGCCATTCTCGGTTACCTGGATCAGGCCATCGTCGGTGCCAGCGTAGATCAGGTCCTTGTCCAGCGGCGACTGCGAGATGTTCACGATGGTGTTGAATTCCGACATCGCGTACAGGTCCCACGGCGCGTCATAGCTCCACGTACGGCCCATCAGCGGTGAGTCCACGCGACGCTCGTCGCGGGTCAGGTCGCCGGAGATCGCCGTCCACGAGTCGCCGTAGTCGTCACTGCGCCAGACGCGTTGTGACGCGAAGAACACGGTCTTCGAGTCATGCGGGCTGATCAGCACCGGGGCGTCCCAGTTGTAGCGATCGGGCGGTTCGCCTTCAGCCGCCTGTGGCCGGATATACACTTGCTCACCCGTTCTGCGGTCATAGCGCACCATGTTTCCCTGCTGCCACATCGCGTAGATGATGTCCGGGTTGTTTGGGTCAACGGCAGACTGGTGGCCGTCGCCGAACAGCGTGACGAACCAGTCTTCATTGGAGATGCCGTGGGCGCTCATCGTGCGTGAGGGACCACCCTGTGAGTTGTTGTCCTGCGTGCCGCCGTAGACGTTGTAGAAGGGCAGGTCGTAGTCGACGGCAACCTTGTAGTACTGCGTGATCGGCAGGTTCGCGGCGTAGCGCCAGGTCTCGCCGAGGTCATAACTCTCGTAGACACCGCCGTCGTTACCGACCAAAAGGTACTCAGGGTCGTTCGGATCAAACGCCATCGCGTGGTGATCCACGTGCTTGGTCTCGTGTTCGAGACGCTCGAAGTTGTCGCCGCCGTCCTCAGTCACGTGCAGGTGCACATCCATCTGGTAGACGCGGTCAAACTTGTGCGGGCTCGCGAAGATCTCCTGGTAGTAGTGCGGGCCGGTGCCGCTCGACAGGTAGTCGTTCTTCTTCTCCCACGTCTCGCCACCGTCGGCCGAACGCCAGAAGCCGCCTGTGCGGTTCGCCAGTTCGATCGTTGCGTAAATGACGTCCGGGTTCAGCGGAGAAACGGCGAGGCCGGTTTTGCCCATGACTTCGTCGGGCAGACCCTTGGTCACCTCGCGCCAGGTCTCACCGCCATCGACGGACTTGTGGATACCGGTGCCCGGGCCGCCGTCCAGCAGCACGGCAACCGAACGAAGTCGCTGCCAGGAGACGGCGTACATCACATCCGGATTGCGCGGGTCCATGTGCACTTCGGAGACACCGGTGTACTGGTCATCGATGTCCGTGTTGCCAAGGCCGTCGCCAAGGACCTTGTCCCACGTTTCGCCGCCATCGGTGGTCTTGAACAAACCGCGATCACCGCCGCCGGACCACAGCGGTCCCTGGGCTGCGACGAATACGGTGTTCGAGTCGCGTGGGTCGATGAGAATCATGCCGATGCGCTCCGAGTCCTCGAGGCCCATCTTATCCCAGTTCTGGCCACCGTCACGTGAACGGAACAGGCCGGAACCGTAGCCGGCGTGACGACCGGAGACGTTTTCGCCGGTGCCCACCCAGATGACGTTCGGGTTGTTCGGGTCAATGGCGAGGCTGCCGATCGAATAGCTGTCTTCATTATCGAAGATCGGCGTCCACGTCGTTCCGCGGTTTTCGGTTTTCCAGACGCCGCCAGACCCTACGGCGACGTACCAGGTACTCTGTCGCTTCGGGTGGATCGCGATGTCGGAGATACGGCCGGACATGAAGGCCGGACCGATAGAGCGCCATTCGAGACCCTTGAAGGTGGACTCATTAAAACCCGGCTTCGATTCTTCAGCGTCGTCAGCGAGTACGGGGAAAGACAGAACCAGACCGAGAACGGCCGTGAGCCAGTAACGCATAAGGTTGCCCCTGAGTTATTATTGTGGGACAAGTATAGGACATCGAACGTCCAGAGGAAAAAAGACCGGCTTGAGGCCGGTCTTTAGCGATGGATGCGATAGTGCCCTGTCTATGCTGCTTTGTTCTTTTTCATTCTTCTAGCCAATCCGATTCCCAGCAAGCCTGCAAGTGCTAATGTCAACGGTGCAGGTTCAGACACTTGGCTGCATTCGCCTTGGTTGATCGACATGTTACCGAAGCCCCAATCATCCGGGTCGATGATGATTTTTGTCAGCGACGTGCATTCGTGTGCAGAGGTGTGAAAACCGTATCCAGAGGTGTTGCCGGGGCCAACACCGAACTTCGGGCGATGCGTGTAGTATGTTCCATCCGAAGCTTGGACCCAGGCTCTCCCACTGAAGGAAGCACCCACCCAAACAGAAAATGCCCGGGTGTGGGCGGGAAGCAGAATTTCAATCCAGCGCTGATTGGTGACAAAAACGCCGCCGTGAGCATACTGCCACCAGTCGACCTCGCCTTCTCCGTTGCCAATTTTCACGTAACTAACGTCGGACGCGGCTCCATCTTTTCCTTGGAAGCAAACGTCACCACCGACAGCCGTTGGAGACTCAACGCAGTCGCCTTCGATTGACGTATCTGTTAACAGCTCTGTCTGGTAGCCACCAACGTATCCGCCATCGCCAGCGTTATCGTCAAAGTCGACAATTTTTATTGGGTCGGCCAGCGCAGACGATGCGCCGAGTACAACGATTCCGGTAAATAGAAGAGATTTCATAATTTCACGATTCCGCTACTGCTTCGCTGTAGCCACTGCAAACGACGTGCCACAATGAAAAATCAATAAAAACAATGATCTAAAAAGACGGCCAGTGGAGAGTCGTAAATTTTCTCGACGAATTAACGTGGTCGTCGTCGTGCGGGAGTTGCCTGGAGCCCTTGCGCGGACTCATTTTTTGATCGAATTTCGTCAGAGTGGATCACCGCAAAGACTCTAGCTCGGTTATGGACTGCGTTTCACCTGTAAGACGGTAAAATTGAATCGACCGAAAGACAGACCTCTTTGGAGGCTCAAGTGGTGTCAGTCGCTTCCCAACGATTTCATTTGCGACTGCTGGTAATTCTGCAGGCCAATCTTCTCGATCAAGCCCAGCTGCGTCTCAATGAAGTCAACGTGCTCTTCTTCGTTGTCGAGAATTTTCTTGAACAGGTCGCGGGTCACGTAATCACGCACTGTGTCGCAGTGCTCGATGCCGTCACGCAAGTCCGGAATAGCATCGTGCTCCAGTTCCAGGTCGGCTTCGAGGATTTCCTTGATATCCTCGCCGATACGCAGGCGGCCGAGGTCCTGCAGGTTGGGCAGGCCTTCGAGAAACAAAATGCGTTCGATGACCCAGTCCGCGTGGTTCATTTCCTCGATGGACTCCTTGTATTCGTAGTCGCCCATTTTGTCGAGACCCCAGTCCTTCAGCATGCGTGAGTGCAGGAAGTATTGGTTAATCGCCGTTAATTCGTTCTTCAGGACCTTGTTCAGGTACTCGATGACCTTCGCGTCGCCTTTCATTCTGTCGCTCCTTCGGCAGGTTTAGACTCAATATAAGGCGCGCAGTCTAGCCACGTTTCACAGCGACGCAAGCACTATTTGCGTAGTGAAAATCATTATTAATTAGGAACTTATCGCGACTGAAATCGGCTCGCGACAGAGGGCGTTCAGGCGGTCGCGGGACGGTACAGAATCGGCTGCGGATAGGAGAGGGCAGACTTGCCTTTGCGGGCGTCGCGGAGAATTTCAGAGGCGTCGTCAGCACAGGAACCGCAATTAATCGCCACGCCCAATTCCTCCTGCAGCGCAGACAGGCTGGTCATTCCAGCCTTCGCCGCTTTGCGGATTTCCTTGTCGGTGACAGCGTTGCAAATACAGACGTACATCGGGTTCCTCTGATCCGGACCCCTATTGAACTGCGAATGAGAATGATTGTCAATCACAAACGAGACTGACTGTGATGTGATTCTCATTTATGCACGTGGCCGGGCTCAGTCCCGATCGGACAGACCGAGATCGACGTTTTGCGCAAAACCGTGGCTTGCTCGTCATCACGCTTGGCCGTGTGAACCCGCCCGTACAACTTGAACCGGGTTCATGGCACCATTTGCGTTTACCGCGCTTCGCATACGGGGATTCATGGGCGAACAGTCACGGAAGCTGTTGATCGTCGAGGACGATCCTGGGTTACTCAACCAGCTGAAATGGTGTTTTGAGGGCTACGAGGTCTTCACGGCCGAGGACCGTGCGTCCGCCATTGTTGAGCTGCGCCGCCATGAGCCCGTCGTCGTCCTGCAAGACTTGGGATTGCCGCCGAAGCCAGAGGGCGTCGAGGAGGGATTTGCGACACTCGCCGAGACGCTGAAACTTGCGCCGCACACCAAGGTGATTGTCGTCACCGGCAACGGCGACCAGGAAAATGCCCTGAGCGCGATCGCGCAGGGCGCTTACGATTTCTACGAAAAGCCGGTTGACACCGACACACTGAAGCTGCTGGTCGATCGCGCATTCAACATCGCCGAGCTCGAAGCCGAGAATCGTCGCCTGCAAAACCAGGCGCACGAGTCGCCGCTGGACGGCATCGTCGCTGCCAGCGAATCCATGCTCGCCGTCTGCAGGATGATCGAGAAGGTCGCGCCAACGGACGTGACGACCTTGCTGCTGGGTGAAAGCGGTACCGGTAAGGAATTGCTGGCGCGTGCGGTGCACAAGTGCAGCCCGCGCGCTGAAGAAAACTTCGTGGCGATCAACTGCGCCGCGATCCCGGAAAACCTGCTCGAGTCCGAGTTGTTCGGCCACGAGAAGGGTGCGTTTACCGGCGCCGTCAAGACCACGCCTGGCAAGGTCGAGGTGGCGAACGGTGGCACGCTGTTCCTCGATGAAATCGGCGACATGCCACTGCCGCTGCAGGCAAAGCTGCTGCGTTTCCTGCAGGAGCGCGTCATCGAACGCGTCGGCGGTCGCAAGGAGATCCCGGTCGATGTGCGCGTCGTCTGTGCGACCAACCAGAACCCGGAGCAGCTGATCCGCGACGGCCTGTTTCGCGAAGACCTGTACTACCGCATCGCCGAGATCACCATCAACATCCCGCCGTATAGGGATCGCGAAGAGGGGAGACTGATCCTGGCGCGCACGCTGCTGCAGAAATACGCCAAGCTGCAGAAGCGGGCGGTCAGCGGTTTTTCAGATGACGCAGTGACTGCGATCGAGTCTTACAACTGGCCGGGCAACGTTCGTGAGCTGGAAAACAAGATCAAGGGCGCGGTCATCATGGCGGACGGCAAGTTCGTCACGGCCGGTGACCTCGGACTGATGAACGGCGATGGCGACGAAGGCGAGGGCCTGAACCTGCGCGAAGTGCGCCAGCGCGCTGAAACCAAGGCGATACGCGTAGCGTTGACGAAAAGCTACGGCAATATTTCGAAGACGGCCGAACTGCTTGGGGTCACCCGTCCGACTTTGTACGATTTGCTCGGCAAGTACGGTCTCTCGGCTGAAGGCTATTCAAAGAAAGCGGCCGGTTCATAGCAACGGACTTTGAAGAATCGGCCAGTGTGGCCAACAACACAGCATCGCGCTTACCGCGTCTTGAACTGATCCGGGTTCAGATCGTGCCTTGCCAGCAATTTGTAGAAATCCGTGCGATTGCGTTTTGCGAGTCGCGCGGCCTGGCTGACATTCCCCATCGTGATCTGCAGGATCTGTGACAGGTAGTTGCGGGTAAATTCGTCGCGGGCGTCGCTGAACGAGAGCAGTTTGCCGGCGTGTTCGCCCAGCGACTGCTGCACGAGCTCGGCCGAGATCACCGGCGAGCGTGACAGCGCAACATTTTGGCGCACGACGTTCGACAACTGGCGGATATTGCCTGGCCAGTCCGCGGTCACCAGCATCTCCACAGCTTCCGGAGCATAGACTTTGCGTTCCTGCCCGGCTTCTTTCGCGATCTCCTGCAGGAAATGCGAGACGAGCAGCGGGATGTCCTCACGACGTTCGTCGAGCGGCGGAATCTTGATGTTGACGACGTTCAGGCGGTAGTAGAGATCCTCGCGGAACGTGCCGTCGTTCATCATCTGCTGCAGGTCACGGTGCGTTGCCGAGATGACGCGCACGTCGACATCGATGGCGTCGGTGCTGCCAACTGGGCGCACCTGGTTTTCCTGCAGCACGCGCAGCAGCTTCACCTGCAGGCGCATCGGCATGTCGCCGATTTCATCAAGCAGGATCGTGCCGCCCTCGGCGGCCTGGAAAAGGCCCTCGTGGCGGCTGGTCGCGCCCGTGAACGCCCCTTTTTCGTGACCGAACAGCTCGGACTCGAGGAGGTTCTCCGCCATCGCTGAGCAGTTGATTCCGACGAACGGCTTGTTGCGTCGCGGGCTCGCCGTGTGAATCGCTCGGGCCAGCAGTTCCTTGCCGGTGCCGCTTTCGCCGTTGACGAGCACGCGGGCATCGGTGGCGGCGACCATGCTCGCCTGGTTCAGCAGTTCTTTCATCGCCGGGTTGCGCGTGACGATTTCCGACGCCCAGCCTTCTTCGACCTCCACGGAACCGGAGACTTTCATCGCCTTCTCGACGGTCTCCATCAGTTCGTCTTTGTCGATCGGCTTGGTGAGGAAGCCAAAGGCGCCACCCTGGGTCGCAACGACCGCGTCCGGGATCGTGCCGTGCGCCGTGACGATGACGACGCGCAGACCCGGTGAGCGCGACTGCAGCTCTTTCAGCAGTTCGATGCCGTCCATCTTGTCCATGCGTAAGTCGGAGATCACGAGGTCCGGCGAAAATCGGGTCACGACGCCGAGCGCTGCCTCGGCACTCTCCACGGCTTCGATCTCGTAGCCTTCGGAGCGCAGGCGAATACTCAAGAGGCGCAGCAGCCCCGGGTCGTCGTCGACCAGCAGGATCTTGCCTTTGAATTCGTGCCGGTTAGCCACCATTAATTCGGGTCCTGTTCCTGTTCGCGGATCGATCGTTCGATCGACGTGATTGCTTCGAGTTTACTCTCGGCTTCTTCGAGTGCCGCGCGCAGCTGGCGGTTCTCGGTCTGAATCCGCGCGAGTTGTTGATTCAGCGCCTCTTCCTGCGTGCGCTGCGCCCGCGAGGTGCTGGCGCGCAGTCGGCGGGTCTCGTTGGCCGAGACGAGGCGGGCTTCGACATTTTTCAGGTAAATCTGCGCGAGCGCAATTTCGTAAGCCGTCATCAGCTCGGTCTGCGTCAGGATGTCCAGCAGCATGCCCTGCGCCTCGACCGGATTGCTGTCCGGGTGTCCCGGTGTCGCGAGCACCAGCGCGTAACGCAATCGCGTTGACGGGTTGGGTGTCAGGGTCGCGACCGCCTTCGAGTCGGCGATGATCTCGGCCTGTGCGATCGGATCGTTACTCGACAATTGGCCGAGCTCCTCGATGTACGCATCTGCCGTCGGTGCGCCCAGCACGGGATCCGCGCCGCTGAACGACGAACCGCCGCCGCTGCGCACGTTGTTGAGCCAGTTCTTGGTGGTCGAACAGCCCGCTACGGTCACCGCGATCATCGCGATCAGTAGCGCCTGCTTCAGGCGATTCGACGAAGTTGTGTTGCCTTGTTCCATCAAGTCTATCCGTTTGCCGCCAGCTTCTGTGTCGCTGACGCGTGTTTCTGAGGAATGCTGATGCGGAAATGCGCGCCGCTGAATTCCCTGCTGTCGACAATCTCGACAGCCCCCTGGTGTGCCTGGACACACTCCATAACGACCGACAGGCCGATTCCGGTTCCCTGTACGTGCCCGCCTTGCTCCCGTCGTCCCTGGAAAAACGCCTCGAAGATGCGCGGGCGCTCATCCTTGGGTATCCCCGGCCCCGTGTCGGCAAAATCCACGACGAAGCTCAACGGTGTCCCCGCAGCGCGAATCGTGACCAATCCGCCCTCCGGGGTGAATTTTACGGCGTTTGACAGCAGGTTCTCCAGCACCGACCGCATCTTGTCGCGGTCGGCGTTGACAATAATGTCCTCAACTTCGAGCTTCAGCTGGATGCCGGCCGACTTCAGCGCCAGCCGCTGTTCCTTGGCCACCGAGATCACCAGTGCCCGCAGCGGGAAGTCCGACAGTGTCAGTACCTCGTTTTTCGTCTGCCAGGCTGAGAAGCTCAGCAGGTTTTCAATCAGGTTCTGCAGCTTCAGCCCGTTCATGCGCAGGATGTCGGTGACTTCGCGCTGTGGCTTGTCGAGGTCGCCGACCGTGCCGTCGAGCAACAGCTCGGTGCCCTCGCGGATATTCGCCAGCGGTGTCTTCAGTTCGTGCGACATATGCCGCAGGAAGCGGTTCTTCTCCTGCGCCAGTTCGAGCAGGCGTACGCGCAGCCATTCTAGCTGTCGGCCAAGTCGTTCGAGGTCGGTAGGGCCCTTGATCGCGATGGGTTTCGAAAACCCGGATTCGCCAAGCTGGCCGATCGCTTTGTCGATCTGGCGGATCGGCTTACCGATCACCAGCGTGAACAACAGCACAAGGAATAACGTGCCGGGCACCAGCGCGGCGGTCTGCCAGGCCGAGATGCGTTGCGCGCTGCGGGTGCTGGACTGCAGGTCCCTCAACTGGGCATCGACGTGGTTGGTCAGGATCTCGGCGAGATTCTGCGCCTGGCCGCGCAGCGGTGCGAACAAGGCCAGCGACTCCGCCGCGTCTTCGGTCGAGAGGCCGTCGGTTGCGAGGAAGGTCACGATGGTGCGGGCGCTTCCACCAATCGCATCCGTGAGGATTGAGGCATCGGCGCGCTCGGCGAGGTCGGACATCTCGGCAAGGCGCGCATTTAACCGCCGCAGGTCCTGGCGCATGATGTCGAGGGTCTCGCCGCTTTGCAGCACTGCATGCTGGCTCGCGGAACGCTCCAGCGAGATGATGCTGCCTTCCAGCCGGCGGTTGTACTCCGCAACGCGTCCGCCGGTATCGACCAGTTCCTCACTCTGCGAAGCCAGACGATCGAGATTCACCAGCGCCCAGATCACGGCAACCAGCAACGGCAGCGCCACAAGACCGAATCCCAGCAGGATCAGGCCGTTGAGCGATTGCGGGCGCCGAAACTTCATACCGTGTCAGGCAGCCCAGTACGCCGTCGGGTCGTGAGCGGCGATCTTGCGTTCCCAATCGAGACTGGTCCGCACAATGGTCTCCAGGTCGTCAAACTGCGGGGTCCAGCCGAGGACCTCGCGCACGCGATTGGCCACGGCGATCAGTTCTGGCGGATCGCCGGCACGGCGGTCTTCCTCGACGATGTTGAGTGCGGCACCGTTGACCTGCTCGACCATCTTTAAGACCTCGCGCACCGAGTAACCGTGGCCGTAGCCGCAGTTCAGTACCTGCGAATCGCCGCCCTTGCGCAGATAGTCCAGGGCATCGAGGTGCGCCGTGGCGAGATCCTCGACATGGATGTAGTCGCGCAGACCGGTGCCGTCCGGTGTGGGGTAGTCGGTGCCGAAGATCTTCATGACGTCGCGTTTGCCGACCGCGGCTTCGCAGGCCACTTTGACCAACAACGTTGCTTTCGGTGTTGACTGGCCGATCGTGCCACCCGGTTCGCAGCCGGCAACATTGAAGTAGCGCAGGGCGACGTAGCTCGGGCCGCCGGCGAAGGCGAGGTCGCGAAGCATCCATTCCGTCATGAGCTTCGAGGTGCCGTAGGGATTGATCGGTTGCGTGGGCGAATTCTCGGCGGCGTGTCCGCCGTCCGGGATGCCGTACACCGCGGCGGTGGACGAGAACACGATGTTTTTCACGCCGTGCCGGTTGGCGGCGTCCAGCAAGGTGCGACTCGACGCCGTGTTGTTGCGATAGTACTTCAGCGGGTCTGACACCGATTCCGGCACGATGGTGTGCGCTGCGAAATGCATGATCGTGTCGATGTCGTAGGTGGCAAATAGCTGGTCGAGCAGGGCAGCGTCGCCCGTGTCGCCCTTTACGAAATCGCCGTGCGTTACCGCCGCTTCGAAGCCCGTGGAGAGGTTGTCCAGTGTGACCACGTTTTCGCCCTGTGCACCTAGCTGGCGCACCACGTGGCTGCCGATATAACCGGCGCCGCCGGTCACGAGGATGATTTTTGTGTCCATTAGGTTAAATTAACCCGTCCAGTATCAAAAAGTAATTTTGTGAACCCGAGTCGGGTCATTTAGGTGAAGACTAGCAATACTAGTCAAGGTCAACCGGACCTGCATCGCACATTAAACAGTTGAAAAAACTGCGTTTTGTCGGCGAATGCACACGGAGTTGGTTCTGTTGCTGTTCAGGTACAAAGGGTACCATGACGCTTCAGGGCGCTAGGGAAGAACGAAAAGGAAGTTGAGCGAATGCTTAGACATTTGACGCCAGGCGCAAAAGCGCGCCACCTCGGAATTCTGGCCACCTCGCTGGTCGCCCTAGCGGCTTGCGGCGGAGGTGGAGGCGGCGGTGGTTCACCGACCCCGAACCCGACACCAACTCCGCCGGCGAATTCGGCACCCACCGCCAATGCGGGAACCGACCAGTCAGTGGACGAGGGGGCAACAGTCACGCTGTCAGGCACTGGCACGGATGCGGACGCAGGTGACACGCTCACCTATGCATGGACCCAGACCGGCGGATCGTCAACGGTCACGATTACCGATGCCGACCAAGCGACAG
Source organism: Pseudomonadota bacterium (assembly GCA_038747355.1). Lineage (GTDB taxonomy): Bacteria > Pseudomonadota > Gammaproteobacteria > Steroidobacterales > Woeseiaceae > UBA1847. Next base: position 11,701 of record JBCDJX010000011.1, on the reverse strand, counting down.
CCACGTTTGTCGCGCCTCAGGTGAACGTCAATACGGTGCTTACCTTCCAGCTCGAGGTTTCCGATAGTACGGCTTCGACGACCTCCACAACGACGGTCACCGTTCGCGATACGTCGGTTGCCGGAGGTTCTACTGCGATTTCGGGCAAGATCGAATTCGAATTTGTTCCCGCCAATCCAAACTGTCGCGGCCTGGATTTCGCGGCTACTGAGCTTCGTCCGGTTCGCCAGGCGACGGTTCAGTTGCTCGATGACACGAGCAGCGTTCTACAGACCACTACCACGGACGACAACGGCGATTACGCATTCACAGCCGTAACGGACGGCACCAACGCGCAGGTCCGTGTGCTTTCGGAGCTAAAACAGGCTGGGACTGTCAGCTGGGATGTAGAGATTCGCGACAACGTCGTGTCCGGCCAGACAAATCCTCCGGCGTTGGAAGATCGGCCGAAGTACGCACTGGATGGCGCCGCATTCGTAGTGTCACCGGGCACCGCGACCCAAAACTTGGTGGCTGCCACTGGCTGGGATGGCACCACCTACAGCGGAGTACGCGCTGCCGGTCCGTTCGCCGTGATGGATTCGATTTACAACGGTATGCGACTCGTCATCTCGGTCGATCCGGATGTGCAGTTTGCCCCGCTGGATGCCTACTGGAGCGTCAACAACGCGCTGGTGAGCACAGGCACCGTCATCGACGAGGGCGAACTCGGTGCATCGTTCTACCGCGGCGATATCGACTCCTTGTTCGTCGTGGGTGATTTCATCAACGGTCAGGACACCGAGGAATTTGACACGCACGTTATTGTTCACGAGTGGGGCCACTACTTCGAAGATACGATTTCGCGTTCTGACTCGCGCGGCGGCCCGCACTCTATCGGCGATCAGATCGATGCACGTCTCGCCTGGGGTGAGGGTTGGGCCACCGCACTGTCCGGTATGGCACTGGGCGAGCAGTTGTACTGTGACACGAATTTTGCCAATAACAACACCGGCGGCTTCGGCATCGGCAACGAAGACGGCAATTACGACGCCGAAGGTTGGTACGACGAGGTTTCGGTCTTGCGCTTCATCTACGACCTTTGGGACACGAACAACGATCTGAATCCGGGTAAAGACCCCGGCGGCATCGGCGACCCGGTATCCATCGGCTTTGGGCCCATCTACCAAACCATGATTAACGAACAACGAAACACCGAGGCCTTCACCACGATTTATTCGTTCGCAACCGAGCTGCGCGCCAATCTCTCGCCCACCGACCAGCTGTTGCTGGACGACCAGTTACGGAAATTCGATATGAATCCGACGGGCCTGAACATCTGGGGCAGCAACGAGACCAATGATACTTCGTTGATCGATCGAAACAACGATGGCTTGAGTGACTTTGCCCAGGGTGTGCCCGAGGTGCTACCGGTTTACACTGATCTGCCGACAAACGGCACGCCGGTTAATATCTGTACCAACGACATCTATGACAGTCGTCGTGACGGAAACAAGCTGGCGACTCGCCGCTTCCTCCGCGCCGAGGTCACCACGCCGGGTGTCCATGATGTCAGTGTGGTGCTGGCCTCGACATCAACGCCGCTGCCGGCTGACGACCCCGCCGACGAGCGCGACCAGAGCGATCCGGATATTCGCATCTACAATCGCGGCGTCCTGGTTGCGATCGGCACCAGTGGCGTTGCAAACGAGGAAGTGTTTGAGACGCAGACCTCGCTGGTCGCCGGTACACACGTGATTGACGTCAACGAGTTCCGCTACGCAGACTCGGAAACCGCAGACACCTTCCCGTCGCAAGTTTGCTGGGACGTCAGTATGGCGCCGCAATAAGGCGCCAGTAGAGAGGATAGAGAAATGAAGAGCGTAAATAGTCTACTGTCGGCAGCTGCCCTGCTGACGCTTACTGCGTGCGGTAACGACGCATCTGTCGCGGAATCGGTGGATATCAACGGCGAGATGCCGGAGGTCACCTTCAAGGCTGAACAGCTTGCTGACCTCGTTGCCAAGAAGCACACGCCGATCCGTATCAGCTATCGATTCGTCGGTGAACCTGTGCTCGGTAAGGCAATGACAGTTGATCTGAGATTCGCCTCCATGGCCGGCGATGCTCCCGTCTTTGTGAGCTTCGGTATTCCAGACACAACGGCACTTGAGATGCCACAGGATCAGTTGCGTGAAGTCGCTGTCGCCCCTGGCGCACTGGACGGCCTCGAAGAGCGTTTCGCATCCCACCAGGTCACGGTGATTCCTCGCCGTGAAGGGCGTATCTACCTGAACGTCGCCGCGGAAGTGGAAACCGCTGACGGCACAATGTCGACCGTGACGGCTATTCCTCTACAGGTTGGCAACGGTCCACGCACATTGCGCGAGAACGGTACCGTTGTTGAGACGGAATCCGGTGAGCTCGTTCGATCGCTGCCGGCGAAACAATAAAACTTCAGAAAGATAAGCCGTTTCGCCCCGGATCGAGGCGGGCCTGTCTTCTGCCGGCCAACTTAAGGTCGCGCTTATCAAAACGTGACACAGTTCCTCCACGGCCGTGCGGTCCCCATTAAAAGCGGGCGCCAAGTCACAGATTTGGCAGGGGAATTTCTCTACTTTGTCGAAGTAACTAAACGGCGTCCATTTAACCTAACGCGGCGCGGACCTACCGCATACACCGGGGCAATGGCTGTATGAGCGACGACTTGCGCGACAAAATCAGGGAGGTGGCTGAGGCCACGAACGGCGAGTCGACGAACTTCGTTGAGCTGTTACGCCTGATTGACGAGCACTACGACCGGATGGAGCAGACCATCACGCAGTCGATCGCAACCACCACACCCATTGAGACCATTTTCGACAGCGTGACCGAAGCCCTGCTGTCGGTCGACCCGAACGGTGCGATCCGGGTCTGCAACAAGGTCTGCGCAGCGTACTTCGGCCTGACCAAGGACCAGCTGATCGGATCTAGGATCGATCACCTGATTCCCGCGGCCAAGGGCCAGCCGCTCGAAGACTTCCTGAAACCGTATTTGTCCGATCCGGAAGCGACCCACCCGGTGAAATTCGGTGACGATGTCACCGCGAAACGCATCAACGGTGAGACGTTTGACGCCGAGCTGAATGCCAATCGCATCAGCACGGTCGAGGGCCACGTGTTCGTCATCAGCCTGCGCGACGTCACGGGCAGAAAGCAGGCCGAGGAGTCGCTGAAGGAAAACGAAGAACGCTACCGGGTGCTCGTCGAGAACGCACCGGAGGCGATCCTCGTCTACGACATCGACCAGAACCGCCTGGTGGATGCCAACGAGAACGCGGCGAAACTGTTCCGAATGCCGCGTGCCGACCTGTTGTCGGTCGGGCCGGAGGCGATCAGTCCCGAGACACAGCCCGACGGCACGCCGTCGTTCGGCGTTCGCCGAGGCCACCTGGACCGCGCCCTGGCTGGCGAACATCCAACCTTCGAATGGCTGCACAAGGATTCCATAGGCCGCGAGTTCCCCTGTGAGGTTCGTTTCAGCCGCATGCCGTCGTCGCAGCGCCGGCTGATTCGCGTTGGCATCACTGACATCGGCGAACGCAAGCGCGAAGAGTCCATTGCTTTCGCGCAGAACAAGATTCTCGAAATGATCGCATCGAGTTCGCCCAACCAGCGGACGATGCGGGCCATCTGTCGCTTTGTGGAGCGCGTCAACGCGGAACTCAGCGGCGCGATCATGCAGTACGATCTCGACGCCAACGCACTGGGATTGATGGAAGCGCCCGTCTTGTCAGATTCGCTGAAGCGCAGCCTCGATTTCGTGCCGGTGGAACGGGACGGCATCACCTGTTCACAGGCCGTGTTCCATCGCCAGGATCGCCTGAGCGAAGACATCGCCAACGACGAAACCTGGGTAACCCGGCTGGAGCAGGCCGAGGCTGCGGGCGTCGGTGCAGTCTGGTCGTTCCTGATGCGTGGCGCTAACGACACCGTGATCGGCACGCTGGACGTTTATTGCCAGACCAGTCGTTCTCCAAACACGGACGAACTCGACAAGCTGAGCCACATGGCGCGGCTCGCCGGTATCGCGATCAAGCGTCACCACGACGAAGAGCGGCTGCGCAACAGCGAATCGCGCTACCGCGGGCTGTTCGAAAACACTGTCGATGGCGTCTACATCGCCTCGCGCGACGGCGAATTGATCCAGGCGAATCCGGCACTGGTGCAGATGCTCGGCTATGCCAGCGAAGACGACCTGAAGTCGGTGGGTTCAACGTCGAAACTCTACGTCAATCCCATCGACCGGGAGCGCGTTTTCGCGCGACTCGAAGCGCAGGGCTTCGTCAAGAACTTCGAATACCGGCTGCGGCGTAAGAACGGCTCGGAAATCGTTGTGCTGGAAAACGCGCGCGCGGTTTACGGCGAGCAGGGCAGGATCGTGGCGCACGAGGGCACGATTACTGATATCACAGAGCGCAAGCGCGCCGAGACCCGCATCTTCCAGGAGAAGGAGCGGGCGCAGGTCACGCTGCAGTCCATCGGTGACGGTGTCATCACGACCGACGCCGAAGGGCGCGTTGACTACATCAACCCGGTTGCGCAGGACCTGACCGGCTGGGATTCGCGCAGCGCATCCGGCCAGACGATCGACGAGATCATGACCATCGTCAACGAGAACACACGCGCCACGATTGAAAACCCGGTGCAGCGGTGCCTGCAGGAAGGCCGCATCATCTCGATCGGCTCCGGTTCGATTCTGATCAAGCGTGACGGAGACGAGGTGCCCATCCAGGACTCGGCCGCACCGATCCGCGATCGTATCGGCAACATCATCGGCTCGGTGCTGGTGTTCCACGACACGAGCAAGGAGTCGCGCCTGTTCCGCCAGCTGAGCTACCAGGCGTCGCACGATGCGCTGACCGGCCTGATCAACCGCACGGAGTTCGAGAACCAGGTGGTCGCCAGTCTGTCGCGACTGCGAGAGGATCCCGACCAGACCCATGCCCTGCTGTATGTCGATCTCGACCAGTTCAAGGTCGTTAATGACACCTTCGGCCACACGGCGGGCGATGAGCTGCTGCGCCAGTTGTCCAACCACTTCCAGGGCTGCATTCGTGCGTCCGACATCCTGGCGCGACTGAGTGGCGACGAGTTCGGCATCCTGCTCGAACGTTGCGGCGAAGAGCGCGCAGAGGAAGTGGCCGAGAATCTGCGCAGTGCAGTCGAGCATTTCCGCTTCGAATGGAAAGACTCGGCTGCCTCGGTACGCTGCTCCATCGGTATCGTGTTGATCACGGCCGATGACGACGACGTGGCCACCATCATGAGCAGCGCCGACGTGGCCTGCTACACGGCCAAGGATTCCGGCCGTAACCAGATTCACATGCACAGCGAGGACGACGGCTCGATTCGTCTCGAGGAGATGAAGTGGGTCTCGCGCATCTCGCGGGCGGTCGAGGAAGATCGCTTCGAACTGTTCTTCCAGCCAATCATCGGTATCGGGGAGTGCGGCGCCGAGCGTCGAGGGCACTATGAATTGCTGTTACGTATGCGCGACGAGGACGGCGAGATCGTCAGCCCGGATCTGTTTATCCCGGCCGCCGAACGCTACAACCTGATGTCGACGCTCGATCGCTGGGTGGTGCGCCACGCTCTCGACGAGTTGGCCGACCGCGACCCGGGCGAACAGGCACGCTACACCGTCGCCATCAATTTATCCGGCAACAGCCTGAGCGAAGACCGCTTCCTCGAGTTTGTCATCGAGGAGCTGGGCTCACGAAATCTTGCCGAGGGTGCCGTGTGTTTTGAAATCACCGAAACAGCCGCGATATCCAACCTGTCACGCGTCGTGCATTTCATGCAGGAGTTGAAGAAGCTGGGCTGTCGCTTCTCACTGGACGATTTCGGCAGTGGCCTGTCGTCGTTTACCTACCTGAAGAACCTGCCGGTCGACTACCTGAAGATCGACGGTCACTTCATCAGTCACGTCACCGATGACCCGGTTGACCAAAGCATGGTCCAGGCGATCCACGACGTCGGCAAGGCACTCGGCATCGAAACGATTGCGGAGCGCGTCGAAAGCAAAGAGGTCCTCGACAAGCTCGCGAGCCTCGGCATCGAGTTCGCGCAGGGCTACTACATCGCCCGACCCACGACGACCGAGTCGTTTGAGCCCTGGAAGACCGACTCCGCACTGTTACTTGCCTGACGCAGTCACTGAGTTGCAAAAAATCGGGCTGCCGTCTTCCCGGGGCCTGATTCTGCGACGTCTCTCCTTCGTGACGCACGTCAGTATGGCACCGCGCTCCAGCCGCTCCGTCGGTTTTCCCCCATTCCCATCGACCGGCCATGAGGTACACTCAGATCGTGTTTGCTGAATGTAATGACCATGTCAGAAGGCCTTGAGCCGCTGCTCGCCGACGATGAACCCGCGCCGTTCCGGATTCTGAACCCGGATGCGGCAAGGCCCATACTGCTCGTTTGCGATCACGCCAGTCACCGCATTCCGGCAGCACTTGGGTCCCTCGGACTCGACCCGTTCGCCCGTCGTTGCCACCTCGCTGTGGATATCGGCGCCGGCGCCGTCACCGAGCAGCTGGCCGGCAGCCTCGGCGCCACCGCGGTGCTGAACAACTACTCCCGACTCGTGGTTGACTGTAATCGAGAGTTGCTGGACTCCGGCGCATTCCTGCCGTACGGGGACGGCATGATCGTACCCGGCAACACGAACCTCCGACGCGGCGAAAAGCAACGTCGCAGTGACGCGATTTACTGGCCGTACCATCGTGCGATCGATGCCGAAATCCAACGCCTGCAAAATATGGGCTTCGCGCCGATGTTTGCCTCGATACACAGTTTCACGCCGGTGTTAAACGGCGAGTCCCGTCCCTGGCAGATGGGCGTGCTGTGGGACAAGGATGAAGCGAGCGCGAGGCTGTTGATCAACGGCCTGGAAGAAGCCGGTTTTCTCGTCGGTGATAATGAACCGTATTCCGGCAAAGCGCCGCAGGACTTCACCATCGATCACCACGCCGAGGGCGGCGGTTTGCCGCACGTGGCGCTGGAGATCCGGCAGGACCTGATCACACACGAAGACGGGCAGCAGCGCATCGCTCAGCTGCTGCACACGATCATCGGCAACATGCCACAGAAACTGGGATTGAAGATCCAGGCCGGCACGGCCTGAAAAAACACGAACGAGGGGGAAGCATGCGCAGGAAGTCAGAACCGGCCTTCACCATGGGTGTCGAAGAGGAGTATCTGCTCGTCGACAAGGACACGCGTCAGCTCGTTATCGATCCCCCTGAAAACCTCATGGCTGAGTGCGAAGAGGTGATTGGCGGCCAGGTGACGGCCGAACTGCTGAGATCGCAGATCGAGATCGGCACCAAGGTCTGCAACAACGTGACGGAGGCGAGGGAAGACCTGACCCGTCTGCGCAGCATCATTATCGAAAAGGCGGCGGCGTATAACCTCGCGCCGATTGCGAGTTCGACGCACCCCTTCAGTCGCTGGACGGAGCAGAAGCAGACCGACAAGGATCGCTACAACGCACTGACCCACGAAATGCAGGGCGCGGCGCGTCGACTGGTGATCTGCGGCATGCACGTGCATGCGGGTATCGGCAACGACGAGTTGCGCATCGACCTGATGAACCAGATGTCGTATTTCCTGCCGCATCTGCTCGCCCTGTCGTGTTCGTCACCGTTCTGGAACGGTCAGGACACCGGCCTGAAGAGCTACCGACTCACCGTATTCGACGCACTGCCACGGACGGGACTGCCGGAGCGCTTTGCCAGCTGGGCGGAATACGAACGCCACATCAACATCCTGATGGATGCCGGGCTGATCGAAGATTCCACGCGCATCTGGTGGGACCTCCGACCGAGCGCACGTTTCCCGACACTGGAGACGCGTGTCATGGACGTGTGCACACGTCTCGACGACGCGATCGCACTCTCGGCCTTGCTGGTCTGCATTTTGCGCATGCTGTACCGCTTACGTCGCGCCAACCAGCGCTGGCGGATGTACACGCCGATGCTGATCAACGAAAACCGTTGGCGCGCGATGCGCTACAGTTTTGACGAGGGTCTCATCGATCTTGCCAAGGGCACCGTGGTGCCGTTCGATGAATTGCTCGAAGAGATCCTGTCGCTGGTGGCTGAAGACGCCGACGAGCTCGGCTGCGAGCAGGAAGTACGGCACGCCCATGACATTCTGACCCGCGGAACCAGCGCACATCGCCAGCTGAAAACCTACGAGCTCGAGCGAGCGGCAGGTACCTCGCATGAAGATGCGCTGAAATCGGTCGTGGACATGCTGATCGAGGACACCGCCAGCGGGCTGTGAGGGCAGTCCGCGGCAGCCTCGATGGCCCGCTGAAAGCGGCTGAAAGCCCCGAAAACGGGGTGTAGTTCTCATCAAAAAGCTGGATTTGCGGCTAGCATCCCGATATGCGCCGCGTATTACATAAATTTGCCGCCAAAAGGCAGTAATCATGCTGCTTGAGGCCGTCATTCCAGCCCTGTTGGGGTTTGCGAGCATCCTCTACCTGGGACTCGCTGTGCATCTGCTGCGCACGTCGCCGCAGGGCCTGATCGGCCTGTTTATTATCCTGTTCGGTCTGATCGTGGCTGGCCCGGTCTTTTTCTACGGCACCGACGATGCGGTTCGCTACGGCATCGGTCGCGTGCTGACCTTCGTCGGGACCGGCTTCCTGCCGGTCGTTTTCTACCTGCTGTACCGCGAGTACACCGAAGACAGTTTCAATCCGTATTTCGTTGCGGCCTTGTGCGTCGTGCCGGGCGTCACGGTCATTATGGCGCTGAGCAATGCGTGGCACGGGTTGGTCTGGGCGTCGTACATGACCGAAACGGGTATCCGTTTCACGCACGTCAACGAGCACCTCTGGTTCCGCGCCGTCTTTGCCCCGTATTCCTACGGGCTGTTTGCCTACACCTGGGTGGCACTGGCGTCGCGGCTCGGTGCGATCGCGGCCGCCCACCGCGGCAAGCTGATGTTGCTGCTCGCTTGCTCGGCTCTGCCTTACGCGATCAGCTTTATGAATACGCTGGTGGGTATCGGCCCCATCGACTTCCCGTTTACTGCGTCTGCGATTGCGGCAATGCTGCCGGTGTACTGGTGGGTGGCGCTCAGGCTTCGTATTACCGAATTCAGCCCGCTGGGCTACCGCAGCGTATTCAACCACGTTCGCGACCCGATCTTCGTGCTTGATCGCGAATTGCGTATCACCAGCGCCAACACAGCGGCCTGCGAGATGCTCGGCGTCCGGGAACGGCAGCTGGTCGGCCACCTGCTCTGGGAGAACTTTCCAGAGGCGCGTGACTTGCTCGCCAAGACCAACATGGACCTGACGCAGACGCTCAAGCTGACCGACGATCAGGTCTACGAAGTGTCCGCGGCACCGTTGCTCAACCGCCGCGGCAATGAGCACGGCACGGTGGTCGTTTGCCGGGATGTCACGCAGCGTCGTCGCACGCTCGGTCAGCTGGCCGAGAACGAGCAGTTGATCCGCACGCTGATCGAGACATCCTCCAACGGCATCCTGCGATTCGCACAGGACGACGAACGCGGCGCCGAGTATTTCCGCTGTATTTTCGCCAATCCCGCCGCGGCGACGTACCTCGCCGGCGATGGCGACGGCCTGGTGGGCCGTCGACTCGACGAGCTCACGGTTCTTCAGCCTGAGCGACTGATCAAACACTTCGATGACAAGCAACGTCGTAACAGCCAGCTGTCTTTCGAGTTCGCCAGTGAGAGTGACGAAGGCTTACAGACCTGGCTGCGCATCACGGCGGAGCCGATCGGCACCGACTTCTCGATTACCATTGTGGATATCACCAAGCGCAAGGCCGACGAGGACCGGATGCTGCAGCAGGCGTTGCGCGATCCGCTGACCGGCGTGCTTAACCGTCGCGGTTTCGAGGCGCAGGCGCAGGAGCGCTTGCGCGACTGCCACAGCGGTGCCGTTGTGTATCTCGACCTGAACAGTTTCAAGCAGGTGAACGACCAGTTTGGCCACCAGGCCGGGGACGCCCTCCTGAAAGCCTTCGGGCATCGGCTGGGTTATTGCCTGCGCCCCGAAGATGTTCTAGGTCGCCTTGGCGGCGATGAGTTTGCTATCGTGCTGCCCGACATCGACGTCGAAGACGCGCGGCATGTGGCGGAAAGGCTGGTAGCAACCGGCACCGAGGCCTACATCATCAAGGGCGAGGAGATTCACTGTTCGGTCAGCGTGGGCCTCGCCCTGATCCCCGAACACGGAGAGGAACTCTGGCATCTTGTCAGCGTGGCCGACCAGTCGATGTACGCAAATAAATCGAAGGCGGCCAACGACGGTGACGAAGATACTGGTGTTATGCACGGGTAATTCAGCGCGCAGTATTCTGGGTGAAGTTTTACTGAACGAATTGGGCGGTGGTCAGATCACGGCCTGCAGCGCCGGCAGCCAGCCGGCGGGACGCGTCAATCCCGGCGCACTCCGAAAACTCGAACGGGCAGGGCACCCCACCGACGGCCTGTCGTCGAAGTCCTGGGACGTGTTTACCGGCGCTGACGCGCCCGACTTTAATCTTGTCATTACGGTCTGCGACAACGCCGCCGGCGAGTCCTGTCCGATCTGGAACGGCAGTCCCTTGACGGTGCACTGGGGCATCCCGGATCCGGCGTCGGCGGCCGATAAGGAACTGGACGCCGCGTTTGATGACGCCTATTCGCGTTTGCGCCGACGCATTGAGGCTCTCGTCCAGTTGCCTCTTGCATCGTTGGACGCGGACTCGGCGCGTGAAGCCCTGAATGCAATCCACGCACTGGCTGAAGCCCGGGAAGAACAGGATGCCTGACGTCAGCCGGTCGCGGCGCTACGCGGCCGAATTCGTGGGCACCGTGTTTCTTCTCGCAACCGTTGTCGGCTCCGGCATCATGGCGGAGGCCCTCGCCAACGGAAATGTTGCGATCGCCCTGTTGGGAAATACCTTGCCGACCGGCGCGATGTTGGTGGTACTCATCTGGGCGTTCGGGCCGGTCTCCGGCGCCCATTTCAACCCGGCGGTGACAGTGGCCTTCGCAGTGAGGCGAGAAATCACAGTTGCTGAATCGGCCGGATATACCGTCTGTCAGGTGGCAGGCGCATTAGTGGGTGTCTGGCTCGCACATGCCATGTTCGATGTCGACATCCTGCAAGTGTCGGGCAAGCTACGCAGCGGCGCTGGTCAGTGGCTGTCAGAAGCCGTGGCGACCTTCGGGCTGCTGATGGCGATTCTTGCCACGCTTCGCTACGGCACCCGAATCGTTGCTGTGTCGGTCGGCCTGTATATTTCGGCGGCCTACTGGTTTACCGCATCGACGAGTTTCGCCAATCCGGCGGTTACGCTCGGGCGGACACTGACTGATTCGTTTTCAGGTATCCACCCATCGCATGCGCTGGCCTTTATCGCTGCACAGTTGGTGGGCGCGATCCTCGCTGTTGGCTTTTTCGGGTGGCTCTTGCAATCGCCTGGCGAGAGTCACTGACGCCTCAGACTACGGTGTCGTCAGTTGTTCGATGATCGAGACGTTCGGGTCCGCTGTGTCGAACAGCGCAATATCAACGACATCACCAAGGGTCAGGTCGATGTCGAACGGCCCGGCGATGGCGGTGCGCTCGCCGAGCGGTGCGACATAGATATCGAAGCTGCCTGACTCACTCAATTCAATCAATGGTGAGGGAGTCCCTGACACG
>JBCDJX010000010.1:0-52359 GCA_038747355.1 Pseudomonadota bacterium | reverse complement strand
GTCTGCCGTTGGCGTACGGTCGCCCGCAGTCGCTCGAGGCTCAGCTCGGCGATTTCCGAATCCAGTTGCAGCAGCAGGTCACCGCGAGCGACACGCGCACCTTCATCCACCTGCAGTCCGGTCACAAGACCGGCCACCGCGGTCGACAGCACGGCAGACTGCGGCGAGCTGACCGTCCCGGTCGCGGTCAGCTGTTGGCTGACGGGGGTCAGTTCAACCTCCGCCACGCGGACGGGCGCCTGCGCGAGAAGCGACGGAGCAAACAGGGTAAGGCTTATGGTCAGTAGCAATCGCATGGACATCGGCTTGCTCAGTTTAAGGGGCCCATTCTAGGACGAATCGGCCTCGGCAGCCGCTATTCAGCGATATCGGCGACCTGACCGTTCGTGAGTGCGACAAGGTCGCCGGGCGTTAGACGGAAAACCGCGTTCGGTGTTCCGCCGGCGGCCCACAGCTCGCTCAAACGCAGCAAAGTCTCGTCGATGACTGTCTCGGGTTTTGTCCGGTGTCCGACGGGTGGGACGCCACCGATCGCAAACCCGCTGTGCTCACGAACAAACGCCGGCGTGGCGCGCTCGATGGTTTCACCCAGCAGTCGGCCGACCTTGTCGGTATCGACCCGGACGGGGCCGGAGGCAATCACCAAAACCGGTCGACCGGTCCCGACCGCGATGAACACCATCGACTTGGCGATCTGCGCGACCTCGCAACCCAGGGCCGCAGCCGCATCCGCTGCGGTGCGCGTACTCTCCTCAAATTCGAGCACCTCGAAATCTTCACCGAGCACGGACTGAATTTTCAGAGCCGATTTCGCGCTCGCCGCTTTCACGCGTCTTTGTCGTCGAAACGCTTAATGTAGCGCATCAGCTCGCCGTCAAATCCGCGCCGCTCGTACAACGCGCGTGCCCGTTCGTTCCTGGCAAACACGTGCAGCGTGATGGATTCTGCGCCCTGTTCCAGCGCGTCCTGCTCTGCAGCCTGCATGAGGCCGTGCCCGAGGCCGCGGCCTTCAAAACCGTCGCTGACCGCGAGCGCCTCGAGGTGCGCACTCGGTGCTTCGCTAAGCAGCTCCGGGCGCATCGTGACCATCGCCAGACCGACGATGTCGCCATCGACCTCGGCCACGTGAATCCGGCAGTTGGGTGCATCGCCGTCGGCCCAGCGCTGCGCTGTCGCGGCGTCGTGTCGCCACAGGTCCCGCGCGTCGCGTTGTTCAGGGAGTTCGAACATCGCAAGGCGCGGCATCATCGCCAGCACGGCGTCGATATCGGCCGGCTCGGCAAGACGAATGCGGAGATCATCCGCCACGGCTAAAAAACGCCGAGGTACTTCGAAATACCCTTGGCCGCCTCGCGTCCCTCGTGAACGGCGGTCACGACCAGGTCTGACCCGCGCACCATGTCGCCGCCGGCAAACACCTTGGGGTTGGTGGTCTGGAACGGGAAATCACCCAGCGTGGCAACGCGAACGCGGCCGCTTGGCAGCGTCTGGATATCGTGACCGGCAAACCAGTCCGGCGGGTTCGGGCGAAAACCGAAGGCGATGATCACAGCGTCCGCCGGCAGCACTTCTTCGGAGCCGGGTACCGGTTCCGGCCGGCGACGGCCGTCGGGGCCCGGCTCACCGAGCTGCGTCTGGATGACCTTGACGCCCTCCACCTTGTCGGTGCCGATGATCTCCAGCGGCTGGCGATTAAACAGGAAGTTCACACCCTCTTCCTTGCTGTTCACCACCTCGCGTCGCGAGCCGGGCATGTTGTCTTCGTCTCGTCGATAAGCACAGCTGACGCTTGACGCGCCCTGGCGGATGGCGGTGCGATTGCAGTCCATGCCGGTGTCGCCACCACCGAGCACCACAACCTGCTTGCCCTTCATGCTGATCTGCGGCGTGCGCGGATTGGCAGGATCCATCAGTCGATCGATGTTCGAGACCAGGTACGGCAGCGCATCGTGCACGCCGTCGAGATTCTCACCCGGAAATCCCCCGCGTACGTAGGTGTAGGTGCCCATACCAAGGAAGACCGCGTCGAATTCCTCGACCAGCTCTTCGAAGGCCTTGTCCTCACCGATCTTGGTGTTCAGCACAAACTCGACGCCCATGCCTTCGAGAATCTGCCGTCGCTGCTGGACGATCTCTTTCTCCAGTTTGAACGGCGGAATGCCGTAGGTCAGAAGGCCGCCGATTTCCGGGTAGGCATCGAACACGACCGAGCGGATTCCTTCGCGGGCGAGCACATCGGCTGCGGCGAGACCTGCCGGACCGGCGCCGATGATCGCCACCCGTTTGCCGGTATCGATGACGCTCGCCATGTCCGGGCGCCAGCCTTGTTTGACCGCTTCGTCGGTAATGTAGCGTTCGATGTTGCCGATCGAGACCGCGCCGATGCCGTCGTTCAGCGTGCAGGCCCCTTCGCACAAGCGATCCTGCGGGCAGACTCGACCGCAGATCTCTGGCAGTGAGTTGGTCTGGTGTGACAGGTCAGCCGCCTCGAACAGGCGGCCTTCCTCGATCAGAGAGAGCCAGTTTGGAATGTAGTTGTGCACCGGGCACTTCCACTCGCAGTACGGATTGCCGCAGGACAGACAGCGACCGGCCTGCTGGCCGGCATCCGCGGCATCGAACTGACCGTAGATTTCGCCGTAGTGCTTGATGCGCTCTTCGGAGGGCTCTTTCGCAGGGTCGCGCCTCGGAACCTCGAGGAACTGTAACGGGTGCTTGGACATATCAGGCTGCCTGGCGCAGGGATTCAATCAGTGAGCCGAGCTCGGCCGCCTTCGGCTTCACGAGCCAGAACCGGGTCAGATAGGCACGGAAATCGTCGAGCAGGCGCTCGCCCCATTCGCTGCCGGTCAGCTCAACGTGCTTCTCGATCAGCATGCGCAGGTGGTGCAGATGCGATTCCATGCTTTCCGGGTTAATGCGGTGAATGTCGATCAGCTCATGGTTGTAGCGATCGACGAACAGCCGGTCGATATCCAGCACGTAGGCGAAGCCACCGGTCATGCCCGCGCCAAAGTTGACCCCGGTCGGGCCGAGCACAACAACAACGCCGTCGGTCATGTATTCGCAGCAATGATCGCCGGCGCCTTCAATCACCGCGGTGGCGCCGGAATTGCGCACAGCGAAACGCTCGCCGGCCGTGCCGGCTGCGTACAGCGTGCCGCCGGTCGCGCCGTACAGGCAGGTATTCCCGATGATTGCGGTTTCGTTGGGTACATAACCAGTCTCCTCCGGCGGACGCACCACGAGGGTACCGCCGGCCATGCCCTTGCCGACGTAGTCGTTGGCATCGCCGATCAGGTTGAGGTTTAGGCCGCTGACGTTGAACGCACCGAAACTCTGCCCGGCGGTGCCGCGCAGCAAGATATCGATGGGCGACTCCGCCATGCCGGTATTGCCGTGGCGTCGGGCGATCTCGCCGGACACGCGCGCACCGATAGAACGATTGAAGTTGCGCACCTCGAAACCGAAGCGGCCACCGCTCTTGTTCTCAATCGCGTCTCGCGTCGCCTCGACCATATCTTCCGCGAGCTCGCCCTTGTCGAAGGGCACGTTGCGAAGATCGGTGCAGTACTGCGCCGTGTTCTCGGCAAGACCACCGTCAGAGATGATCGGCGACAGGTCGAGTTTGGCCTGACGTTCGGTCTCGCCATCGTGCAGTTCAAGCATGTCGACACGACCGATGATGTCATCGAGCTTGCGAACACCGAGCTCGGCGAGTCGTTCGCGGACTTCTTCAGCGACAAACGTGAAGTAGTTGATCACCATTTCGGGCAGCCCGATGAAGTGCTGGCTGCGCAGGACGTTGTTTTGTGTCGCCACACCGGTCGCGCAGTTGTTCAGGTGACAAATGCGCAGGTATTTGCAGCCCAGAGCGACCATCGGGCCGGTGCCGAAGCCGAAGCTCTCCGCACCGAGCATCGCCGCCTTGATGACGTCGAGCCCGGTTTTCAGGCCGCCGTCTGTCTGCAGGCGCACTTTGTGGCGCATGTCGTTAGCGCGCAGCACCTGGTGCGTTTCAGACAAGCCCAATTCCCACGGACTGCCGGCGTACTTGACCGAGCTCAACGGGCTTGCGCCCGTGCCGCCGTCATAACCGGAGATGGTGATCAGGTCGGCATACGCCTTGACGACGCCGGCGGCGATCGTGCCCACACCGGGTTCCGCCACCAGTTTCACCGAGACCAGCGCGTCCGGATTCACCTGCTTCAAGTCGAAGATGAGCTGCGCCAGGTCTTCAATCGAGTAGATGTCGTGATGCGGCGGCGGCGAGATCAGGCCGACGCCCGGTTTCGCGTAGCGCAGCCTGGCGATCAGGTCGTTGACCTTGTGGCCCGGCAACTGGCCGCCCTCGCCGGGCTTCGCGCCCTGTGCAATCTTGATCTGGATCACTTCGGCGTTGACGAGATACTCCGCGGTCACGCCGAATCGGCCGGAGGCCACCTGCTTGATCTTTGACACGCGCTCGTTGCCGTAGCGTGCGGGATCTTCGCCGCCCTCGCCCGAGTTGGAGCGCGCGCCGATGCGGTTCATAGCGATCGCGAGCGCCTCATGCGCTTCCGGCGACAGCGCACCGAGCGACATGCCGGCGCTGTCGAAACGCTTGAGAATGTCTTCGGCCGGCTCGACCTCGTCCAGCGGCACCGGCCTCGCGGCCGGTTTCGTGTTCATCAGATCACGCAATGTGGAGACCGGGCGCTCGTTGACGAGTTTCGCGTAGTCCTTGTACACCTCGTAGGCCCCGGAGCGGACCGCCGCCTGCAGCGTCGCCACGACGTCGGGGTTGTAGCAGTGGTATTCACCGCCGTGCACATATTTAAACAGGCCGCCCTGGGTCACCGGTTCGCGCGGCTCCCAGGCAAGGTCGGCCAGCGCCTGCTGGTCTTCCTGCAGGTCGTCGTAATTCGCACCGCGAATACGCGAGGTCGTGCCCTTGAAGCACAAGTCCACGATGTCGTCGTCGAGACCAACGATCTCGAACAGCTGAGCGCCGCGGTAACTGGAAATCGCCGAGATGCCCATCTTCGACATGATCTTGAACAGACCCTTGCGAATGCCGCGACGGTAGCTGCGACCGAGCTGCGGCTGCGGCGACTGCATGCGCTTGCTCAGGCTGTGCAGTGATTGATAGACGAGGTACGGGTATACCGCTGTCGCGCCGTAGCCGATTAAGCAGGCAAAGTGATGCGGATCCCGCGCCACGCCGGTCTCGACAACGATGTTGGCGTCGCAGCGCAGTCCGAGCGAGACCAGGTGGTGGTGAACAGCGCCGGTGGCGAGAAGGGCGTGTACGGGCAGCTTGCCTTGTTCGATGTAGCGATCGCTGAGCTGCAGGATCAGCTTGCCGGCCCGCACGGCTTTCTCCGCCTGCTCGCAGATCGTCTCGATTGCTGCCTTCAGGGGCACGTCCTCATCGACGTTCAGGTCGATGAACTCGGTACGCGACTCGTACATGTCCGGACCCGTCAGCTGGCGCAGTTTGCGCTGCGACAGCACCGGCGAGTTGATGATGACCTGCTCGCCGTGCTCCGGACCGATATCAAACAGGCTGGATTCGCCGCCAATGTTGGTTTGCAGCGACATGACAATACGTTCACGCAGCGAGTCGATCGGCGGGTTGGTCACCTGCGCGAACTGCTGGCGAAAATAATCGAACGGCGAACGCACCTTTTTCGACAACACGGCCATCGGCGTGTCGTCACCCATGGAGCCCACCGCTTCCTGCTCGGCCTGCGCCAGAACGCCGATGACCTCGCGCAGCTCTTCACGGCTGACGTTGAACATCTTCTGGTACTGCGCCAGCGTCTCCGGCTCCATCGGCTCGGCCGCCATGTGCGTGTCGATCAACTCGGAGTCGAGGTAGCGCACTCCGCGCTTCAGCCACTTGCGATACGGCGCGCGGGTCTTCAGCACGTCGTGAATATCGTCGTCTTCCAGCAGCACACCGTTGACGAGGTCGACCGCGAGCATTTCGCCCGGACCGAGACGGCCCTTGCGGACGACGTCGCGTTCTTCGTATTCATAGACACCGACTTCGGACGCGATCGTGATGTGCCGGTCCTTGGTGATCACGTAGCGTGCCGGGCGCAGCCCGTTGCGATCGAGACAGCAGGCGGCGTAACGACCGTCGGTCAGCACGATACCGGCGGGGCCGTCCCAGGGCTCCATGTGCGAATCGTAGAATTCGTAGAAGGCGCGCACATCCGGGTCGATGTCATCGACCGTCTGCCAGGCGGGCGGCAGCATGATGCGCATGGCCTGCAGGACATCCATACCGCCGGCGCGCAAAACCTCCAGCATGTTGTCGAGGCTCGAGGAATCGGAGCCGGTCAGTGAAATGATCGGGTCGAGATCGCTGATGTCATCGAGCTTGTCGGAACGGAAATTCGCCGAGCGTGCGATCGCCCAGTTGCGGTTGCCCTGGATCGTGTTGATCTCGCCGTTGTGGGCGAGAAAGCGGAACGGCTGTGCCAGCTTCCACTCGGGCAGCGTGTTGGTCGAAAAGCGCTGGTGGAAGACACACACGGACGATTGCAGCCGCGGGTCTTTGAGGTCCGGATAAAACTCGGACAACACGGCCGGCATGATCATGCCCTTGTAGCTGATCGTGATCGACGACAAGCTCGCGATGTAGGTCTGCGAGTCGGGAATCTGGTTTTCAGCGCGCCGACGTGCGAGGAACAGGCGACGATTGAAGCGGCCGCGCTGCATGCCGCCGGGCGCGTTGACCAACACCTGCTCGATGCGCGGCAGCGTGTTGAGCGCGTATTCGCCGCAGACCGACGGATCGGTGGGTACGACGCGCCAGCCGGCGACCTCGAGACCGATATCCGTCACCGCGCGTTCGATGGCCTGCCGGGCGCTGTCGGCCTTCGCCGCATCCTGGCTCAGGAATACAGTACCCACGGCAAAGCGTGTGGCGAGATCGATGCCTTCTTCCCGGGCCACGGCACGGAAGAATTCGACGGGCATCTTCAGCAACAGGCCGCAACCGTCACCGGTTTTGCCGTCGGCTGCCACCGCGCCGCGATGCGTCAGGCGAGCCAGCGCGGAGATCGCCGTTTCGACGACCCAGTGGCTCGGCATGTCATCGAGGTTGGCGATGAGGCCAAAACCACAGCTGTCCTTTTCAAACTCGGGACTGTAGAGGCTGTCTGTCAGTCGCTGTTTCATTCGCTGTCTCGTGCGTGAACCCCGCGCGACGCGCGGTGTTCGTTGATCAGGTTCGTTTCTGTTCGAGGGCGCCCGGTGGGAGATGTGCCCGGCTTCAGCAAGCGACGGCGAGCCGGCTCGTCGATGCGAGCGACTGAGTATATGACACGAACGAAAGCCGCTGACAACCCGCGGACGCTGGTCGCCGAAATTCGACGAAATTCGGAGGAATTCGTCGCTTTTTGATAGCGAATCGAAGCCTTTTCAGGCGTTTTGAAGCTCCGGCCTTTTGGTTACGCGCGTAACCGACCGCTTAGAAATTGGCGGCCTGCAGCTGGATGTTGCCGGTATTCTCAAATTGAATGCGCGGCGATGTCGGCACATCAACAACAAACTTGCCGACCAGCTCGTACGGGATTTCCTTGCGGACGCCGTCGCGAACAACGAACAGCAAGCGCGGCGCAGTCTGCAGAAGATTCAGGTCAACGCTTATCTCGAAAGACTCCCGGCTGTCGGCGGGCACCTTGATCGAGCAATGCGTTTCGCCACTCGCGAAGCGCAGACCATCAAGCTCGACACCGTAATCGATCTTGCTGATTGCGAGTGGAAACGGATTCGGGTTGCTGACATCGAAGCTCAGGACAAAGGTCTGTCCCTTGAGGTCGATTTCCGTGACCGCAACGTCCGTGAGGCTGACCTCCGGTTGACCGAACAGCTCAGCCGTCGTCGCGCAGCCGGTCATGTACGCCCCCATACAAACGACCAGCAATGTCCTGACATGCCCTTTCATACGACACCCCTCTACAGTGACTCGCCCAATTCTCCCCACCGGGCCGAGATCAGTTGCCATTCGCTGCCGTCCAGTTCGATTTCAAACACGAAGCGATACGCGTCCGCGTTGAAACCGAGTTGTCCTGCCCGGCTGCCCGCCATGCCGACCGTCATCGTGACCTCGGCGGCGGTGCCGTCAAAAACGTCCAACGACTCGATGCGAGTGATGAGCGCAACCTGATTCTGTCGGAGGAAAATGTAGCGCAGCATGTTGCCGATGGCCTGCTTGTCGTTGCCCTTCACGTCCGTGTAGGACGAGGACACCATGTCCATCAGCGCGCCGCGGTCCTTGTCTTCAGCGGCCTGCTCACCGGCGGCGAGCCATGCGCGAATCTGTTCCTCACTGTTGCTGGCGGGACCGCCGCAGGCTGCCAGGCATGTGAGGATCGCGAGCGACAGTAGAACTCTCATTGAACCCTCCCCGGGCGAACGACTCGTCGGCGCCAGCCAACACTGATAGAGTCTAGAGAGCCATAAATGTCGTTTTAGAGACAGCCGGCGATTCTGTGAACCAGGTCGCACTCTGCCGTGAGGCTTCAGGCATCCCGGGAACGAGCGATAAACCACCCCCGGCGGCATTTGCGCAAACGGAGCGATTGATGAGCACATCCATTGATGATGACCCGATGGCGTCGACCTTTGCCGACGGCGACCAGCTGCGCATCGAAGCCATCTTGTCCTTCTGGTTTCGGGAACAGGCATTGAGCGCACCGCAGATCGACCAGCGCATGGACACCTGGTTTGGCGAAAACGAGGGCTTCGACCAGGAAATTCGTGAGCAATTCATGGACGACGTGCAGAGAGCGTCCAATGGCGAGCTGGATCACTGGGCCGAGCAACCGCGCGGGCGTCTCGCACTGATCCTGCTGCTTGACCAGTTCCGTCGCAACATCTATCGCGGCCAGGCCGAGGCCTTCGAAAAGGACGCGACCGCGTTAAAACTCTGCGTGGAAGGTGCACTGCAAAAGAAAGACCAGGGACTGACGCCGATACAGCGCGCGTTCTTCTACATGCCACTGCAGCACGCGGAATCGCGCAAGGCGCAGAAGAAGTCCGTGGCCCTGTTCGACCAGCTCGCCGAAGCGGTCACACCCACCTACCGAGAGACGTTCCTGACGATTTCCAGCTTCGCGGAGCTGCACCACGATATCGTCGAACAGTTCGGTCGTTTCCCGCATCGCAACCGTGTGCTCGGCCGAGAGAACACGGACGAAGAGAACGAGTTTTTAGACGACGGCGCGTCCAGCTTCGGTCAGGGCTAAGCGCCTGGGTCCGGGGTTCGCGTAAGCCTGTAGAAGCGGGCGCTCAGCAGGACGGCGGCAATACACAGGCCCGCCACGAAACCGCTCCACACGAAGTGCGGTTCCAGCTTCCAGACGACCGCCGCCATGAAGGCCAGCGGAAATGCGATCACCCAATAGGAAAACGTCGTCATGATCATCGGCAGGCGGGTGTCTTTGTAACCCCGCAGCGCACCGGCCGCACCCACCTGCAAACCGTCAGCTACCTGGAAGATCGCTGCCATTAACAGCAGTGAAATGGCGATGCTCGTGACTGTCGGGTCTGTTGTGTACATGCTGACAATCGGATCGCGAGCAACCAGCAGCACACCGGCAGAGACCACCATGGTCGCGGTACAAATAGCGATGCCGATCAGACCGGAGCGACGCGCATTCTCGGGCTCATTGCGACCGAGTTGGTAACCGACTCTCACCGTTGTCGCCGCCGATATTGCCAGCGGGATCATAAAGGTCGTCGACGCAAAGTTGATCGCAATCTGGTGGGCCGCCGCGATGCTCGCGCCCAGTGTTCCCATCAGCAGGGATACCGCGTTGAACAAACCGGCTTCTGCTGTGACAGTCACCGCAATCGGTACACCGAGAACGACGATCTCCTTGAGTACATCCGGTCGTAACGGTGCGACGCGCGAAAAAATCTGGTAGCGACGGTAGAGCGGATTCACCAGCATGTAGCCACCCAGCGCAAACAGGATGACCCACATCGTGATCGCGCTCGCCACGCCGCAGCCCACCGCGCCCAGTGCGGGCGCGCCGAGCTTGCCGTAGATAAACACCCAGTTCAGGAACACGTTGCAGACCAGCGCCAGCAGCGACGTCCACATGATCGGCTTGGTGAAGCCGATGCCCTCATTGGTGAAGCGCAGCGCCAGAAACATGAAAATGCCCGGCGCACCCCAGGA
Organism: Pseudomonadota bacterium; assembly: GCA_038747355.1. GTDB lineage: Bacteria > Pseudomonadota > Gammaproteobacteria > Steroidobacterales > Woeseiaceae > UBA1847. The sequence goes on along the minus strand of JBCDJX010000010.1, from coordinate 42,176 downwards.
GATCGCTGCGACGTAGTCGGAGGTGATGTCGCGGAAGCTGTCGTCGATCGTCAGGAACGCAAGGAAACCCGGCACGAGATACTGCGCGATGGCGATGACCGGTATCGCCAGTGCGACGGCAAGATACAGCGCCTGGCGTGTGTAACGACCGATCAGGTGATCGTTCCCCGCGCCGGCATGTCGTGCAGCGATCGGTGAGATCGCCATCATCATGCCGAGCAGCAGCATGAAAAACATGAACCACACACTGCTGCCTACAGCCACCGCCGCCAGCGCCTCGGCACCGAGCTTGCCGGCCATGACCGCATCGGCGAACTGCATACCGGCGATCGACAGATTGTTGACGATCAGCGGCCCCGCCAGCTTGAGCAGCGTACGGGTCTCACCGCGGTAGTAGCTCGTGGTGGAATCTGTGCGGGTGGCGTCGTGCATAAGGCCGGCGATGATGGCACGACGGCTTGATGCTGTCAGGGTTAATTGGTCGGGAGCCGGGACTTTTATCAGCTTCTGCGCACACCCGGTTTCGTGTAAAGTTCGGCGCGTCCAGCATCCGGAGTAAGTCTTCATGTTGCACGACGGAATGTCCCGGCGCGTCGCCATCGTAGGCGGCTCCCGAATTCCTTTCTGCCGGTCGCACTCTGTTTATAAGGGTGTGTCCAACCAGGAACTGATGACCGCGGCACTCAAAGGGGTCGTCGACAAGTTCGACCTGCGCGGCCAGACGCTTGGCGAAGTGGCGCTGGGTGCTGTGATCAAGCACTCCAGGGACTTTAACCTCGCGCGAGAGAGCACCATCGATTCCGGTCTGTCCATGCAGACGCCGGGCGTCGACCTGCAGCGCGCCTGCGGTACGGGGCTCGAAGGCGCCATCCTCGTTGGCAACAAGATCGCACTCGGCCAGATCGAGTCGGGCATCGGCGGTGGTACGGACACGATCAGCGATGCACCGATCGTGTTCAAGGACAAGTTCCGCCACATGCTGCTGGAGATGAATGCCGCTCGCAGCTTCGGCGGCCGCCTCTCGGCGCTGGCGAAGTTTCGCCCGGGCATGCTGGCACCGGATTTTCCGAGCGTACTCGAACCGCGTACGCAGCTGTCGATGGGCGAAAGCACCGAACTGACCGCGAAGGAATGGGGCATCGAACGTCAGCACCAGGACCACATTGCCTATCTCAGTCACATTAAAGCCGCGGCTGCGTACGACGAAGGCTGGTACGACGACCTGGTCGTGCCGTTCATGGAATGTGAAGAAGACAACAACATCCGGCGCGACACGACGCCGGAAAAACTCGCCAAACTGAAGCCCGTGTTCGATCGCAGTGGCGAGGGCACGATGACCGCCGGCAACAGCACGCCGCTGACCGACGGTGCCGCTGCGGTATTGCTCGCCAATGAAGACTGGGCGCGCAAGAAAAATCTGCCGATCCTCGCCTACCTGAGCTTTGCGCGAGTCGCCGCTGTCGACTACGTCGACAAGGAAGGCCTGTTAATGGCGCCGGCCTACGCGGTGTCGGATATGCTGAAGCAGGCGGACCTGAGTCTGCAGGATTTCGATTTTTACGAGATCCACGAGGCGTTTGCCGCGCAGACCCTGGCCACCTTGAAAGCCTGGCAGGACGAGACCTTCTGCCGTGAACGCCTGGGCCGGAATGAAGCGATGGGTTCGATCGATATGGAGCGCCTGAACGTCAAGGGTGGCAGCATCGCAATGGGCCATCCGTTCGCTGCAACCGGTGCGCGCATCCTGGGCACGCTGGCCAAGATCCTGAGCGAAAACGGCGGCGGGCGTGGCCTGATTTCCATTTGCACGGCTGGCGGGATGGGGGTCACGGCGATCGTCGAGGGCGCCTGAGCCCCACGTTAGCCACCACGACATAATTCGTCGTTCTTGCGTCATCCCGCCGCAATCGGGATGATGACCGGCGTCTTTGATAAGAATATCCGGCATACCGGAATCCATCGTGGGGGATCTGCATGGCAGAGTTCAGTGCCTTTCTGGCAACGTTAAACGGCATTCTCTGGCACGAGTCCGTGCTTTATTTGATCGTCGCAACAGGTGTCCTGTTTACGATCTGGAGCGGCTTTTCGCAGTTTCGCGCCCTGACGCACGGGCCAAAGGTGATCCGCGGCGTATACGATGATCCCAACGACCCGGGCGCTATCAACCATTTCCAGGCCCTGTCCGCCGCCCTCTCGGCAACGGTAGGCCTGGGCAATATCGGCGGTGTCGCGCTGGCGATCGCCCTTGGGGGTCCAGGGGCCGTGTTCTGGATGTGGGTGATCGGTTTCCTCGGCATGTCGATCAAGCTGACCGAAGTCACGCTGTCGATGCTGTATCGCAACACCGACGACCCGGACAATCCGCACGGCGGACCGATGTGGGTCGTTTCAAAGGCGCTGGAACGTCGCGGCATGCCCGGCCTGGGCAGGACCGTCGGCGTAATCTTCTGCATCACACTGCTGGTCTCGACCATGACCGGCGGCAACATGTTCCAGGCCTGGAACGTGGGCAACCTGACAGAGACCTACTTCTCGGTACCCACGTGGCTGACTGGCATCGTGCTGGTCGCCATCGTCGGCAGCGTCATCATCGGCGGTATCAAGCGCATCGGTAAGGTCGCGGCCACGCTGGTGCCGTTCATGGTTGCGCTGTACCTGCTGGCAGGCTTCTACGTACTGGCGGTCAACTTTGCCGAAATCCCGTCCATGTTTGCTTTGATCGTGAAGTCGGCGTTTGCACCCACGGATGCGGCCGGTGCCTTTATCGGCGGCACCGCGGCCTCGGCCTTCCTCTTCGGCATGAAGCGCGCTGCGTTTTCAAATGAAGCCGGCCAGGGCTCATCACCGATCGCTCACTCCGCAGCAAAGACCGACGAGCCGGTTCGCGAAGGCATCGTTGCCGGTCTCGAGCCCTTCATCGACACGCTGGTCGTGTGTACCTTCACGGCGCTGATCATCCTCTCCACGGGCATCTGGAATCGCGGTCCGGATGTGAATTTTGAACAAATGCCGATGGTGTCCGGCAGCGCGGGGGCCTGGGAGTTGTCGAACACAGCAATTGACGAAAACGCATGGAGTATCGACGAACGTGCCGTGGTCATTGTGGCCGCCGACGAACGCGAGCCCGGCATGGATCGTCACAAGGTCGAAGGCACGGTCATCGACACCGGCGCCGGTTTCGTTATCGACTGGGACTCTTACGCAGGCAACACCGAACCGACGGTTGTTGACGGCGGTTTCTACCGCACCTACGTCGGCGCAACGCTGACCGCCAAGGCCTTCGACAGCGTGACGCCCGGATTGGGTATGTGGCTGGTGACCATCGCCGCCTGGCTGTTTGCCATTTCGACCATGATTTCCTGGTCCTACTACGGCGAGCAGGGCGTTGTATTTCTCGCCGGTGAGAAAGCCGTGCTGGGCTACAAGATTATCTTCCTGTTGCTGGCTTTCGTCGCGACGCTGGGCTTTATCAAGACCGACGCCGACCTCGACAACATGACGGGTGTAGGCACCGGCGTGATGCTGTTTGCCAACCTGCCGATCATGTGGGTGTTCGGCTACCAGGCAATGCGTGCTTACAAGAATTACGTCAACCGGCTGAAAGAAGGTCGTATGGGACCGGACCATCCACCGCCCAATTTTGATGATCTGCTGTCCGGCAGGGACGTCGAGAAAAACTCATAGTCGACGAACCACGAGAGACGCCAAAAACCCGGGGCTCACATCCCGGGTTTTTGTTTTTTGAGCTCGTTTAAGGCGTTCTCAAGATGCTGGCGAGCGGCCCCCGTGACCTTGCCACTCTGGTACTCGTTGACGACAAAGGTCTCCACCTTGCTAACGAGATCGTCGATTCCGCCGTCGTCGAACCGGTACTCGTCCTTCAGCGACTGAGGCGCGTTGTCATAGACGCCGAACAGGTTGATCCACTGTTCGCTCTGCTTGCCCATGCACACCACCCGGTAAAACGTGGTCCGGTCTTCGCTGGTCTTGCCAAAAATGCTGACGATGCCGGCCACCAGCGATACGGGCACTAACACGAGGTCGCGGAATCCGTCGGCGATCAGTTTGACCTGTAACACCGCGACGTCACGGATCAGCGTCCAGCGGTCCGCCTCACCCGCCGGCGTGTTTTTCACTTCCTCGAGAGAGCTTTGTTCAGACATGATTTGTTACAGCCCGGATCCAGATTCCGCGAGTATAGCGGTTGGCAGCTCAAGGGGCTTTGCAGTAGGGTTGCGGCTGACCAATAAAGCCAGACGAAATGCCCACTTACGACAGCAACCCCCTGTACAAGCATGGCGATCCCGACTCGCTCGGCGTGCTGCTTGTGAACCTCGGTACACCGGATGAACCGAGTACATCGGCTGTGCGTCGTTACCTGGCAGAGTTCCTTTGGGACGGACGTGTGATCGAACTGCCGCGGCCGCTCTGGTGGCTGATCCTCAACGGCTTCATCCTGCGCTTCCGCCCTTCACGTTCTGCGGAAGCCTACAAGGAAATCTGGACCGACGACGGGTCACCGCTGTTGCGGTTTTGCGAAGATATGGCCGGCGGACTCGAACAACGGCTGTCGTCTGCCATGTCCGGCCCCGTGCACGTCGCGCTTGGAATGTCGTACGGCTCGCCATCGATCGACACCGCGTTGCAAAAACTGTACGACAAGGGCGCGAGGCGCATCGTGCTGTTGCCGTTGTACCCGCAATACTCGGGCACGACCACGGGCTCGGTGTTCGACGCGGTCACAGCGGCCCTGTCGAAACGTCGCTGGGTACCGGAATTTCGTTTCATCAATCACTACCATGACAAACGGGGTTACATCGCCGCGCTGGCGTCGAGTATTCGCGAGTACTGGGATGCCCACGGTCGTGGTGACAAACTGATGTTTTCGTTTCACGGCGTTCCGAGAGACACCCTGCTGAAGGGCGACCCGTATCACTGCCAGTGCCAGAAGACGGCGAGGCTGGTTGCGGAAACACTGGAACTCAATGACGATGACTGGATAATCTGTTTCCAGTCCCGCGTCGGGCGCGCTGAATGGCTGCGACCGTACACGGACGAGACTATCGAAGAACTCGGTGGTCAGGGACTGAAACGACTCGACGTCGTTTGTCCCGGTTTCTCGGCGGATTGCCTGGAAACACTCGAGGAGATCGCGATGCAAAACGCGGAGCTGTTTACGGAATCCGGTGGGGAGTCCCTGCACTACATTCCGTGCCTGAATGCCCGCGATGACCATATCGATTTTCTGTCGCAGCTTATCCAGCAGCACGCCCAGGGGTGGCTCGAAACTTCTGCGGACTACAGCACCGGCGACATTGCCCATGAGCGAGATAAAACCCGGGAGCGCGCGCTGACTCTCGGCGCGGACGAATGAGCGGCGTCGGAAAATTTCTCGAACTCAGCGTCCGCACGCCGGACATCCTCGAATCGCTGTCGTTCTACAAGAACCTGGGCTTCCGTGAACTGACCACCGGCGACATGTACAGCCACAAGTACGCGGTTGTCAGCGATGGTGTCCTGAATATCGGATTGCACGATCGCGAGTTTCGCTCACCGTCGGTGTGTATTGTGCAGCAGGATCTCGCGCAGCATGCGCGATCCATGGTCGATCACGGCTTCAACTTCGATGTGATGCGTCTCGAGGAAGACCGCTTTAATGAAGTGGCGGTCGTCGACAGTGACGGTCATGCCCTGACCATGGTCGAGGCAAGAACATTCCACGCCGATGAAGAGGACGACGACGACGCCTACCTCGGCACCCACTTCGAAATTTCACTGCCGGTTCGCGACACAATGCGTGCAGCGCGGTTCTGGGGGCCGGTCACGCAGGTTGTCGAGAGTATTCGTGAGGAACCCACGGTACACATGCGTTTTGATGCCGGCGGTATCCCGGTCGGATTGTCCGAGAGCATCGGGCTTGAGGGCACCTCGCTGTGCTTCAAGCTGCAAAACGCGGAACGACTGGCGCATATCGTCGAACGTGAACAGCTCGACTACCGCCGCTATCCGGGGTTCGAAGGCGCCCGCGCTGTTATCGTGGCACCTGAAGGCACCCACCTGTACCTGTTTGACGAGGATTTTCTTGGCGAGACGATCAGCGTCGAGGAGTCCGACGAGCCGTTTCCCGGCGACACGTCTTCAAACTGAGGCCAGCAGTTTGCGACACAAGGCCACCGACTGGTCGTAGTACGAGCCACCGAACAGGTTCAGGTGATTGAGCACGTGGTACAGGCGGTACAGGTCTGAACGCACCTCGTGACCGTCCGCCATCGGCCAGCTCGCCTGGTACGCCTTGAGAAAGCCCGGCTTGAAGCCACCAAACAACTGCGTCATGGCGATGTCTGCCTCGCGATCGCCGAAGTACACCGCCGGATCAAAGATCACCGGTTCGCCAGCGACACAGGCTCGATTGCCGCTCCACAAATCTCCGTGCAGGAGCGACGGCGACGGCGCGTAAGCGGTGAAAAAGTCAGCGATCCTGTCCAGCACGCGTTGCCCGAACGAGACGAGAACGCCGTCGTGCCCACGGGCGTAGGCAATGCGCAGCTGGTGTTCCAGGCGATGGCTGGCGAAGAAGTCGATCCAGTCGGGCGTCGGCGGGTTTGGCTGCGGCGTAAGTCCGATCGTGTTGTGACGATGCCAGCCATGCTTGTCACTTGTGGCGCGGTGCATTGTCGCCAGCGCCTCACCGAGCTCCTCGTCCGCAGCCGACGCATCCGCGTCAAGGGGCAAGAATTCCAGCGCGATAAACGCCGAACCGCCGGCGCGCCCCCAGCCGAGGACGCGCGGGACGCGAATTGCGCCCGCGGAGCTGAGTTCACGCAGGCCGTCGGCTTCGGCGTCGAACATGTCCTGGTAAGACGCCGGACCGGACTTCATGAAGACGTCCCCCTGGTCGCAGGCAAGGTGGTAGCCGCCGGTAGTGTCGCCACCGCCCAGCTGCGAGACCTGTTTGACCGAACCCAGCCCGAGCCGGCTCAGCTCAGTGTCTATCGCGTTGAGATCAAACACGGAAACTTACCGATAAATGTCGGCGACTCGTTCGACCTGCCTGCGCAGCGCCATGCCGAAATCCGCTTCGTCGAACAGGGCATTCAATTCACCGAGTCTGGGACCGCTGGGTCGAATCAGCGATTCGGTGTCATCAATGGGCACATCGCAGGCGATGCCTGTCAGCCGGCGAGACAGCATCGCGTTCTCCTTGTGTTGCTCCAGCTTGGCACCCAGAGACTTTGCGCCACGCACCTCCACTTCGTGCACACGATCGAGGTTGTCATACAGCGTTTCCAGGCTGCCGAAGTGGTCCAGCAGCGCACCAGCTGTCTTTTTTCCGACACCGGGAACGCCGGGGATGTTGTCCACGGCATCGCCGGCCAGTGCGAGAAAATCGGCGATCTGCTCCGGCCAGACGCCAAACACCGTCGGCACCTGCTGGTAGTGAATCTGTCCCTTGCCGGTGAAATCCCAGAACACATCGTCCTCGGTCAGTAGCTGGGCAAGATCCTTGTCCCGACTGACAATCGTCGAGGGGCGACCTTCCCTGCGACCCTGGTAAACGAGCGTGCCGATCAGGTCGTCCGCTTCGTAGTCCGGACTGGCAAGCTCCATCACACCCAGCGCCCGGGTGAATCGACGGCATTGAATGAACTGCCGCTTAAGTTCCTCCGGGGCGGGTTCGCGATTGGCTTTGTAGGCCGGGTAAATGTCATTGCGAAACGAGGTCGCGAGGCTTTCGTCGAAACACACAGCGAGGTGATCCGGCTTCACCCGCTCGACAAAGTCAGCGAGGAAACGGGAAAAACCGTAAAAGGCATTAACGGGATTACCGTCGCCGTCCACCATGTCGTCCGGCATCGAGTAGTACGCCCGGAAAACGTAGACGCTGGCGTCGATCAGGTACTGCATGCGTCGATTATACCCTCGACCGGGCGATTTGCCGGCTTCGCGTTGGCGACGGCGTTCAGTCCAGCTCCAGGCCGAGACCCAGTGCGTAGGTCAGGTCTTCCTGTTCATTGCCGAGCGCGGGGTCGGACTCCCAGTTCCAGTTGAGCTGGACGTTGAAAAACACGTCCGACCAGATCTCCCAGCGAATGCCGGTCTCGGTGTCCGCGACCAGGTTGTCGCGACCGTCGAGATTCGACAGCACAAGGTGATCGTGAAAGAACTCGAGGTCCGACGTGACGTCCCGTCGAAAGGTCAGTTGCCAGCGAGCGGCGGTGGATTCGTTGCTCTCTCCGCCAATGGATTCGCGCACCTGCACCGCCGCCAGCGACACTTCGAGCAGACGATTGGCATCCTCGAACACCTGGTAGCCAAGACCCAGGCCGGGCGTGATGCGGCTGGTGAGGCCGCGAATCGGATCGCGCTCATAGCCGACACCAGCTGCGAAAAACCAGGGATCCGTGAAAAACCAGCTGTACAGGTAAAGTGCGTTCTGCTGCTCTTTGTTCAGCACAGACTCCTGTTCCTGTCGGTCGTACCGCAGATCGAGCTCGTGGCGATGGTCACCCAGCTTGATGTTGCCGTCCGCCTGCCACAGCAGATTGTCCGTTCGCGTGTTACCGCGTGACAGACTCCACGAAAGGTCCGATCGAAGACTCCAGTCGAAGAAGTCCTCGGGTTCCTCCAGCTCCTCGATGTCCTGCGGGGTCAGCGGCCGGCTGCTTGATTCTGAAAGAAACACGGGATCACCTTGGGCGTTGGTGGAAAACCGCCCGGTGATTTCACTGTGGTCGGGAAGCTCGACCTCGAATTCGCGATCGGACTCGATTCGCAGAACCTGTGCGAGCTCCACCGAGAATTCGTCACCGTACTCGGGGTCAATGAACAGATCGCCGTCCCAGATGCGCTTAACTTCGCCGCTGATCCGGTCGCCGTTCTTCATAAACACCATGTCCGCGACGGCCGCTGGCGACAATGCCAGCAGGGCGACCGCCAGTGTCTTGCCACTGCGCACCCTACCGACCTGACGTAAGGTAATCCGCGACCGCCTGGTAGGCCGGCAGCGATGTCGGGTCGATCATCGCGTTCTTTGCGACCGGGAACGAGGCAAAGCGAACAATCACCATGTCAGCTGCCGGGTCGATGTAGATCGTCTGGCCGTGAACACCGCGCGCCGCGTACGCTTTATTCTCGTTGTGGAAGAGCCACCACATACCGCGATAGCTGCCGCCCGGCATGGTTGTATAGCCAGCCTTGGCAAAGGCCTCCTGGCTGCCGCCTCGGCGTATGCTCTTGATCGCCTTCTTCGGCACCAGCCGTTGGCCGTTGATCTTGCCGTCATTCAGCATCATCAGGCCAATTCGGCCGAGATCGCGCAGACCGGCGGTCAGGCCACCACCGGCGAACGGTGTGCCCAGCCCGTCGACGGTCATGTACGCCGCCTGCTCTGCGCCCATACGACTCCAGATGCGTTCAGCGAACAGCTCCGACACCGCTTTACCCGTGACGCGCGACACGATCCAGCCCAGCGTATCCGTGTTGATCGTCATGTAGTGGAACGCGTCGCCGTGATTGCCCAGGGGCTGCACGGTCTGCAGGTATTCGAAGTAACCGTTGGGACCGTCGTAGCCTTGCGGCTTCGGCAGCGGGCTCGCGGCGGCCGAGTAGACCCAGATATCCGCGTTCGGGTTCGCGTAGTCTTCGCTGTATTTCAGGCCGGTCGTCATGTCCATGACCTGGCGAACCGTCGCATTGCCGAATGCGCTGTCCGCAAGCTCGGGCACAATCGTGGACACCAGCACCGTGTCATCGAGCTCACCTTCGGCGACAAGGATTTCGGCGAGCAGGCCGGTCATCGACTTGGTCATCGACATCGCAGCGTGTTTGCCGGTCTCGCTCAGGCAACCCGAATACCGTTCATAAATAATCCGGTCCTTGTGCAGGATCAGCATGCCGTCGGTGTAGTTCGCAGCCAGCGACGCCTTCCAGGTCATCGTGTCATCGCTGTCCAGCGGCGTGAACGTCAGGGCGTCGATCGCCTCCTCATCCAGTGCGTAGTCGAGCGGCACCGGCGCACCGATGCCTCGACTGACCTCCTCGGTCGGCAGGAATTCACGCAGATGGCAAACACTCCAGCGCAGCTTTGGAAAACTGAAGTAATTCGCATCCGGCTGCATGATGAGCTTGTCGTCCGGCGGTGGGAAGCCCTGCATCCAGCCCATCGTGCGCGGGTCGGACTGCTCGGCATCCAGCTGTTGCGCTTTAGCCGGCAGGGCAAGTAAACAAACGACGAAGAAAATGACAGCGGAACGGGCAGCGACCATCGGGATCACCTCGTAATCAGCGGGTTCAGTCTGGAGCTCGGGGTAGCAGACGCAGGCCGGCCTGGCCGGGTGCGAGAAACCAAGATACGCCAAACGCCGGGTAGGTGAAAACCCGGAAACGGTCTAGTGGTCGTGAAAATGCGAGTCGATAATCTCTTGGCCACTCACCAGGTGATCGGACAGGCGCGCGTGCAGCGGACTCGATCGCGGAATATGCGCGAGCAGGTACTGCATCTGGTCGGCCAGCACCCGGCGGCCCTTCAGGTAGATGTATTCGGCGTAAGTGGGTGTAAACGGAACGGCGATGAGCTCCATGTGCGCCTGCTCCGGCGTGCGCCCGCCCTTGAAGTTGTTACACCGACGACACGCGGTCGCGACATTGCTCCACTTGTCCAGCCCGCCCTGCGACACCGGAATAATATGGTCACGTGTCAGGTCACGCGTGGGAAAGCGATTCCCGCAGTACAGACAGATGTTGGCGTCGCGCTTGAACAAGGTGCGGTTGTTCAGCGGAGGGATGTATTTGTCGCGATTCGAGGAGAGACTCTTGCTGGTGCCGTGCGTGGCGATGATCGAGTTAACCTCGACCGTGCTGCGTTCACCGGAGAGACTGCAATACCCGCCGAAGACGGTGTAAAGCAAAGTGCCGCAGTCATAAGCGACCTGGTCCGCGTGGTACAGACGCACTGCCTCCCGGTAATCGATCCACTCCAGTGGCATACCGGCAACGTCCGTTCGCAGAACCTGCTGCGACAATTCGGTGGCGATTCCTGCAAGCATAGACACACCCCGTTGCGTCGTTCGCAGTCGCTTCCTGTCCGACTGCGTGAGGGTAGTTTGCAGGAGTGATGCAAAAAATCAACCGGCACTCCGGCATCCGGTGCGGAGTATTCCAAAGGTGTATTACCGCGTCGTGACCGTGCGTATTCAAGCCGCGGCACGAAGCCGGACGGGCGGCTTTGCACAGGGCCGCGTCGTGTTATCCTGAACGACCCGCTTGCGCTCCAGGCATGACGACAACTACCAACATCATCGCGATCCAGGTCGCCGTGGCTCCCGTGTTCCTGCTTGTGGGTATCGCTGGCCTGTTGAACATGCTGTCGATCCGGCTGGGTCGGATTATCGATCGCAAACGCGTCATCGGAAATCGCTTGGAAGACTGCTCAAAAGCAGAAACGGCCGAAGCCTGCCGGGCCGAGCTGCTGATCCTGCACAAACGAATTCGCTACGTGAATCGGGCGATCCAGTTCAGCGTCGCGAGTGCGCTCATCATCTGTGTTCTGGTCAGCGTGCTGTTTGTCGCCGAGTACATCCAGGCCGATCTCAACAACCTGGTGGCCGGCCTGTTCATCCTGACCATGCTGGTCATCATCGTCGCGTTGCTGGCAACGCTCGCCGAGGTCAACCTGGCCACGCGGCAGGCACAGGAAGAAGCTGTGTCCGCCGCGGGCATCAAGGTCGAAGACTAACGCAGCGCTTTCAGGACCGCGTCGAGCATGTCCTTCGCATCGCCGAACAGCATGCGCGTGTTGTCCTTGAAGAACAGCGGGTTCTGCACGCCAGCGTAACCGGTGGCCATGCTGCGCTTCATGACGATCGTGGTCTTGCCCTTCCAGACTTCGAGTACCGGCATGCCGGCGATCGGGCTGTCCGGCACTTCCTGCGCCGAGGGATTAACGATGTCGTTGGCGCCGATCACGATAGAGACGTCGACGTCCAGGAAGTCCTCGTTGATCTCGTCCATCTCGAAGACGATGTCGTAAGGCACCTTCGCCTCAGCGAGCAGGACGTTCATATGGCCGGGCATGCGGCCAGCCACCGGGTGGATTCCGAAGCGAACGTTAACCCCCTTGTCGCGAAGGACACGGGTGATGTCGTTCACCGTGTGCTGCGCCTGCGCCACGGCCATACCGTAACCGGGCACGATCATGACTTCCTTCGCGCTTTCGAGCAGGCCGGCTGTCTCCTCGGCCTCGATCGGCGCAACCTCGCCCTGCTCCTCGTCGCCGCCAGCCGCGGCCGTGCCGCCGCCGGTGCCGAAGCCGCCGGCAATGACGTTCAGGAACTTGCGATTCATCGCGCGACACATGATGTAGGACAGAATTGCACCGGACGAACCGACCAGCGCGCCGGTTACGATCAGCAGATCATTGGACAGCATGAAACCGGTCGCCGATGCGGCCCATCCGGAGTAGCTGTTCAGCATGGAAACAACAACCGGCATGTCGGCGCCGCCAATCGCCATGACCATGTGAATACCGAACAGCAGCGCGATCACCGTCATGACCAGCAGCGGGTTCATACCGTCGCCGGCCGCCGCCTGCGACACAAACTCGGCGCCGAACCAGATCGACGCGAGCAGCAGTCCGAGGTTCAGCCAGTGACGTGCCGGCAACAGCAGTGGCTTGCCGCCGATGCGGCCCGACAGCTTGCCGAAGGCGATAACCGAGCCCGAGAAGGTGACGGCACCGATCAGGATGCCGATGTAAATCTCGATGTTGTGGATGGTCTTCTCAACACCGGTGTACGACGAGGTCGGGTCCATAAAGGAGGCAAAGCCGACGAATACCGCCGCGGCACCGACCAGGCTGTGCAGGATGGCGACCAGCTCCGGCATCTGTGTCATCTGCACGCGCTGTGCGAGGACGATGCCGATGGTGGCGCCGATCAACAGTGACGTGATCAGCTGGACGTAGTTGGCCGTAACCACACCGAACACCGTCGCGAGAATCGCGATGGTCATGCCGACGATGCCGTACCAGTTACCGCGTCGCGCGGTCTCCTGGTTGGACAGGCCGCCGAGGGCGAGGATGAAGAGGATGGTGGCCGCGATGTACGCGACGGTGACGATTCCAGGACTCAGCATGTCGACCTCACTTCCGGAACATGTCGAGCATGCGACGCGTAACCGCGAAGCCGCCGGCGATATTGATACTTGTGATCAGCACGGTAAATGCGGCGATCCACATGATGAGCTTGTCGGCCGAACTGATCTGCACCAGTGCGCCGATGATGATGATGCTCGAAATGGCGTTGGTCACACTCATCAGCGGCGTGTGCAGCGCCGGTGTGACATTCCAGATCACCATGTAACCGACGAAACACGCCAGCACGAACACGGTGAAATGCGCCATAAAGGACGGCGGCGCGACCGCGCCCAGTCCCAGCAATGCCAGGCCACCGATGCCCATGGCGATGATGGGGCCCATAAACGACGGTGTCTCGTCGGCCTCTTCAACAGGCGCCGGGGCAGGCTCGGCCTGCTTTGGCGCAGCGCTGAGCTTCGGCGCCGGTGGCGGCCACGTCGTCTCGCCGTTCAGGCAAATCGTCGCACCGCGAATAACCTCGTCTTCCATGTCGACGTTGATGACGCCGTCTTTTTCCGGTGTCAGGTCTGTCAGCAGGTGACGCAGGTTGGTGGCGTACAGCTGGCTGGACTGAGTCGCGAGACGGCTCGGCAGGTCGGTGTAGCCGATCAGCGTGACGCCGTGCTTGACCACAACCTCGTTGGGTTCGGTCAGCTCGCAGTTGCCGCCCTGTTCGGCCGCGAGATCGACAATCACGCTGCCGTCTTTCATCGACTCCACCATCTCGGCGGTGATCAGCTTCGGCGCCGGTTTGCCCGGAATCAGTGCGGTCGTAATGATGATATCGATGTCTTTGGCCTGCTCGGCGAACAAGGCCATTTCCGCCTTGATGAACTCCTCGCTCATCACTTTGGCGTAACCGCCTTCGCCGGAGCCGTCCTCATCGTCAAAGTCGAGCATCAGGAATTCGCCGTCCATGCTTTCGACCTGCTCTTTGACCTCGGGGCGAGTGTCGAACGCACGGACGATAGCGCCCATGCTGCGTGCGGCACCGATCGCTGCAAGACCGGCAACACCGGCGCCGATCACCAGCACCTTGGCCGGCGGAATCTTGCCCGCCGCCGTGATCTGGCCGGTAAAGAAGCGGCCAAAGTGCTGCGACGCTTCGACGACGGCGCGGTAGCCGCCAATATTGGCCATGGAGCTCAGGGCATCCATTTTCTGCGCGCGCGAAATGCGCGGCACGCTGTCCATGGCCATGACCGTGGCGCCCGTCTGCGTCATGCTCTCCAGCAACTCGGGGTTCTGGCCGGGCCAGACAAAGCTGATCAGGGTCTGCTCCTTGCTGAGCTTCGACGGCTCATCGCCTTCCGGCGCGCGGACTTTCAGAACGATGTCACTGTCGTTCCAGATCGCGTCTGCAGAATCAGCGATGGTGACGCCGGCCTCTGTGTAGGCAGCATCACTGAATTTGGCTGCCTCACCGGCACCCGCTTCAATCGCGACCTCAAAACCCAGTTTTTGCAGCTGAACAGCCACCTCAGGCGTGGTCGCAACGCGTTTTTCGCCGGCGTGTATTTCTCTCGGGACACCGATCTTCATGAAGAGCTTCTCCGGTAGTGACGACCGCTCCGGGACCGGGCGGGCGACGATTTTTCTCGAATCCGCGCAATTGTAGCAGCTAGCGCGTGTCAGTCACAGTTGTGGCTGGCACGCGCGATTCAAGCACGGCCGGGGCTGCAGATGGTGTCAATTTTTGTATCGCAGTGTTCGGTTTTGTGAACACCGGCCGTGAACACGGCGGATTACTGGCGTTGCTGGGCCCGGTTGCGACGCTGCTCACGACGCTCTCGCAGCCGCTCCCGCATGCTTTCGCGCTCCTGCGGCGACATTTTCTGCCAGCGCTCGCGCAGCATACGACGACGCTCCTGGTTCATCCCCTGGAAACGTTTGAAGTTCTCCCGGATGCGGCGCTGCTGCTCCGGCGGCAGGCTGCGGTAGACCTCGTAGCGCTCGCGGATCAGCTGCCGACGCTCATCGCCGAGGGCGCGCCAGCGGCCGAAACGCTGCTTCGAGGCTTCTCGCTGCTGCGGTGTCATCGACGACCAGCGCGCGGCACCACTGGCCAGCCGTTCGCGCCGTTCGGCCGGCAGTTCGCTCCAGTTTTCGCGGAACGAGCTCAGCACCTTCTGCTGGTCAGCCGTCAGGCTGTCCCACGGGACATCGTCGGCCACGGCCGCCGTACCCATCAGCAGGAATACCAGTAACAGTGCTCTAACGTTCATCGTCTTTCTCTTCACCGCTGTCGGTGTCTTTCTCGGGCTCATCGTCCGCCGATTCATCAAGCTCGTCGAACAACAACCAGTCCTCATCCGATTCGTCCCAGCTGCCGAGGTACTCAAGGAACGCCATGTCCGTCTCGACCTCAGCGTCTTCCTCGGCCGGCTCCGTCGGGTTGGCGAGCAACAGCAAGGCGACGCCCAGATCAGCCCAGGTCTGCATCACTCCCGGCATCCGCGCTGTCGAGCCAATCGTAAAACTCGAGGTCCTCGAGCATGTCGAGACTGTCCTCGCCCAGCAGAATCTCGAAGTCCGCCGCGGTGCTGCCCGGCGGCGTGTCCACGACCGTGGGCGACTGCACCAGCACAACCGCCACAATCGCTGCGGTTGCCAGGCCGCCGGCCGGCGCCCAGCGTATCAGCGATCCGCGTCGGCCGGCGCTCGCCAGGGCTTCCTGGCGTCCGCGATTCAGGCGCGACAAGGTCGCGGCATCCAGGCCATCGACACTGTCGTCAAACAGCTGTTTCGCTTTTCGGCTGAGTTCCTCACTCATGACCAGTGTTCTCCCAAGGTAGCTCGCAGACTGTGTACCGCCCGCGAGTAGTGTGTCTTAACGCTGCCCGTACTGCAGCCCATCGCCGTTGCCGTTCCCGCAACGTCGAGGCCTTCGAAGTTGCGCAGCATAAAAGCCTCTCTCTGACGCGCCGGCAGCGCGTTCAGCGCCTGCTCCAGCGCCGTCATCGCTTCACCGGTCTTGACGGACTCCTCGGGCGTCCGGCCCGCCGGATCGGCCGCCTGCTCCACCGGATCATACGCCGGCTCATCGTCACCGGCGCGACCGAACCAGGCCATGACGCGCCCGCGTACCGCCTGGCGTCGGTGAAAATCCCGTATCCCGTTTTGCAGAATCCGGTAGAACAGCGGCGACCATTCGGCCTCCGGCTTGTTCGCGTAATTGCGCACCAGCTTGATCATCGCGTTTTGCACGAGGTCCAGCGCATCGTCGCGATCGCGCACGGCAATCTCTGCATAACGCAGCGCACGACGCTCAATATCGGCGAGAAAACGATTTAACTCGTCTAGATTCTGCAGCGTGTTCGCTCCGTCGTCGTGCTCCTCGCACGATACCGCAAGAGCGGGGTTGAAAGCGTCCATTCATTCACCCTTTTGGGGCCGTCAGCTTGACTCCGGTCCGGCTCCGATTAACGTGTACACCCCTAGTAACGCGTCGACCACGATCCGGTTGACACCAGAGAGCATGACCGGCCCATCCATTGCCAAAATCGCCGTCAACGTGCCGTTGTCGCGGGAATTCGACTATCGCATCGACGGCAGCCCGCCGGCGGTCGGCAGCCGCGTGCGCGTGCCCTTTGGCCGGCGTGAACAGGTGGGTGTGGTGCTGTCGACAGCAAACTCCAGCGAATTTGACATAAAAAAGCTCAAATCCCTGATCGATGTGCTCGACGACGACGCGCTGTTGTCGGACGACGACCTGTGGCTTCTGAGATTTTGCAGCGACTACTACCACCACCCGATTGGCGAAGTGGTTGCCGCAGCGCTGCCCGCTCCGTTGCGCCAGGGTCGACCGCTGCAGGAGCGCGTCGAGCATTTTCGTGCCTGTGTCGCGGCCGGCGAGCGCCTCCGCCGGGCACCCAAGCAGCAAGCCCTGTACGACAAACTCGCAGCCGCCGGCGATGACGGCGTGTCGGCGACCGCCCTCAACACCACCGAGGACCATTGGCGCCCGGCCGCAAGAGCGCTGATTGAACGCGGCCTGGTCGAGCGTTTCGATGCGATCACGTCAAACCGACAGCCGACTCTGAACCCTCAGGCCGGCCCCGAGCTGAACACGGACCAGCAACGGGCCGTTGACGCCGTCGGCTCCGGCCAGGGGTTCGGCTGTTTCGTTCTTGACGGTGTGACCGGCAGCGGCAAGACCGAGGTTTATCTGCAGCTGATCGAATCGACGCTTCAGCGCGGCGAGCAGGTGCTGGTGTTGGTGCCGGAGATCGGCCTGACACCCCAGCTCGTCAGCCGCTTCGAACACCGCTTGGGCTTTCGCCCGGCTCTGTTGCATTCCGCGCTCACCGACAACGAACGCCTGGATGCCTGGCGACGGGCACGCGAGGGCAGTGCGCCGCTTGCGGTCGGCACCCGCTCCGCGGTGTTTGTGCCGCTGGACAATCCGGGGTTGATCATCGTTGACGAAGAACACGACCCATCGCTCAAACAACAGGAGGGTCTGCGCTACTCCGCGCGGGACCTCGCCATTGCACGCGCGAAGCGCGCGGCGGTGCCGGTGGTTCTGGGATCGGCAACGCCGTCGCTGGAGCTACTTTGGCAGTGCCAGCAAGGGCGCTACACGCGGCTGCCGCTGCCCGTACGTGCCGGTGGCGCCAAACCGCCGCGCATCCGGCTGCTCGATACAACGCGCGACCCGGGCGTTGACGGCTTGAGCAATGCCCTGCTCGACGCCGTGGCCAGGCACCTTGACGACGACGGGCAAGCGCTGCTGTTCCTCAACCGTCGCGGCTTCGCGCCGACCCTGATTTGTGGCGACTGCGGTCACGTGGCCGAGTGTCATCGATGCGACGCTCGGATGACCGTGCACCAGCGCCAGCAGCAACTGCGTTGTCATCACTGCGGCGCCAGTCGGCCGATCGATCCATCCTGTTCAGACTGCGGATCCAGCGCCTTGCGGCCGCTCGGCGAGGGCACGGAACGACTCGAGGATGCGCTTAAGATTCGCTTCCCGCAGACCGTCATCAAACGTATCGACAGCGACAGCGTGCAGCGCAAGGGTGCCATCGGTGAAGCCCTGGAGGCGGCGATCGGCGGCGATGCCGACATCCTCGTCGGCACCCAAATGCTGTCCAAAGGCCACCACTTCCCGAAGCTGACGCTGGTCGGCATCGTCAATGCGGACCAGGGCCTGTTCGGCACCGACTTCCGCAGCGGCGAACGCATGGCGCAGTCCATTGTGCAGGTGGCCGGCCGTGCCGGCCGTGAACAGCGTGCCGGCGAGGTGCTGGTGCAAACCGCGTTTCCAGAGCACGCGTTCTGGCAGCGCTTGATCGAGGGCGGCTATGCCGGCATTGCCGGCGACGAGCTCACGGTTCGCGAGCAGCTGCACTGGCCACCCTATTCGCGTCTCGCCCTGCTGCGGGCATCGGCACATCGACGCGAGGATGCGTTGCGATTCCTGGAGCGAGCACGCCAGCGATTCGCGAGATTTAAGGGTCTGACCGTGCTCGGACCGGTCGACGCACCGATGGCGCGGCGCGCCGGCCGACATCGCGTCCAGTTGCTGCTGCAGAGCAGCGACCGTGCCCTGCTGCACCACGCTCTGGCGCACTCGCGACGGGCGCTCGAGGACCTGCCGGAGGCGCGCCGGGTGCGCTGGTCGGTGGATGTGGACCCGATCGAACTCCTGTAGACTCTGCGACCCTCAAAAAGCCCCGCATTTAACCCAGCATGAAGTCCATCATCGCGCAGGCGCTCGAGTCTGCACTGTCCGATTTGCCCGAAATCCGGGCTGTCCTGCAAGGTATCGATGTCGCCACGACCATCGAACGTACGCGTGACTCAAGCCACGGTGACTTCGCGTCAAACCTGGCGATGCGGCTGGCCAAGCCGGCACGACGCAGTCCGCGCGACCTGGCCGGCGAAATCGTTGAACACATCGGTGACAACAAGCTGCTGGAAAAAGTGGATATCGCCGGGCCCGGCTTTATCAATTTTCACCTGAGTGCCGAGGCCTTCCACGGTGAACTCTCAACGATTCTTCGCCAGGGCGATGATTACGGCCGCAAGCCGCCGAAACAGTCGCCGCGCATCCTGCTCGAGTTTGTGTCCGCGAACCCGACCGGACCGCTGCACGTGGGCCACGGTCGCCATGCAGCCTTCGGCGCAACGGTAGGCAACCTGCTCGAGACCCAGGGTCTGCCGGTACACCGTGAGTACTACGTCAACGACGCGGGCCGGCAAATGGACATTCTCGGCGCAAGCGTTTGCCTGCGCTGGCTGGAAAAACAGGGCCAGACCCTGCCGTCTTTTCCGGACGCCGGCTACAAGGGTGAGTACATCCTCGACATCGCCGCCAACCTGAAAACCACCGGCATCGGCACGGTCACGGTCGAGCAGATGTTTGCAGACGCTCCGGCGGATGCGCCCGACGGTGACAAGGAAGCCCACATCGAGGCGTTGATCGCAAATGCCAAGAGCGCGTTTGGCGAAGACGGCTTTGATCGCGTTCGCCAGCAGGCGCTCGACACCATCCGTGACGACATTGAAGACGACCTCGCCGAGTTTGGCGTGCACTACGACCGCTGGTTCTCCGAGCAGAGCCTGACCAAGACGGACCGCATCGACAAGGCGCTGGCCGTGCTGCAGGAACGCGGCATGCTGTATGAGAAGGACGGCGCGACCTGGTTCAAGGCCACGGACTTCGGCGATGAGAAGGACCGCGTTGTTGTCCGCGATAACGGTGTCAAAACCTACTTCGCCTCCGACATTGCCTACCACTTTGACAAGCGCGAACGTGGCTTTGACTACCTGATCGACATCCTCGGTTCCGACCACCACGGGTACGTCACCCGCGTGAAAGCGGGGCTCACGGCGATGGGCTACGACGGCGACGATCTGGAAGTGAAGCTGGTGCAGTTTGTGGTGTTGTATCGCAACGGCGAGAAAGTGCAGATGTCGACCCGCTCCGGCAAGTTCGACACGCTGCGCGACCTGCGCGCGGAGGTCGGCAACGACGCCGCACGCTTCTTTTATGTCTCGCGCTCGAACGACCAACACCTCGACTTCGACCTGGACGTTGCGAAGTCCGAATCCAACGACAACCCGGTTTACTACATTCAGTATGCGCACGCGCGCATCGCGCAGGTGTTCGCCAAGCTGCGCGCTGACGATGAAAGCTGGGAGCAGTCCAACGGCAAGGACAACCTCGGTCGGCTTGCTGAGCCGCAGGAGCGCGCGTTGATGACGGCACTGAGCCGTTACCCGGAGATGCTCGAGACAGCGGCGACCAACCGCGCGCCGCAGACGCTGGTGCACTACCTGCGCGACCTGGCCAACGATTTCCACACGTATTACAACGCGCACCAGTTCATCGTCGACGATGTCGCCCTGCGTGATGCGCGCCTGTATCTGTGCGCGGCAACAAGCGTCGTACTGGCGGCAGGCCTGGATATTCTGGGTGTGTCAGCTCCGAACTCGATGTAATGGCGCGTAAACGCAAACGATCTCGCCGCAAGTCGGACGACAGCTGGCCGGGGTGGATCTGGATGATGTTCGGCCTTGCGATCGGTTTGTCGGTCGCGGCAGCGATCTGGTTTCGCCAGGTCCCCGAACCCGTTGTGCAGGTATCTGCTCCCGTGGAGACAGCGCGCGAACCGACAGTGCCCACACCGGCCACCCGCACGGATGACGTCAGTGATGAGTCTGAGGAGGAAGAACGTTTCGCCTTCTACGACCTGCTAAAGAAGATGAAGGTCGGACCCGACTCCGAGTTGAGTGAAAGCGACGACGGCAGCAGCCGCACGGGCACATCGACCCGGGCTATTGAAGAGGAAGGCACCTACTACCTGCAGGCCGGGTCGTTCAGCCGCAAGCCCGACGCTGAGCGACGACGAGCCGAGCTGGGTTTTCTTGGCATCGAATCGCGAGTCGTTCGCGCCCGGGTGAACGGTGACGTCCGTTACCGCACCTTCATCGGACCGATCTCCGACCTCGATCGGCTGAACCTGATCCTGCGTCAGCTCGACGAAGCCGGCATCGACGTACTGCCCAAGTCCGCCGACTGATGCGTCGTCTCGCGGTCACGCTGCTGGCCCTGGCCCTTGCCGCCTGTGGCGTCGCGCCGGAGGCGCCGTCGCCGGTCGAACCGGAACCGCTGCCATCGCCGGCAGAACCACCACCGACGCCCGAACCGCCGCCGGAGCCACCGCCACCCGTACAGGTCTCGTTTGCGATGGTCGGCGACATGATGATCGGCACGGACTTCCCGGACAATCGCCTGCCCGACGACGACGCCGTGAGTTTCCTTGCCGAGGTGCGGCCTTACCTGTCGGGTGCTGATGTCGCGATTGGCAATCTCGAGGGCGTGCTGCTGGCCGGCGGCGAGCCCGGCAAGCCCTGCAGCAACCCGCGCGCCTGCTGGTTGTTCCGTTCGCCGCCGCGCTACGCGGGGCATTTCAAGGCCGCCGGTTTCGACCTGATGTCGCTGGCCAACAACCACGCGCGCGATTTCGGAGAAGACGGTCGCGATGCCACGATGCAAGCGATGAACGCTGTCGGCATTGGGCACTCCGGGCGGGACGGCACCACCACCCGCATCGACGTCAACGGCGTGTCGATCGGTTTCATCGCATTCGCGGTGACCAAAAACTCCAACATGCTGCTCGATTACGCCTTGTCGGAGATGCGCGTGCGTGCGCTCGCCGCCATGCACGACATCGTGGTCGTCTCCTTTCACGGCGGCGCCGAGGGCGAGGCGCACACGCGACTGCCGTTTGTCGAGGAGGAGTACTACAACGAGCCACGCGGCGACGTCGTGTATTTTGCACGCCTGATGGTCGACGCCGGCGCCGATCTCGTGTTCGGGCACGGCCCGCACGTGGTCCGCGGCATGGAGCGCTACAAGGGCAGGCTGATCGCCTACAGCCTGGGCAATTTCGCCACCTACTACGGCATCAGCGTCGCCGGCATCAAAGGTGTCGCACCGCTGCTGCTGGCAACGCTGGACGACAGCGGCGAGTTCATCGAAGGTCACATCGTCTCGACTCGCCAGCTGCGCCCCGCCGGCCCGAGCATCGACCCGTCATCGCGTGCGCTGCGCATGACGCGCGAACTCAGCGAACAGGACTTCGGTAATCCCGGCTTGCGTTTCGACATCGACGGCAGCGTGCACGTCATCCCGAGGCCGGACCCGAAACCGCACGAGCTCGCTACCGAGTCGCCTTGAATTTGCGCCTTTCAGGGGCGGCGGGTCGTCGATAAACTGGCACTATGATTGAAATTGCCGCGACGTTCGTTATCGGCTTTTCCGTAATTTCGGCGGTGGTCCTGCTGGTCGACTACCTGTTTTTTCTGCGTGAGATGCGCAAGTCGGTGCTCTCGCGGGTCTCCTGCACCGCGTTGTTGCTCGCGCTGGCTGCGTTGCAGGGCTACCACTATGCGTTCCTTTCCGTGGGGCTGTCGCTGATCGACTCGGCGACCTATGTGCGGCTGCTGATCCTGACGCCGATCGCGTTTTTCTTTTTCAGCCGTTCGCTGCTGATGCCGGAAAGAGACCTGCACCCCGTGGACGCGGTTCACGCGATCCCGCTGGTAGCCGGTGAGTTCATTCCGGCACCGGTCGCTGTGAACATCGCCTTCCTTGTCGGAGCCGGCTATTCGATCTGGTTTGCGCAGCGGGTGTTCGGCATGCGTGAGCAAAGCCGACGATTCGTTCACGAACGCTTCTTTTTCACCATGTTCGCGCTGCTTGCCGTGCTCGTCCTGCTCGTCGGTTTGTCTGTGCCGTACGTCAGCCTGTCGGCGTTTCATATCAGCTACGCCTTCGCGATTGGTCTCGGACTCGTGCTCGTCACGGCGGCGCTGCTGGCTTTCCCGACGATCGTGGAGGATTTTTCGCAGGCCGCCGCAGCGACCTATGCCACTTCGACCCTCGGCGGTCTCGATATCGACGCCCTGCTCGACACGCTGGACCGGCTAATGCGGGAGGACCGAATCTACCGCGATGAAAGCCTTTCGCTGCCCGCCGTTGCCGCATTGCTGAACATTTCACCACAGCAGCTCTCCGAGCTGATCAACACGCAGCACAAAATGGGCTTCCCGCGCTTCGTGCGCGGCTTTCGTATCGATGAGGCCTGCCAACTGCTCAAAGACGACCCGCAAGCCACGATCCTGTCGATCAGTCTCGACACCGGCTTCCAGTCGCAATCGAGCTTTTACACCGCGTTCCGGGAAATCACCGGTACCTCACCCGGTCAGTTTCGACGCGGAAATTGAGTCGGGCGGACCCGCCTGACTGCCTGATTTATCATTCAGGAACCCTGTAAGCCACTGATCTGGTTAGCAAAGCGGTTTTTGTACTGCCAGATGAGAAAGTCGGAAGCCCGCTGAGCCGGCTGGCGCGATCCTGCAGCTTCAAGCCGCAGGAGACACGCCATGGCCGCATCACACTACGAAAATCCGAGGATCGATCGCCCCGACCAATCGGCGGACGCCGCCCTTGGCGACGTCACGCTCGACTGGGCCAGGCTTGCCTGGGTCAGCTCAATGTTCCTGCTCGGCAGCGTCGGCAGCGCGCTGACCTTCTCGACCTCGGGTTTGGCGTTGTTCGTCGGTTTTACGGCGTTCACTTTGTGCCTCGGTCACTCGCTTGGCATGCATCGCCTGTTCATACACCGCAGTTACCGGGCGCCGAAGCTGCTTGAGTACTTTCTGGTGCACCTCGGGGTGCTTGTCGGGCTCGCCGGCCCGTTTGGCATGCTGCGCACACACGACCTGCGCGACTGGGCACAGCGACAGCCGCGCTGTCACAGCTACTTCGCCCACGGCGAACGCTGGTATCGGGACGCGGCCTGGCAGCTGGTCTGTCGCATGCGCCTGGCGCGGCCGCCATCAATCGACATCGAAGCGGCGTATCGGTCGGACCCGGTATACCGCTTCATGGAACAAACCTGGATGCTGCAACAACTGCCCTGGGCGCTGGCGTTTTACGCCATCGGCGGCTGGTCCTGGGTGTGCTGGGGCATCGGTAGCCGGGTCAGCGTGTCGATTCTCGGTCACTGGCTCATCGGCCATATCGCACACAATGACGGCGGCAAGGACTGGACCGTCGATGGCGCCGCAGTGCAGGGGCATAACGTGCCCTTCGTCGCCCTGCTGACCATGGGCGAGAACTGGCACAACAACCACCACGCCTTTCCCGGGTCGGCGAAGCTCGGACTGGAGCCCGGCCAGTGGGATCCGGGCTGGTGGACGCTAAAACTCTTCGAGAAAGCCGGACTGGCCAGCGACTTTGTGTTGCCCGATGACCTTTCACCGCGACCGGAACTTCGACGTGTCACGGCGTCCGCCACGCCTGGTCGCCATGCCAACGTGGCACGGGTGTGCGAATCATGAAGACGACCCCGGAACCCATACCGCTCGTCGTGCAGGGTCGCCGACTCACCTGCGTGGTTTGTCACCACGATCACTTTCTGCATCGACGCGTGTCACTCGAATCACCGCTGCGCGCCCTGCTGAAGCTGGACTGGTTGAATAACACCAGCCACGTGGCGGTGTGCGAGCGCTGTGGCTATGTGCACACGTTCATCCCCTAGCCGGCAGGCCCGGCCCCAACGACCAAGCGACTCTGACGAAAAGGAAAACGCCATGATGAAACCCGTTGCCCGCGTTCGCAGCGAAGGCGCCGACCCGGTCTGCGGCAACGTCGTTCTCGACGTTTCCAAGACCGCGTGGACTATGGGCATGCTGCTGTCTGCCGCATTGCTGATCCCGTTTGCGACCACAACCGGCGCGGTTGTTGTGTTTCTCGCGCTCACCTACGCCGGGCTGCTTCTAGGTCACAGTGTCGGCATGCATCGCTTCATGATCCACCGGACTTTCGACGCGCCGCGATGGCTGGAACGGCTGCTGGTTTACATCGGCGTCCTGGTGGGCCTGTCCGGTCCCTTCGGTGTGATCCGTATCCACGACATTCGGGACTGGGCGCAACGCCAGCCCGAGTGCCACGATTTTTTCTCGCACCGCCGCGGCTTCCTGGCTGACGTACTCTGGCAGCTCACCTGCAAATTCGAATTCGACAATCCACCGTCCGTGGTCATCGAAGACAAATTCGCCGCCGATCCCTGGTACCAATGGATGGACCGAACCTGGCGATACCACCAACTGCTGCTGGCCGTTCCCTTGTACCTGCTCGGTGGCTGGTCGTGGGTGGTCTGGGGTGTCTGCGCTCGGGTCGCAGTATCAAACATCGGGCACTGGACCATCACCTACCTGTGTCACAACCCGGGACCTGGACACTGGCATGTCGATGGTGCGTCAGTGCAGGCGTCCAATCTGCCGGGCTTCGGCGTGATCTCCTGCGGGGAATGCTGGCACAACAACCACCATGCCTTTCCCGAGTCCGCACAGATCGGCCTGTACCCGGGACAGACCGATCCCGCCTGGCAGCTGATTCGCAGACTGGGAGAACACGGCCTGGCGACAAACATCGGCCGACCGAGGGCAAGCGACCAGCGCGAAGACATCCGTGCGGCGGCCGGAGAATCGATCCCGGACGAAACGGCGAGCAACTTGGGCCGTGTCTGATACTCTCGGTGGGCGGACGCGTCAGCGCACAGCGTAAGCTGGCAAGTCGAGTCTGCGACGTTACCGCAACTTTAGCCGGGGAGGCTCTCAATGCAGCTAAGTCTGGTGCTTTTTCCACTCATCGTTGCCAGCCTGAACAGCTCGACCACCGTCCAGGACGAACCGACAGAGATCGGAGCCGCGGGCGGCAAGATGGCCGTGTTCACGGAAGTCGATGCCAGCGAAGGGTCGTCGATCTACTGCGAATACGAGGTTCTCGACCTGGACCCGAGTGACCAGTGGTTGTCGTTGATCGCGATCAGTCTCGACGAAGGAAAGATGATGGATCGGGACAGCAAGTTTTTGCAGCTGGATATGCAGTATCTGATCGACGAGGACCGCACGATCATGCACGCCCTCTCGAACAGCGGGTTCGGCGACGACTCCGAAGAGGCATTTCTGTACCACTGGGAGCCGTCGAGCTGGTATTCACTGTATTTCGAGTGGGAAGACGACGACGTGTTCCGTTACCAGGCCAACATCGGCGGCAGCGTAGTCGGTGCCGGGGTCTACACGCGAAGTGACTTTGACCCGAAGTATTTCCGCGTGGCGGTTTCCGGCATGAAAGTGGCCATCGACTGCGAGGTCGAATAGTCGCCCGGACCGATTCGCACCGAGCTTAAGACGAAGCCAACGCGATCGGCTCGATGGTGGCTTCCGCAGCCGCCGTATCAACCAACAGCAGGCACTCGTCCGTGTCATTTGCGCTGACGAGGCATTCGCCGTTGCGACTCCAGGCGGCCGATCGACCCGCACTGACAAAACTGTCGGACGGACCGACGGCGTTGGCCATGACGACCGCGACGCTATGCTGCCGTGCAGCCTTCGGGAAGTAGGCGTGCGCCCGGTCGGTGCCGTCTGCCGGTTTTGCGACACTGGCCAGGTAGACGGTTGCACCCAGCTCACACGCGTGTGCCATATGCTCGGGCAGTCGCGCCTCGTAGCAGATCGCCGGCACAAGGAGCTCCTTCTCGACCGGCAGCACGACCTGTTCTTCACCGGCCTGGAAAAACGGCACTTCGTCGTCGTGCAGGTAGCGCTTGGCGTAGGTGACAGGCGATGTCCCCGGCGCGAAAAAGACCAGGCTGATTCGCGGCTTGTCGTCGGATTGCGTGGGCACGCCGATGCCGATAGTTATCCCGGTGGCGGCGCTGTCTTTTTGAAAAATCGCCAGGCGCGAATCGTCGGCCTCAAACGCAAGTTCGCCGGCGAGTGCGGGCTCATAGCCCGTCAGCGAGAGCTCCGGAAAGACAATCATGTCGGCGCCGCGGGCAGCCGCTTGCCCAACCGCCGTGCGGTGTTTTTCGGTATTCGCCGGGACATCGCCCGGCGCTGAGCGGATCTGGGCCGCGGCAACACGCATAAGGACCTACCTGCAGCTGGCTTGAGCGTCAGAGCGGAGCCTATTACATACCGCCGTACTCGACGAGCGTCCCGTCCGTCGATCAGCAGCGTCTTTTGCTGTCACGCCGGCGCGCCGCACTTGATTCCGAACACCGCTTGCGTCAAGGATATGTGCACCATCAGAGTTTTGTCAGGCAGCGTCGTTCATCGCTGTTGTACGGTAATCATCCAATACCCGCACCAGGCACGGTCAGCCATTATGAAAATCTCGAACCAGGACCTCGAAGACGCCGTTTCGGAAGGCATTCTCTCGCAGGAGCAGTCAGGCAGACTGCTGACCTTCCTGCAGTCGAGAGCCAGTCTGGAGCCGTCATTTAACTTCACCAATATCCTCTATTACATGGGCGGGCTGATTGCGATCGGTGCCCTGTCGATATTCATGAACCTCGGCTGGGAGCGGTTTGGCGGCTGGGGGATTTTCCTGATCGCGCTGGCCTATGCGGTGGCTGGAATGGTGCTGTCGAACTACTTCAGAACGCGTCAGTTACCGATACCGGCGGGTATTTGTGGAACCTTTGTGGTTGCGCTGGTGCCGCTGGCTATCTACGGACTTCAGGTCGCCAACGGCTGGTGGCCCGATGAGAGCACGTATCGCGACTATCACGATGTGATTCGCTGGCACTGGGTCTACCTCGAACTGGGCACGCTCGCCGCAGGCGTCGCGCTGCTGTGGGTCTACCGATATCCGTTCATGGTGATGCCGGTGGCTGTGACGCTGTGGTACCTGTCAATGGACGTCGCCGACATGCTGATGACCGAGGGCCACGACTGGGACTTTCGCGCCTTCGTGTCGATGTGGTTCGGGCTGGCGACTATCCTCATCGCCTTCTGGGTGGATTTACGATCACGACGCTCCCAGGATTTTGCGTTCTGGCTGTACATTTTCGGGGTGCTGACATTCTGGGGCGGCCTGACATCGCAGGAGTCGGACAGCGAGCTGTCCAAGTTTCTCTACTTTTGCACCAACATCGGCCTGATCCTGGTCGGCGCCGTTTTAACCCGCCGCGTGTTCATCGTCTTTGGTGCCATCGGCGGCGCCATCTATCTCGCCCACCTCGCGGATTCGGTGTTCGAGGACAGCTGGTTATTCCCGATCTCACTGACCGCGATCGGCTTGCTGATCGTCTATCTTGGGCTGGTCTGGAATCGCCACCAGGTTCGCGTTACAGGGTTCCTGAGATCTTTACTGCCGCTACCGCTACGAGAATTACTGGAAGGGCGGGATTGACTCGGTCACTGGACGCAGTGCGTTTGCTGGCCCATGCCCGACAGTAGTTTCGGCACCTATGGTGCAAAAATGCTCAGTGATTGATGACTTTCACGCGTTGTCGATGGTCTTGAAGAGAGTGATACTCAAGGACTCGCCATTCAATCGCTCGGCCGAAGATATTGGGAGACCAACGCATCATGTATTCGCTCATGCTCGTGGCCCTGGAAATCCGAACCCGTATGGAGTCACCACTGGCGAGCTGCCGAATCAGGGGCATCGCTCCCTCTGAGTCACGCTTAGCAGGACTGTCATGTGAAGCCCTTTGACGCCTTTCAGAGACTCGGGCGAATGGCGGCGCGCAACAACACCCGACGCCCAAGGCATCGAGAGACCAACCCATGCCTGACGGCGATTGGCGATCTCGTACGGGTGCGAGGCATTTCAGTGGTCCTGACAAGCGGGAGCCTCCCACTTCACAATGAATACAAAGGTGACCTCCAGGCAACCGGCCTCGGGCAAATCATTCTGCAACCGTCGCATGATGAGATCTTCGATTACGTGGCCGTCGAGGAAGTCCAGGGCACACTGCACGATCTTTCGGGGGGCTTCACCGTGATTCACCAGGGACAGGTAAACTCGTCCAGGTCGTTCTCACGGCAGAGGCTGTTTATCCAAAGTGGGTCCGGCACCGGACAGCTGGCGGGTCTAATCGGTGGAATCGAGTTAATCGAACGAGAGACGTCACTGTTGTACAAATTGACCTATCGCATCTAAGTACGATTCAAGACGGTACTGCCATCGATCACTCTTTTCTGCCCAGGTAACCTGTGTCCCGCAGGCTTTGAATGAAGGCTTGGACTTTCGCCGTTCGGTGAGTAGCTCCGTGCGTTACCAACCAGAGTTTCGTTCGCCAAGCTCGGTTCGCTGACAGAACCTCGATGAGGCCACCTGTGCTTTTCGAGTCTTCCACCGGCATAAACGCGAGGCCGAGTCCCGCGCGTACAGCCTGAACTCGACAATGAAAGCTCGAGCTTTGCACTCGATAAGTCGCTCCTTTCACGTTTTTGTTCAGCCATTTGTAGGGTCCAAAGGACCGCCCACGATCGGGCCCGATAAACGAGTGCTCGTGCAGTGATTCGATAGAATCAGGTAGCCCTCGCGAAGACACATACGACTCACTCGCGTAGAGACCGCTATCAAGCGGTTTGAGCGGCAGGACAACATAGTCCGCATCGACCGGCTTTTTTCCAGTTCGTATCGCGATATGTGCTTCACCGTATTCCAGACGCAACACCTCGGGAGTCATTACACAACGAATTCTTGAATCGGGGTTTTTTTGATTGAAGCGCCTCATTCCCGGCATCAGGGTTTCACAGATCACATCCAGCATAGAAACGACTAACTCGCCGCCAACACCTTGATCTCGTGAATTTGATCGACCAACGAACTGCTTAAGCTGGTCTTCGGTAGCCTCGGCGACTCGTAGCAGATCATCTCCGATCTCCGTCAGCGAGTAGCCTTTGGGATTCCGAAAAAAGACTTTCCCGCCCAGCTCTTCTTCCAGACTGTCTATGTGACGAATAATGGTGGCCCGGTGCACACCGAGTTTCTCAGCTGCCGCGCTGACGGTGCCGTACTTTGCGACATGGTATGCGGTACGAAACTCGTTCCATTTTTCCAATCCATACTCCCCTTAATGTTTTCGCACAAAAAGACTCGATGCCGACCCTTGGAGGCTTGCGATAGCAGCACGTGTCCACACAGCTCTGCGAGTGTTGCAGGACTGTGTATTCGCACTCCCGCGCCGCCACCGACATTTTGAGTCGGTGCGAACAGGGAGTGCAATTTTACTTTGAGATTCTGGAGCTTCTTTGCTCTATCAGCTAGGGCGCTATAGCTGCAGTGGATCCAGCGGGTCGGTGCCCGCGGACAGCTCACGATCATCAGAAACTCCGTCACCGTCGGAATCCGCCTTGTAGGGGAATGTTCCTATTTTTCGCTCTTTGTCATTCGCGATTCCATCGCCGTCCACATCGGAATCGAGACGGTCTTCTATGCCGTCTCGATCCGTGTCTTCCCATCGTGCCGAGTCATCCGGAAATCCGTCGAATGCATCTTCAACTCCATCGCCATCGGTGTCTATGGCAAGCGGTACGGTCATGCCGACCCACTCAGACGCGAAGTCCAATGGTCGCCCCGACATACCAACAGAGATAGCCATCATTTCTATCTCGGACATAAAAAGCCGTCGTTGCTCTTGTGGCAGGCCTAGGTGGCCACCCGGTCGCCAGCCCACCTTTGGGAGAGCGCGGAGCGCCCACGCCATGCTGGTTCTGTCTGTGACCGTGACGTTTGCCTGTTGACCCGCGGACAGGCGACTGCCGGCGGCGACAATCATCATCAACTCCTGAATCTCACGATCGGAATAATGGTGCCGTAACTCTTCGATGTGCGCCGGTGACACCGACCCTGGCAGGGGTCCGGCATCCCGTGCAAACCGCAATGCCGCGAGCTCCGCGTCGGAAAACAAAGCCGACCGCTCAAAATCAAACAAGGCGTAAATCTGCTGCATGTCGTCGTCGGTCACCGTGCCGTCGGAGCTTTCGTCCCGCATGAATTCATAAAGCCATCGCGTCCCGTGTACCTGGCAGTGCACGCAGCCTGATGAAAGTTGGTAAACCACAAAAACCTGCCAGAGAAATTTCATCGACAGTGCGCGATCACCAGCCGCGAAGTAGTTCTCGATACGAGATGTCCCCATGGCATTCTGTCGGGTCCACTCCGTATCAAAGTGAATACGATCGCTAAAGACGTAGCGCGTGGGTTCCATCACCGGTGCGTTGTAGTAGCTCACATCGAACGCGGCGACGGGAAATTCAGGAGTGGAGGATCGCGGTTTGTTGCTGTCGCGTTCTCCAGGGCTCGCCCAGCGCGTGGCATCCAAGGGATAAGAATCAAACGGATCCTCAACGCCGTCTTTGTCGCTGTCGTTTAGGCTTCGTGGGATGGCATAACCGGTTATCTCGTTGAGCCAATCGCCCGCAAAATCCGCTGCAGGCGCCGTGACGTCGTCGCGTACCCAGCTTGCGAGGATCTCCTTATGCGCTGTTTCCATTAACTCGCCGGCAAATAGTTTCGACCGCTGTTCCCTGGCGTCGCGACTTCGGTTGTCGCCCAGTCGCCAACCCACAGACGACAGATGCTCCTCTGCCCAAGCGACGGTTTCGGCGTCGGTCGGAATCGGCAACGCCTGATCAATAGCGGCGTTGGAAACATTGAAAGCCGCGAGCTCCATCAACTCGGCAATCTGTCGATCCGTGAAATGTTGGCGAAGCATCGCGTGCGAATCCGCGTTGACGCGTGCCGGCAGACTGGAAACCGCTGCAACAAAAGTAAAGGCGGCGCGCATACGCTCGCTTTTGATGGCGTCGATATATTCAGGCAACCAGATCGAGTGGATCTCCTCGATAGGTACACCGAGATAGGCTAATTGATACGCACTTCGCGCCTGAAAGTGATTGCTGCCCGAACGTATCATTTGATAAAGCGTCATTTTCCACTTGGTCTTGGCGTCAAACATGGCATCCGCGTGAATCATCATGTCACCGATCAGTATCCCCTCGTAGAGGTCACGAAGATTGGCAACATCGATGAGATGCCGATCGTAATAGCCTGACACTCCGACTGGCTCCTCGCTCGCATTGGCGCATCCGCACATCGCAAGGCTAAAGGCGATGGTCATTCCAGCAAGAATCTTATTCATGGCATGCCCCTTTGATCGATTGTGTTTGGCAACGGCAAAGAACCCGATGCACGTCGCCGGACGGTGGCAACAGACGGGTGATGAAAATGTGGAACGTGGCGAAACTCGCGGATTAGCGTACTGGAGGAGTGAGTTTTTGAAAGGCGCTTGAATGCACACTCACTGTGCATCCGCTCACGTTGCGCGACGTCAGACGCCGACGGCACCATGACACCTTAGAGCTCTCGCACGACTGTTCATTCAAGGAGACATCCATGATCAAGATTCGACCGTTCGTACTGTTCTCTTTCCTGTTCTGCGCAGCGGCCGCCACGTCGGCGGACGCTCCCAAATCTGCCAGTGTTCTGACCTTCGGCGAAGACGATATTTTGTTTGTTGGAGACTCCGGCAAAGGTACCGTCTACGCTTATGACCTGCCTGACAAAGGGCGGGCGAGTAAGGCCGACGTGGCCTACAACGTTCTGGACTTGGACTCTCTGCTTATTGCGGCTCTCGACGCGGATTCCGGGCCGATCCGGTACCAGGACCTTGCGGTCCACCCGGTTACCCGCGATGCATTTGTCGCTGTGAGTTACGCGCGGGACGGAAAAGAGCGTTCCGCTGTTGTCAGTGTTTCAAGGGCTGGTGATGTTGAAAAACTGGATCTGGAGGCTCTCGATTCGAGCACCTTTGCGCTGAGGGACACCGCGGACGATGAGGTGACGTTCTGGCGTGACATCCCGGCACCCAGCCTCACCATTACCGATCTCGATTACGTAAACGGGGAGCTTTTTGTATCCGGTATTTCGACGGGTGAATTCGCATCAACTCTTCGAAAAATACCGTATCCGTTCAGCAAAACGGCTTCGGTTGCAAGTATTGAGATGTACCACGCGGCTCACGCGCAGACCGAAACCCGGGCGCCGATACGAGCGATGACTGTTATCGACCTGGAAGATCAGGCTTTCGTCGTGGCCGCTTACACCTGCACACCGCTGGTGACATTGCCAGTAGACAGTCTCGAGGACGGCGCCAAGGTCACGGCCAAAACCATCGCAGAGCTTGGTTACGGCAACACCCCACTTGACGTCATCGCGTTCTCCGCGGCCGACATGCAGGGGACGGTGAGCAGCTATCTGTTGGTCGTCAACCGTGAAATGGCCGCAGATTTGATCACCTTCGACGAAGTTTCTGCCGCCGTCGCCGGCGATGGGCTGTCGTCTCCGGTACCGTACCTTGGTGCGACCGCGGGGGTAGCCACGACGACTCTGCCACTGGCGGGCGTCATGCAGGCTGCTGACCAGGATAATCAGTTTCTGCTGGCGTTGCGGAGAAACCTCGACAGTGGCGCCACGGAGCTGGTGTCGTTCCGCAAAGGCGCGTTCTTTCGTCTCAGCGACTTTATCAGCGAGTACAACTTTCCCGATTACGAGTATGAAGATGACGAGTTTTCACAGGGCACTCGCATGTTCCAGAATATGCTCAAAACAGACGAGGGTTTTCCAGATCAGGCACGTTAACCGTTATGCAACGCTTCTCAGCGGCGTGTGTGTGGTTGGTGGTATGGCTCCTGTCGAGCAGCTCGAGTCTCTCGTGTGATAGCGAAGCTGCAGACGTCGACATTTATCCGACAGCGAATGTTCTGCCGGACAACTTGCTTCGCTTCTATGTCTATTTTCCCCGACAAATGAGTGGCCAAGTTGGCGCGTCGGACCTGATGTTGCTGGATGCAGACGGTGAGCCGGTCACCAACGCACTCCTTGCGACGACGTACGAACTCTGGTCGCCCGATCGCCGACGACTCACAGTGTTGCTCGACCCCGGGCGAGTCAAGACCGGGTTGTATGCCAACGATACACTCGGGAGGCCGCTGATCAATGGCCGACGCTACACCATTCAGGTGCCAGGTGACTTGTCGGACAGCGCTGGATGTCTGTTGGGAACAACGACGACCCACTCCTTCACAGCCGGCCCAACGGACAAGGCGACGCCGGCACCCAGCACCTGGCAGCTAAAGGTGCCGCGTGCAGGCAGTAAAGACGCTCTGCAAGTCGACCTGGGCAGCCCACACGATCACTTGTCGATGGCTTACAGGATCCGGGTCATTGATCACAACGGAGCATTGGTCGCAGGGAGGATCAGCCTTTCCGAAAACGAGCATGTCTGGCAGTTCATGCCGCGCGACGACTGGTTGCAGAGCAGCTACCGGATCTCCGTCGATCCGCGCCTCGAGGATCTTGCCGGCAATCGTCCAGGCGTGCGCTTTGATCGCGACATCAACGTACCCGAACAGAAATGGGATCGTGAAATCGTGTTCTTGCCGGGCTCTGATGCCAATGAGTAAGCGTGTTCGGCCTGTGAGTTGCACCCCTTCATCAACTGGAGTGTTCTTGTCACTGGTCTGTCCGCTTCTGCTGTTCGGTTCGCCGGTCGCTGCGGGTGACGACGAAATGGCACAGCTGCGACAACAGCTGCAGGCGCTGGAACTGGCGCTGCGCGAACAGGCGACTGAAATCGAAGCGTTAAAAGCGAAGCTTTCGGCTGAAGAATCCGCAACCGGTGAGGAGAAGGAGCAGTCTGCTATCGTCGCGGCGACAAATGCGGGGGAAACCGATGCCCTCGGGCGACAGGAAATGGGCCGGGTGGCGGATGACGCTTTTGTTCAAGTCGGTGAATTTGACGGTTCCCTGGCGGTGCCCGGCAGTAACGCCTCTATTCGCATCGGCGGTTACGTCCAGGCGGACATGGGTTACGACTTTGACAGCCTTGGCTTCTCCGACGCACTGAATCTTCGGACGCTGCCACTCGACGGATTGTCCGGTGACGATGAGACCGTTTTTCGCAGCCACGCTCGAAACAGCCGCCTGAACATCGATGTACGGAACAGCACTCGTTTCGGGGATTTCAGAACGTTTGTCGAATTCGACTTTTTCGGCAGCGGAAGTACGTTTACTAACAACTATGCACCCGTGCTTCGGCATGCGGCCGCCGGCATTGGCAACCTGTATTTTGGCCAGTATTGGTCGCAGTTCACCGATCTCGCTGCGTTTCCGGAAGGAACGTCGAGCCCTCTCGGCCAACCCCTTGTTCGAAACCCGGGGGTGCGCTGGCGCACGGATTTGAACGAACACTGGCGAGTTGCCATCGGTCTCGAAGACCCGGCAGGTGATCTGTCCGGAGACAGCGCGCTGTTGGCGTCGGACTCGGTGCCCAATTTGACGGCGTATGTCCAGGTCGACAAGCCCTGGGGGCGGATTCGCCTTGCCGGTCTTGGTCTTAGACTGGAATCAACCAGCGACAGCGTTTATGGCGGTGGCGTTCATCTGTCGGGGCGACTGTCGATGCCGTTCATCAATGATCGCGATAACCTCGCCTTTTCGTTTCAGGCCGGTCGAGGGTTCACGCACTACTACGCGACGCTTGCAAATGCCGGTCTGGAAGGTGTCGTGTCGGACGACGGTTCGATCGAGGCCACGGAAATTCAGTCGGGCTACCTCGCCTACCAACATTGGTGGAACGATACCTGGCGTTCGACACTGAAAATAAGCGGTCTGGATTTCGACTTGCCAGATGGCTCCGATGAACTGGCGCTCAACAGCGGCACGTCGATCGGCGTAAACCTGTTCTGGTCACCGTTTACGAACGGGACATTTGGTCTGGAGTACATACGCGCTGATCGCGATGTTGTTAGTGGTTTGACGGGTTCGGGTTCGAGGCTGTCCGGCGTGGCGCGGTTTGATTTTTAGTGGCTTTGGCTAGCCTGAAAATTTGGTCTCGGCAGTCGGGTGTCGTTCGACGGGGCGTTGGCGGTTCGGGACTGTGCTGATGTACACGTTTATGGCGCCCATCAAGAAGCAGGGCTAGCGCTCAGCAGCAAAGGGACAAGCGACGCCTGCTTGAGCCTCGCAGGCACACATCGTTTTCAGGCAACGACTACCTGGCGTCCCGCGCCTGCAGGCGTTCGCACAAGACGATGTTGGTGTCGCGGGCACACATATCCGGTGCGCCGCGGAGCTGCCAGTACTCAAAAAGCCCGAGCCTTTCCAGGAAATCCGCGAATTCGGCGCGTTGCCGCGCTTCGCCGCCGCGTTCGAAAAACAACACAACAGAGAGATCAAAAAAGCCGTCGGAGGTTTCGTCGTCGAGCACATCCAGCGCCGCATCCGTCAATCCGCCCTGGTCCAGCAGGTGAAACGCGAGCCAGCTGGGCATGCCCTGGTTGTAGGCATCGGTGACGACCTTTGCCATGGTCGCAGGATCGGCGCCGGTCCCGGCACGAAAGTCGGCGTAGGCACGCATCGTTTCAGCAAACGGTCTTAGTGGTGTCTCGTCGACCCACTGGCCAGCCGCCGCGTGGTCGCCGGCATCCAGCAGGGCGAACCAGCGACCGATCCAGACCACGGGCGTCTCCACGCCGAGATCGAACCACAGGTAGTCGAGCGTGGATCTCGCCGTCTCAATCTCCCCGAGCTGGTAGGAGTTCATCGCAATCTCGGTAAGGATGGGCGGGGATGTGGGGTCCTGTGCCAGCGCTTCGTTGGTCAGCTGCATGGACTTGTTCATGAAGCCGGCGTCGCGAGCGTGCCCTCCGAACCACAACATCAAACTGGTGTTGTCCGGATCCAGCTCCAGCGCGCTGAGAAAAATGCGTTCCGACGACAGCCAGTCGCCTCGGCCCCTGGCGACCGATGCCATCGCTGTGCGGGCTTCAACCAGGGTGGGATCGAGCTGCAGCGCCCGGTCAGCGGCCAGCAGCGATTCCTCGAGCGCATCGGAGGCGCTCACCTCGTCCGAATACGTGGGCAGCGTGATCCACGCGAGCGACAGCGCTGACCAGGCCTCGGCGTAGGCATCATCCCGTTCGACCGCCTCGGTGAGGAGCTTTACAGCCCGTTGGTTCGCATCCTCGCCGCGCTGCTCCCAAAGCGCGGTTCCGCGCTCATACAAGTCGACAGCGATCGGGTCTCTTTCTGCCGGTGGATCGTCTGTCGATGTCCGTGGCCAGAGCACAACCAGAGCAACAGCCGCGAACACGATCACGGCGATCCACGCCGGTGCCCAGCTTCGCGAGGCCTGGCCCGTCGGGTCTGCTGTCGGCGGCAGGTCGGCCCGGGTCCCCAGCCAGGTATCCAACTCGGCGGGCAGGGCAAAAACCGTACTGCGCTTGTCGTGTTGCTGGCGATGCACCGGCAAGTGCTCTTCGCGCTCCCAACGGCGAGCGGTGCGCTCGCTGCATCCCAGGTAGTTTGAAATTCGCTTCCAGCCGATCAGGCGCGACTCGAGGCTTTCGTTGCCGGTCGTTTCGGTCATGCACTCTCCCGCAGACGCGGCCACTCATAGCCCAAGGCTAGCGGATACGGCGCATACGGCCAAGTACGGCCATTAGCGGCAAACCGCCGGTTATTGCTATGACCACCCTTGCCCGCGCCGCGGTGCCCGGTGTCCACTCGACGCTGGCCCATCGAGGATCTCAACATGCTGCCTTTTCCCCACGCCCACTGGCTGGTGCTGCTGTTCCTGCTAATGACCTTTGCCGCTTTTATGCCGGGTTACTTCGCCGTGCTGCCGACGGCCCCCTGGGTGCATCACTTGCACGGCATCACGGCCACACTGTGGGTCGTCCTCGTGGCGACACAGAACTGGACGGCACACCGCAGAAAATGGAACTGGCACGTGCGATCCGGCATCGCGAGCATGGCGCTGGTACCGGTATTCACGATCGGTGGCCTCCTCGTCACGCATCACATGCTGCAGACCGAATCCGTGTTCAACACGCAGTTTGGTCACGCGCTGTCCGCCGCCGATCTCGTCGTCTCGGTCGCCTTCGTCGCACTCTACACACTTGCGCTTCGCAACCGGCGGTTTCCGGATCTACACGCTCGCTACATGCTCGCGACCATCATCCTGCTGATCGGCCCGTCGCTGGCGCGGTTTTTTGCCGGTTACGTACCCGGTTTTCTTATTCGCAGCCTGGAGACGCTGCCCCGATTCCGCGACGCACTGGATGTAAGTTTCCTGATCGCATCGGCGCTTTGCCTGTTTCTGATCTTTCGGGATCGCGCCAACGGCAAACCGTATGCACCGTTTGTCGCCGCGTTGATCACCACGATCGCGATGGTGGTCAGCTTCGACACGATTGGCTATCACGACGCCTACACGCCAGTGAAGAACTGGATTGCCAGCCTGTCGATCGAGAGTGTCGCCTGGTTCGGACTGGTGACGTCCAGTGTCGCGGTTGCCTGGGGTTGGATGTATCCGCGTTCCCGGCGGCCGCGGCGAACGGAGAAAGTCAGCGCCGACAGCGTCGACGCCATCGTTTAGCCCGAACCTCAACGGCCATCGGCCACTCGCCCACCTTCCGTTGGAGGCACGCCAACAATGAACACCGACGCCGTCGAAAAACGTCTGTCGCGCACGGCGACACTCGAACTCTACGCGAACGCGCACAAGTGGCTCGTGATACCGATGGTCGTGATTCTTGTCGCGTTTACACCGCAGTATTTTGCGACCTTCAGCAGTGAGCCCTGGGCCTATCATCTGCACGTTTGGTCAGCTATTGCCTGGTACGGGCTGATGATCTCGCAGCCCTATCTCGCGACCCGGGGCAAACTGCGGAACCATCGCACCTGGGGCATGCTGGGCCTGCTCGCCGCCGGTGCGTTCATCATCTCCGGGTTGTTGATTACACCAGCGAATGTGTACTTCGGGCTGATAGGCGGGTTTCCGCCGGTGTTTCCTGCGGCGTTTTTTTTCGGCCTGACGCTGACGGAAACGCTGGCCATGCTCGGCTTCGCTGTCTCTGTCGCCATGGCGATTATCAAAGCCAGAAATCCGGACGAACATGCGATATGGATGCTTGGCACCGTGTTCTTCGGTTTCATGCCGGCGTGGCTTCGACTGAGCATGTTTCCGGTGTTTGCCTTCGGCATCGAAATGTCGACGACGGCAGCGTTTTCCGTGTCGGTACCGATCTTCGTCGCCATGATTTTGGTCGTCGGTTACAAGACGCAAAAAATCACCCATCCGGTGATTGTCGCCTCGTCAGCGCTGACCATCCTGATGATAAGCACGACCCACGTCGGCGGTATCGCCGGGTATCAGGACTTTGTCACCGGTCTGATGAAGCCAGTGATCCCTTGGCCGGACGTGCCGTAAAACCACGACGCTGAATGCAATGCCCGTCGCCTCGACAGTGCCCCGGCCGCTCCGCAGCCTGGGCCCGTTGACCGTCCGTTTCCACTCGACTGAACCACGTCTATCCTGCGCTATACTGTTCCGCGTCCACGACGAGATAAGCAGAGGCGTGTGATAAACGCCCGATTAACCACCCGCATCAAAACACTGTCTTTCGAGTAAGCAAGCGTGCACCTGGTCATTGCTCTGATTCTCATACCGTTGGTACTTCGCGTGCTGTACCGCACCGTACTCAATTTTCCTCCGTTTCCCGGCACGTCACCCCTGCAGGGCTCCGATGTCGACGGTTTGATGGACGAGGATCGATTCTGGGGACTTATCCACGAATCACGACGCCGGAGCCGTGGCAACTTTGAAGACCAGATCGAAGAACTGACCGAGCTGCTGGAAGGCGAGCGACTTGCGGATATCATTGCCTTCCAGCGCGCGTTCGTCGCGCTCATCAACAGGGCCAATCACTTCCAGTACTGGGAGCGTGCATACGCGCTGAATTGGGGCTGCTCCGATGATCTGTTTCATTATTTCTGCACGTGGTGGATCGGACAGGGCAAAAACAAGTTTTACTGGTCGATTCGATTCCCGCAGTTGCTGTTCTTCTTCGCTGTGCGTGATTTCATCCAGCCCTACGAGGGCCTTGAGTACTGCGCCGGTGACGCCTATAGAAACCTGAGCGGGCGTGACATGCCGGCCGAGGACATGCAGTACAGTGACACCGGCGGGCGTATCTTTAATGAAAACCTCGCAACCTTGAAACACCCGGGTCTTGCCTTTTTTGCCTGGTAAATCGTCGCTAAGGGGGAGTCAGAATTGAGTGGACTAGCCGGATTACTAATCCTTGCGCTGCTTGCGATTTTCTGGATCTACCCGATTGCGAAGGGGCTGGAGGTCGCCCGATCCAAGAACTATTCGCCGGCCTGGATGTGGTTCGGGATTCACCCGATAGGGGCGTGGATCGCCTACGCGGTTTTGCAAAGCGTGGCGCCCTTACGCGAGTGCCCGCAGTGCGCTGAAAAAGTGAAATCGCACGCGAAAATCTGCCCGTACTGCATGTACCGATACGTCGAGGAATAAACTAACGCCTTAGCGGTGCGGTCGATACGGGCGCCGAAAATGCACGAATAAACTTCCAAGCAGCAAAGCCAGTGATGCGTACATTGACAGCCGCCAGGCGCTGATTGTCGACTCGACGATTCGAAAGCTCTCCACAAAGATCGTCTCGCAGGCACCATCGCCGGTATCGGTGCGGGTGGTGCTGGTTCCGCGGGTTCCGGTTGGGCCCGTGTAACTCGACAGGTAGCCCTGAATACGAACCTGATCGCCGATACGGACATTTTTCACCGCATCGCGAATGCGGTCATCCGTCGACAACAAGTGGTTGTTGGATAACTGGTTCATGTCGAAGCTCTGCCAGGCCTCGCCGTTGCGCGTCGACACATTGCAGGTGAACAGGCCGTTCCAGAAGCGAATCTTGTTGAGCATCGCGTTGCGGTTATCGCCCCAGACAACGCAGAGATCGACCATGTTCAGGTGATCGGACGCACGGCGATGCATGCGACTGTTGTCGTGCGAATGGTGTCGGTAGGAAACGACCATGCCGGTGATGTCGTAACGGTATTCCGGCGCAACGTTGTAGTCGATACCGTTGAATGAGACGTCAAACGGCTTTTCAGTCGTCGCGCGCTGCAGCGGATCTTCGACGATGGACGGCACAAAGTCGATATTGCGCGGCAGCTCGTTGCGGTTCCAGAAAGAAACCAGCATCACGAGCGCGCTCAGCAACATCACGACCTTGTTCACAGATGACATCCATCGATACACATGAGACCGATACTACGCAGCTCGGCAAGGACCGCTGCGACCTTGAGCACAAATTTCGCAGCTGGTACGGCCGATGGCAGCGCTTTGCTATGATTTCGACAATCGGAATTCACTGATCGTCAGGGGTTTCGGCACGTCGCGTTTGCAAGTCTTTGCGTTGGCCTGAGCTGTCCCGTGCATCAGAAGTCGTCCTGGAGAATCACGTGTTGAAAATGAAAGCCCTTCTGTATTCCGCACTTTGCTGCGCCATCGCCTTGCTTAATGTTCCCCTTGCGAACGCGGACGCGCCGACGATCGATCCGGCGGACGACCACAAATATTTTGGTGCGCCGGAGGCGGTACTGACCTGGAGTCCGGAACAGCAGGTCGCAGGCTATCGAAACTCAGACAGGATCTTCTGGACCCGATCTATCCCTGCGGGCGACTCGGTGCTGGCATTGCCGTATGCCCGAATGGACCTCGACGACGTTGAGATCCGGCTGGGCGACTCGACGATGACGGTGGGTGAGTATTTTCAACGCCAAAGCGTTGCCGGCCTGCTGGTCATTCGGGATGGCGAGATTCTCTACGAGCGCTACGGCCTGGGGAACGACAAAAACAGCAAATGGATTTCCTATTCCGTCTCCAAGTCGGTGGTGTCCATGCTGGTCGGCGCTGCCATCAAGGATGGCTACATCCGGGATGTCGATGAGAAGGTGACCGACTATCTGCCGAGGCTGAAGGGATCGTCGTACGACAAGACCACCATCGGCAATCTCCTGCAGATGGCCTCGGGTGTGGCGTGGAACGAAGACTACGCCGACCCGGAGTCCGACATTTCGACCGCCACTTGGGAGACCGTCGCTTTATACGAGTTCTTGAGGAACAAACCGCGCTCGGCCAAGCCCGGTGTCAGATTTAACTACAACACCGCCGAAACCAATCTGGCCGGGACGCTGCTGCGTTCTGCTGTCGGCAACAACCTGTCGACGTACTTGTCGGAAAAGATCTGGCGACCGTTCGGCATGGAGTCAGACGCGTCCTGGAACCTGTCGGAACCCGGTGGCGGAGAATTCGGCGGATGCTGCATCAATGCCACCCTCCGCGAC
>JBCDJX010000009.1:0-54479 GCA_038747355.1 Pseudomonadota bacterium | reverse complement strand
GTTGGTTTTGGTCGTGTAGAAGGGCTCGAAGACGCGGGCTATTGCGTCTTTGCTAATGCCTTCGCCATTGTCGCTGACCTCGACGAGCACGTAGTCACCGGCGGCAAGGTTAAAACTGTTGCCGGTGTTCACTGACTGCTTGTCAAAACGCAAGCGAATCCGCCCGGATGTACCGACCGCATCGCGCGCGTTCAGGACGAGGTTCAGGAGCGCGCTCTCGAAAGCGGCCCGGTCGAGCACCAGCAGTGGAAGATCCCAGGCGATGTCGGTGGTGAAATCGATCGATGAAGGCAGCGTTCGGCGCAGCAGGTTAGTGAGATCATCCGCGACCACGTCGACCGCCAGCGGTTCAGGTTGCAGCGTGGCACGGCGCGCAAACGCCAGCAGGCTTTGCGTGAGATCCCGACCTCGGCGCGTGGCATTCAGCGCGGATTCGAGCATCACTGTGTGCAGACTGTCATCGAGCTTGTCGGACAGCAGCTCGAGGTTTCCGAGGATGATTGCGAGCAGGTTGTTAAAGTCGTGCGCCAGGCCGCCGGTCAGCTGACCGAGCGACTCACTCTTCTGCGAGCGGTAAAACAGCTCGCGGCTCTCACGCAGCTCCGCTTCCATCGTCACCTGGTCGGAAATGTCGAGCACCAGGGTGTTCCAGACAACGGAGTCGTCATCCAGTCGACGTGGCAGGCCGCGGCCGTGCAGGCATTTGTGCTTGCCGGATGGTGTGACGACGCGGAACTGGATGTCCCAGGGAATCAGCAGCTCGGCCGATTTCGCGACAGACTCCTGAACAGCTTCAATGTCCTCGTCAATGATCATCGCCCACAGCGCCGCAGGGTCACCTTCAATGGTTGCGGCGTCGACTTCCCAGATATCGAGGCAGCCCGGACTCATGTATTCGATCTCATGACTGCCGTCGGGACGCAGCATGTAACGAAAGATCGCACCGGGTATGTTTTCGGCGAGCTGCTGGAAACGGGTTTCTGTCTCGTTCAGTGCCAGGCGCGTGGCCAGCTTCTCGCCGATATCCTCGACGCTGCCCACCATGCGCGTTGGGCTGCCTTCGTCGTCCCACAGGGCCTGGCCAAGCGCGTGCACATGGATGTAGGTACCATCGACGTGCTGCTGACGGTACTCAACATCGAACGGCGTCTTGTTCACCAGGTGCTCTTCCACGGCCTGTTCAATGCGCGCCCGATCGTCCGGATGCAAGCGGTCAAAAAAGGTGTTGGCCTCCGGTTTGAACGTGGAGACGTTCAGGCCAACCATCTGCATGTAGCGTTCCGACCAGATCAGT
Source organism: Pseudomonadota bacterium (assembly GCA_038747355.1). Lineage (GTDB taxonomy): Bacteria > Pseudomonadota > Gammaproteobacteria > Steroidobacterales > Woeseiaceae > UBA1847. The sequence goes on along the minus strand of JBCDJX010000009.1, from coordinate 53,185 downwards.
TCGTTGCTGCGTACATCCCAGTCCCAGATACCTTTGTCGGTGGCTTTATAGGTGAGGCCGAGACGTTCTGCGAGTTCGCGAACGGAACCGTTGCGTAGCACCAGCAGGGCCAGCTCCGGCTTTCCCGGCAGCGCTATCAGCTTTGGGCGGATTGCCAGCACGATGCCGTGCGTTTCGAAACTTCTGGCCTCGTAACTACCGTCGTCCACGGCTTGTAGAATCGAACCCAGCTCCTGTTCCACTCTCGCCTTGTCGTTGTGAAACAGGCCCAGCAGAGAGCGATTCCAGTACAGCAATTCACCACTGGACGGGCGTACGACGGCCATCGCGTCGGACGCAGCATCACAAATTGCGGCTACTGCCGGGTCTACCAAAAACTCAGTCATACAGACTCTATCGGTAGCGGCAGTCTTTACTGAAGGGGGCGGACCCCGGGAATCCAGCGCCGGAACCGCATTTTGCGGCGGTTCGCTCTGCGCCGTTCAATGCTATTGCCTGGCGGGCACTTTTGTCTTCAGGTGCCGCCCGTTGACCGCCAGGGCATCAGGTATTGCTGATTGCTGCGAGCGAGGCCCAGACCAATGGCCAGAACCAGCGTGACGGAGGCAGGACCGTTCATCAGGCCGGTTGGCAGAAACTGCGAAGGGATGACATAGATCGCCAGCATAGACGCCACAATCAACCAGTAAAACCATCGAAAGCCGAAGAAATACAAGGCAGCGACAACCGCGCGAAGGACAAAGGCGGACGCGTAGAAAAACAGGAAGGTATCTTCACCGCCGAGCCATTCAGCACCAAATCGATAGTAGACCTGCACCACCTGCGCAGCTGACAGCAGGTTGACCAGCACAAACAGGCCGATCAGCGCCGCTGTCGTCCGCCGCGACCAGGCGCCGGCAACCGGCTTTGCGGTCTTGCTGTTGGGTGTTGTGTAGGGGTCCACAGCCTTCTCGTGCGATGAATAGCCAGGGTCATACTACCAAGTGAGTGTCTTTGCCGGCCCCTGGTCAGTCAAAGAAACGGCTGAGCGCCACGCCGGCCATCGTCTCACCACCGGCGGATTTCGCAAACGCCGTTGCGTACCAATGAGAAAAAATCACGGAAGTGTCAGCTTTCGCCGACAAAGTCAGGTGTCGATCACGACGATCGAGTCGACGAGTTTGTCGACTATCCGCCGAAGTTGATCTTCGCTTCGAGGTTGGCGCGACTGTCGGCGTGCGACATTGCTTCTTCGAGTGTGATCGTGCCCTGCTTATACAGCTCGAGCAACGCATCATCGAAGTTCTGCATGCCGGCTTCGCCGGACTCCTTGTGCGCTTCCTTGATCGCTGAAATATCGCCCTTGAGGATCAGCTCCTTGATGTGCGGGGTGTTCAGCATCAACTCGACAGCTGCAACGCGTTTGCCGGTGCGTGAGCGCACCAGGCGCTGCGACACAATCGCACTGAGGTACTGGGCCAGGTCCATAAACACCTGCGAATGCTGGTCTTTCGGGAACATGTTGATGATGCGGTCAAGTGTTTCTGCGGCGTTGTTCGCATGCAGCGTACCAAGCACGAGATGCCCGGTGCCGGCCATATCCAGCGCCGACTGCATTGCCTCCCGGTCACGGATTTCACCGATCAGGATGACGTCCGGTGCAGCCCGAACCGCACTTTTCAGCGCGCGTGCATAGGACTTCGTATCGAGGCCAACCTCGCGTTGGTTGACGATCGACTCAAGGTTTGGGTGCAGGAATTCAATCGGGTCTTCGACCGTAATGATATGTGACGAGGTTTTCTCATTACGGTAATTGATCATCGCCGCCAGTGTTGTTGACTTACCGGCGCCGGTAGAGCCAACCATCAGGATCAGGCCGCGGCGCAGCAGCGTCAGGTCCTTGATCTGCGGCGGCATACCGAGCTGGTCGAGAGTCGGCAGTTCGGACGTGATGTAGCGCAGAACCATCGCGACGTTACCGCGCTGGTGAAACACGTTCACGCGGAATCGGCCCAGGCCCTGCTCCGAGATTGCAAAGTCGATTTCCAGCTCACGCATGAAGGTCTCAAGCTGCTCTTCGTCCATCAGCTCGATCGCGGCCTGCTTGACCATCTTTGGCGTCATCTCGAGCTTGTTGACGGGCATGATCTTGCCTTCGATCTTGATCTTCGCCGGAGCGAACGGCGTGAAGAACAGGTCCGAGGCCTTCTTTTCGACCATTAATTTGAACAGCGGTTTTACATTCATGACGGGACTTTGGGCCTAGTATTCCTGGGCGGTATCTTCTTCCATGATGTGCAGGCTTTCGGCCTGCTGATCAGCAATCGCCGAATCGCGCTTCGACTCGAGCTTGATACGCAGGCGCAGCTCGTTCTTCGAATCCGCATTACGCATCGCTTCTTCGTAAGAAATGGTGCCGTCTTCGTACAGCGAGAACAGTGCCTGGTCGAAAGTCTGCATGCCGAGGCGCGTCGACTTGGACATGATCTCCTTGATCTGACCGACCTCGCCTTTGAAGATCAGGTCCTGGATCAGCGGCGTGTTCAGCATAATTTCCATCGCGGCGATACGGCCGATGCCGCCCTCGCGCGGGATCAGGCGCTGCGAAATAAAGGCCTTCGTGTTCAGCGACAGATCCATCAGGAGCTGCTCGCGGCGCTCCTCGGGGAAGAAGTTAATGATTCTGTCCAGCGCCTGGTTGGCACTGTTCGCGTGCAGTGTCGCGAGGCACAGGTGACCGGTCTCTGAGAACTGGATGCCGTATTCCATCGTCTCGCGATCGCGAATCTCACCGATCATGATGACGTCCGGCGCCTGGCGCAGGGTGTTCTTCAGAGCCGCGTGCCAGGTTTCGGTGTCAACGCCCACCTCGCGCTGCGTAATCACACAGCCTTTGTGCGGATGGACGTATTCGATCGGGTCTTCGATCGACATGATGTGGCCACGGCTGTTTTCGTTGCGATGACCGATCATCGCCGCCAGGGTTGTCGACTTACCGGAGCCGGTACCGCCAACGACAATCACCAGGCCGCGCTTGTTCATGACAACGTCTTTCAGAATCAGCGGCAGATCGAGCTCGTTCAGCGTCGGAATTTCCGTTGTGATGGTTCGCAGTACCGCACCGGAGTTGCCTTGCTGAATGAAGGCGCTGACGCGGAAGCGGCCGATACCCGCCGGTGAAATGGCGAAATTGCACTCCTTGGTCGCGTCAAATTCCTTGATCTGTTTGTCGTTCATAATCGAACGAACCATCATCGCCGACTGCTCGGGCGTCAGCGGCGTATCCGTCGCCTTGTGGATCGTTCCGTCAACCTTGATCGCCGGCGGAAAACCCGTCGTGAGAAAGAGGTCTGACCCGTTTCGCTCAACCATCTTCTTGAGCAGGTTCTGGGTCAGTCGTACAGCTTGTTCGCGCTCCATCCTTTATCTCTCCACTCAGCCCGCAGAGCCTTAGAAGTTTTCCTTGTTGACCGCTCGGAAGCGGGCTTCTTCCTTGTTGATGAGCCCTTTGGCCATCAGGTCTGCCAGGTTCTGGTCCAGCGTCTGCATACCGGAACCCTGGCCGGTCTGGATCGCCGAATACATCTGCGCGATCTTGCCTTCACGGATAAGGTTACGAATGGCCGGCGTGCCAATCATGATTTCGTGCGCCGCGATACGCCCGCCACCAATCTTTTTCAGCAAAGTCTGCGAAATTACGGCGCGCAATGACTCGGACAACATCGCTCGAACCATTTCCTTTTCAGCGGCCGGGAACACGTCGACGATGCGGTCGATGGTCTTTGCCGCTGAGCTCGTGTGCAGTGTGCCGAAAACCAGGTGACCGGTTTCGGCGGCGGTCAGCGCGAGACGAATGGTCTCGAGATCGCGAAGCTCACCGACCAGTACGACATCGGGATCCTCACGCAGGGCCGAGCGCAACGCTTCGTTGAAGCCCAGTGTGTCGCGATGCACTTCGCGCTGGTTGATCAGCGATTTCTTGGATTCGTGCACAAACTCGATCGGATCCTCAATGGTCAGGATATGATCAGGCTTGTTCTCGTTGATGTAATCGATCATCGCCGCGAGCGTCGTCGACTTGCCGGAGCCGGTCGGCCCGGTCACCAGAACGATGCCACGCGGGTGCATCGACACGTCCTTGAAGATGGCCGGAGCACCGATATCTTCAAGCGTCAGGATTTCGGACGGAATGGTTCGGAATACGGCAGCCGAACCACGGTTCTGGTTGAACGCGTTGACGCGAAAACGCGCCAGGTTCGGAATCTCGAAGGAGAAGTCCGTCTCCAGGAACTCCTCATAGTCCTTGCGCTGCTTGTCATTCATGATGTCGTACACCATGCTATTGACGTCCTTGTGCGTGAGCGCAGGCATATTGATCCGCTTGATGTCACCATCAACACGAATCATCGGCGGAACACCGCCGGAGAGGTGAAGGTCGGACGCGTTGTTCTTAACGGTGAACGACAGCAACTGAGCGACGTCAACGGCCATTAATCTTCCTTTAGGACGAGCTCCGGACTTACCATAACCCGGCAGCAATCGGAGCCTAGTATAGCGACTCAACCGGACCAAAACGTGATTGGAGTCACGGAAAACCTGAACGTTGTCCGTGCCCAGCTACATGCTGCCCTGAGCGCTGCTGGCCGGGATACGAAAGACGTCACACTCCTTGCAGTTAGCAAGCGTAAACCCGCGTCCGCCGTACGTTTGCTGGCGGAGGCAGGGCAACAGGATTTTGGCGAGAATCAATTGCAGGAAGCGCTCGCCAAACAGGCGGAGCTAGGTGACCTGGACCTGACGTGGCACTTCATCGGCAGCATCCAGAGCAACAAGACCCGCTCCATTGCCGAGCATTTCGACTGGGTACATGCGGTCGATCGTCTGAAAATCGCACAACGCCTGAGCGATCAGCGTCCCGATTCGCTCGGCGACCTGAATATCTGCCTGCAGGTCAATATCGACAACGAGACGAGTAAATCCGGCGCCGCCATCGGCGACATACCGGCGCTCGCGCGGGCCTGCGACGCGTTGCCGCGCCTGAAACTCCGCGGCCTGATGTGTCTGCCCGCCATTCGCGACAACGACGCTGAGCAACGAAAGCCATTCGCCCGCCTGCGGGAGCTTGCGGAATCGCTGGCCACCGAGGGCCTGTCCGTCGATACGTTGTCGATGGGCATGAGTGGCGACTACCCTGCCGCTATCGCCGAGGGCGCTACCATCGTCCGTATCGGCACGGCACTGTTTGGTGCGCGCGACAACAAGGATTCACACACATGAGCTACCTGGGCTTTCTCGGCGGCGGCAATATGGCCGAGGCGATAATCGGCGGCCTCATCGACAATGGCACCGATCCGGAGACCCTCATTGTCGCGGAGCCACTGGAGCAGCGCCGGGCCGAGCTGGAATCGCTGTTTCCGGGCTGCCGCAGCAATGCCTCCAACGCGTTGGTCGCAAGCCAGTCCAGCCAGCTGCTGCTGGCCGTCAAGCCACAGGTGATGCCGGCGGTGTGTCGAGAGATTGCCGAGGCAGTGCAGGCGAAGCGCCCGATGGTCATCTCGATTGCGGCCGGGGTGCGCTGTGATGACCTCTCGGGCTGGCTGGGCGGCGACCTGTGTATCGTTCGCGCGATGCCCAACCAGCCCGCCCTGCTTCGCCAGGGCATTACCGGGCTATATGCCAATGATCGCTGCACCGGCGAGGACGTCGCGCGAGCCGGCGAAATCCTCGCCGCCGTCGGCGATGTCGTTACCGTTCACGACGAGCCGCTGATCGACGCGGTTACCGCCGTGTCGGGCAGCGGCCCGGCCTATGTGTACCTGTTGATGCAGATGATGTCGGATGCCGGTGTTGAACTTGGCCTGGATGCATCCATTTCTCGAGCATTGGCGATCAAGACAGCCACCGGTGCCGCATCGCTCGCTGCCGCCAGCGATGAGACGATGGCCGAGTTGATCGAACGCGTACGATCGCCGGGCGGCACAACCGCAGCCGCGCTGGACCGACTCGAAGCCGACGACGTTCGTGCTATCTTTGCGCGGGCGCTGACGGCCGCGAGAGACCGCGCCACGGAACTTGCGGACCAGTCACATCAAGAGAAGTAGAAGCATTACGTGAACGCACTGATATTTATCGTCAAGGCCCTGGCCAGTCTTTTTCTGCTGGTACTGTTACTGAGGTTCTGGCTGCCGATGGTCAAAGCGGACTTTCGTAACCCGATCGCCCAGGCCATTCTGAAGATCACCTCGCCGTTGATTATCCCGATTCGTCGCGTCATTCCGTCCATCGGTCGAATCGATACCGCCACGGTCATTGTGACCTTTGCTGTGCAGTATCTCGTTATCTGGTTCGAATTTGCCGTTACCGGTGTCCCGACACTGATCGGCGCGATCGCCTATGCGTCGGCGGTCAAGCTGGTGCTTCTCTCACTGCAGCTGTTTATGTTCGCGATCCTGATATACGTGATTCTGAGCTGGGTCGCGCCGGGCACTTACAACCCCGCGACGAACCTGGTCAGCCAGCTGGTGTACCCGATTCTCGGACCGTTCTCCAGCTTGATCCCGCGACTTGGCGGCATCGATATCACACCCATCATCGTCATTATCCTGTTGCAGGCCTCCATGATCCTGGTGATGGACCTGACCGGCGTGAGGTTCTGACACCTCGGCAAATGGTTTATAGTTGAGACAGGTCTCGCGCGGGGCCGACGAAACGGGGGAAACGTCTCGATGAAAAGCCAACGTCATTTGATCACCTTGACTCTGTTGTTCACGCTGGCCGCCTGCGGCGGCGGATCCGGTGGCGAAACGGACGTTCCACCTGCCCAGCCAGCCGGCGCCACAAACGCTGCAATCGGCGATCACGTGATCCATTTCAGTGCCATCAGCACCGACGGACTGCCGCGCGAAGTCGCGCAGGCCTATGACATTGTGCGCAGCAAAAACCGGGCGATGCTCAACCTGTCCATCGTTACCGCTGACGGCGGGATGCCGGTTCCGGCGAGCATCGACGTCAAAACCGTCAACCTGACGGGCCAGGCAAAAACCATCACGATGCGACAGATCGACGAACAGGATGCCATCTACTACATCGGCGTGCTGCCGGTCGCGAATCGTGAAACACTGATCTTTGAAATCGGCGTCCGGCCGGACGGTGACACGCGAACCCATCAGGTCAGATTCCAGCGCCAGTTCTACACCGACTAGGTCACAGTCCAACGGCACTTCGTTCGCGCGCGGCTCGATCGCGCATACCACTTTATTTACCGTATTTCAGCGTTACCTGAGCGAAAGTCTTGTGCTATGGTCGCGTCGTTTTCAGACGCGGGTACGCCCGCTTTTTTATTGATCAGGAGTAAGACCAACAATGGCCGCAAACACCAAGAAGCCACCCACCAAGTCAGAAATTTACGCAAAGATCGCGGATGACACGGGACTCACCCGTAAGGACGTGGCTGCAGTATTCGATTCACTCAACGGCCAGATCAAGAAGAATCTCGGTGGCCGCGGTGCGCCGGGCATGTTCACCGTGCCGGGCCTGCTGAAAATGCGCGTCGTCAAGAAGCCGGCTCGCAAAGCCCAGAAAGGCGTACCGAACCCGTTCCGCCCGGGCGAGCTGATGGACGTGGCTGCCAAACCGGCGTCGAAGGTCGTCAAAGTGTCTGCCCTGAAGGGCCTGAAAGACATGGTCTGACATCGGGCGATCAGTGCCGGTCAAGGCACCGCCTGATACAGGTTCCGAGAAACCCCCGTCCGGTCACCGGACGGGGGTTTTTCTTTGTCAGGCGTCGCTGTTCTGCGCCGAACGCGTGACGAAACCGACAACATGATCGCGCAGTTCAACCAGTCGACCGTGGAAAAAATGTTCTGCGTCGGGCATTACCAGCAGCTCCGGTCCCGGCGCCAGTGTGTCCACCCAGCCGATCATCTCATTGACATCGACAAGCTCATCCTTGTCACCGATGAGAATCAGCCACGGACAATCAGGCTGACGATCCAGCCCTCGGGCGAAGCGACTGACCGCCGGCGCGATGCTCACCAGGCCCGGCAGCTGCGTTTGCACGGCCGCTTTGACGGACACCGCAGCACCGAACGAAAACCCGGCTAACCACACATCCTCCCGGCCGCTGCGCTCGCGCATCCACTGCAATGCCGCCAGCACGTCATCCACTTCGCCAACACCCTCATCGTAGGTCCCTTCGCTCGCCTCGGTGCCGCGGAAGTTGAATCGAAGCACCGCAAAACCCGCTTTCAGGAAAGCCCGGGCGAGCTGGTGCGCCACTTTGTTGTGCATCGTCCCGCCGTGCTGCGGATGCGGATGGCAAACCACCGCCGCGCCGGTAAAGACGGCATCCTTTGGCGTTTCAACGATCGCTTCGAGTCGCCCGGCGGGCCCGTCGATAAACAGGGTTTGTTTGTGTGGCGGTCCGGCCATGGTGTCTCCTTGTGCGGCAGCGCAACGATACGGAGTCGGAAACGGGATGGAAAGACCGTGCATGGGTCACTATGCCCCACCCTTGGAAATCCCGTAGACTTTTCCCAGCTTATGTAGGGTATCGAGTTTGTTGCTGACACCGCTTGCCATTTCGTTGATTGCGATTGCTCTGTTCGCCGGGCTGGCCGTCGGCTGGCTGCTGCGCGGCCGGCGCACGCGCGACGAGAAACAGGCGATCACCGAGACCTGGCGTGAGCAGCTCGATATCCGTGATTCGGAGCACAAACGCCTGGTCGAGCAAAACCAGACGCTGATGGCGCAAATTCAGACACTGAAGAGCAGCTCCGACCAGCGCAGCGACGAATTGCGCGCCGCGCAATCCAGCAGCGAAGCGCTCGGTAAGCGCTTTGAGAAACTCCAGCAATCGCACAATCGCCTGACCCTCAAGAACCAGGAGCTGGAATCGGCCGCCGGCAAGCCGACCGAAGGCCAGGCGGCACGCATCGAGTGGTTGGAAAGCGAGCTGGAAAAGTGGCAGGAGCGCCTGCCCCCGCTAATCGAGAAATTCCGCGAACGCAACGCCGATGCCGAGCGCCTGGAGCGCCAGCTCGAAGAAGCCGAGCACCGCCTGCGACTGCACGAGGCACAGCCGTCGTACGACGAGACTCGATTTGACCCGGTCAAGCCCGGCGATCTCGACGGCATCGACGATGCGTCAAACCAGCCGCTGCTGCAGGTCGTTGCCAATGATGCGGTGCCGGTTAACGTGAGCCTGACCGACCTGAAAGGCATCGGTCCTGCGATAGACCGGACGCTTCGGGAAAACGGCATCGAAAGCGTCGACGACCTGCTCGCGATGAGCGAAGAGGACATCGAGACGTTATCCGAACACATTAAAGGCCTGGCCAACAAACACCCAAAATGGGCGGAGCAAGCCCGCGAACTGCTGGCTGACGAACCCGGCACATGAAATGGCTTGCTGTTCTTGCGGCCGGCGGCCTGCTCAGCCTGCCGACCGCGGCCGCCGACATGCCGGTGCGAGACTGGCCATCACCGGGCCTCGAGGTCGCGGCGAGTCGAGAATCGATCTCGCTCCGCGGTCATATCGCATCGACATCCCACCTGTTTGAGCTCAATGAATCTTCCGGCCGCAAGCAGCTGACCGCCGAGCAGACCTACAAACACGTCCTTTTACCGGACCACTGGCGAGCAACGAGCACACTGCTGGTCACCTTACTGGACGAACTGCATTCCGGGGACGCGGCGATGACGCGCGACGATATCGTGCTGCGTGGCACGCTGGCGGATACGGCCACGTCGGAAGCCATCGAAACCCGACTGCGTAACAGCGTACCGCCGACAACAACGGTTACGGTCGATGTCTGGCGAGCGCCGTCGGCGGACGGCGCCTGTGAAGCGTTGCTGGTGGCGCTTCTCGAACAGAGCTTTCGTCTGCGCGCCGGATCGGTCAGCGTGTCCGGCGAACATTTCCCGCGACTCAACCGAATTGCCGACGCTCTCGATCGTTGCCCGGGTGTGCGCTTGCGAATTTCCGGTCACACGGATAACACCGGTGACGCCTCGGACAATCAGCGCATCAGCGCGGAACGCGCGCGAGCCTACGCCGACTATCTGACGGGGCTGGGCGTCGCTGACAAACGACTGATCTGGGAGGGTCGCGGCTCGGCCGAGCCGGTCGCAAACAATCGCAGCGCAGCCGGTCGCAATCGCAACCGGCGCGTTGCGATAGAGATTTATTCGACGCCCTGAATACCGAGCAGCTCGACTTCGAACAGCAGGGTGGCACCCGGCGGGATCACGCTGCCGGCACCGCGCTCACCGTAGCCCATTTCGGGGGAAATCAGCAGCTCGCGCTTTTCACCGATCTGCATGCCGGCGACGCCTTCATCCCACCCCTTGATAACGCGACCCGCGCCAAGCGGAAACGAAAACGTCTGACCGCGATCGACAGAACTGTCGAACTTATCGCCACGGCCACCGTCGGCTTCCGGATCGTACAGCCAGCCGGTGTAGTGCACCTCGACATTCTGGCCGGACGCCGCGACGGCGCCTGTACCCGCAACCGTGGTCGTGGATTTCAGGCCCGGTGCCAGTTCCACCTGCTCTGCAGTCGATTCGGTCATTGAGGTTTCCTCCATGGCTTGTGCCGGGGCAGCGTCGGCAGGCGCCGTGCTGGTGGGTTCGGGGGTGGTGTCCGTGTCCTGGCCACAGCCAGCCAGGAGAAGCAGTGCCAAAAAGCCGGTCAGGCTTCTGTTCATAGTGTCGCTCCTTCAGCGATCGGACGCGCTTAGTCGTCCTTGTTGAAATCGAGGGATGCCGAATTGATGCAGTAACGCAGCCCCGTCGGCTGCGGCCCGTCCTCAAAGACATGCCCCAGGTGCGATCCACAGGCGCTGCAGACCACCTCTTCCCGAATCATACCGTGGCTGGTGTCACGAATGGTCTTCACCGCCTCGCCGGCCAGCGGCAACCAGAAACTTGGCCAGCCAGACCCGGAATCGTACTTGTGGTCGGATCGAAACAGTTCCGCACCACAGCAGACGCAGCTGTAGATGCCGTCATCCTTGTTGTCGACGTACTGGCCGGTGAACGCCCGCTCCGTGCCTTTGTTCTGCGTGATCTGGTATTGCTCCGGCGTGAGTTTTTCGCGGAGTTCGTCATCACTGGGCTTGCTCATGGCGTCGTGCTCGGGCTCGATCCGGGTGGCGAAGTATTATGCGCCTTCCGCGCCGGAATCAAGTTCCAGCAGCAGTCGGTTCATGCGGGCGACATAGTCGGCCGGGTTGTCCAGCTGCGAGCCTTCGGCCAGCAGCGCATGATCCAGGACAATACCCGCGAGTGCCTCGAATCGCGTGTCGTCACGCTCAGCATCGAGACGCTGCAGCAACGGGTGGCCCATATTCACCTCGAGAATCGGCTTGCTGTCCGGCAACGACTGGCCACTGGCCTCCAGCATTTGTCGAAGCTGCGGGCTCAGATCGTTGTCTGCCGCCACGACACACGCGGCGGAGTCCACCAGGCGCTGGCTGACATTGACCGACTCGACGCGTTCGGAAAGCACCTTTCGGATTTTTTTCAGCAGCGGTTTGTGTTCCTTGTTGGCTTCTTCGTTGAGCGCCTTGCTTTCGTCGGATCCCGCCGCCGCCTCCTTGGCGGCGTTGACGAAGGCCTTGTCCTTGTACTCGGTGAGACTGTCCGCCAGCCACGGATCGATGCGATCGGTTAACAACAGCACCTCGATGCCGTCGGCCTTGAGCTTCTCGATGTGCGGGCTCGCCTTCGCCGTTTCGACATTGTCTGCCAGCAGGTAGTAAATCTTGTCCTGCTCGGCACCGGCAGCGTCGAGGTACGCATCCAGCGAGCGCGTCTGGCTCTCGTCCTCGAGCGCTGTGGACGAAAAGCGCAGCAAACCGGCGAGCGCTTCCTTGTTGGCAGGATCCTCAACAACACCTTCTTTCATGACCTGGCCGAACTGCGCCCAGAAGGTCGCATAGTCGTCACCGTTAGCCAGCTTCCTGATCATGTCGAGCGCACGCTTGGTGAGTGCCGAGCGCATCGCGGTCAGCTCCGGATTTTGCTGCAACAACTCGCGTGACACGTTCAGCGGCAGGTCCGATGAGTCGACAACACCGCGGATAAACCGAAGGTAGAGCGGCAGAAACTGCTCTGCGTCGTCCATGATAAAGACGCGTTGCACATACAGTTTAAGGCCGCGGGGGGCCTCACGGTTCCACAGGTCAAATGGCGCGGTCGACGGCAGGAACAGCAGGCTCGTGTACTCACGCTTGCCCTCGACCCGGTTGTGGCTCCAGGTCAATGGATCTGCGAAGTCATGCGACAGGTGCTTGTAGAATTCTTTGTAGTCGTCGTCGGAAATGTCGCTGCGCGAGCGTGTCCACAAGGCGGTCGCGGAGTTCACCACCTTGTCGTCTTCGTCATCCCCGGCAAGCGTAACGGGGAAACCGATATGGTCGGAGTACTTGCGGATCAGGTTGTCGAGACGCCATCGATCCGCATATTCCTTGTCCTCATCCTTCAGGTGCAGTTCGACGCGAGTGCCCCGCGCATCGCGTTCAAGCTGCTCAACCGAGAACTCGCCCTGACCGTCGGATTCCCAGCGAACGCCTTCGTCTCTGGACAGGCCGGCACGCCGGGATTCAACCACCACCCGGTCAGCGACAATGAATGCCGAGTAAAAACCGACACCGAACTGGCCGATCAGGCTCGCGTCCTTCTTTTCATCGCCGGTCATCTGGCTGAGAAACTCAGACGTGCCGGAACGGGCGATGGTGCCGAGGTTCTTCACCAGCTCATCACGTGACATACCGATGCCGTTGTCGACGACGGCCAGCGTGTTGGCCTCTTTATCGAATTCAATGCGAATGCCGAGATCGGCGTCGTCTTCGAACAGGTCGCTCGCGGACAAGGCCTCGAAACGCAGTTTGTCAGCCGCGTCGGAGGCGTTGGAAATCAGTTCCCTGAGAAAGATCTCCTTGTTGCTGTACAAGGAGTGGATCATCAGCTGCAACAGCTGTCGAACCTCGGTCTGGAAGCCCAAGGTCTGTTTTTCGGCGGTGGTGCTCATCGTTACCCCTGTTTTGGACGACCGGCTTTGCGCCAGCGGGGTGACGATGGTTGCTAAATTTCGTAATTCAAGGACTGCGTGGCGATTGCGCGGGTCATCAGGAGCACAATCATCAGCGAGGCGGCGCCAAGCGCGAGGAACGGTTTGGCAAGGCCGATAGCGATGCCGGTCGCCGCAGCAGCCGCAATCACCAGCGCGCCGGCTACGGCAAACAGAACTACGCGAAAACGCTCGCCGCTGGCGGCGAATGACCAGAACAGATCGTCGAGGTCGTCCCAGTACTGTGCGAGTCGCTCCACGGCTACCTCACGATACTCAGGAACGGACCCGAAGACTTGTTGTCGTTGCTGTCAACGTCCGTGTTTTCCAGTGCTGCGTTGTTCGACTGCTTTGCGTGGGCGATTGCCCGGTGAAACAGCTCCCAGCGCTGGCGCGAAAACTCGTTCTTGAGCAGCGAGCCGCGAACATCCGTGTCGTCGTGCTTGTGTGACATGCGGTCCTTACATCCAATGTCTAGCGTTCGGAGAAATCATAGGCCCGCCAGGTGCCTTGCTCCGTGAGGCGGTTCACAGCTTGCTGCGCAATTCGTTCCGGTAGCCGATTTTGTGCCAGAAACCAGACGCAGTTCCGTTCTTGATCGTGATGCGTGGCGCGGGCTGATCACCTGCGTTTAACAAAAAAAACGCCGGCATCAGCCGGCGTCTCGATGAACTTCTGGTCAGGACCTAGTCGGTCTCATCCGATGGCCAACTGCGCTTGACCTCGTCCGTCCAGTTTCGGTAGTTGCGCCAGTTGTACAGGTTCGGGTCAATCCCCACCCGTCGTGACGTGGGCGCCGGGGCTTTCGTGACCCAGCGACGGTACTGCTGCCACCCGTCGGCATCGTTTGCCGCAGGTTCGTCGGTCGCGATCGACGCGTCGTCGGCAGATTCCTTTGCCTTTGCGTCGTAGTCGTCGAGCCACCGAAGGTTCTTACTGTCCGGCATATCCCTTGCTCTATCGATCCATGTTGGGGATATGTTAGGTAATGCCGGGCACCTTCGACAGGAACTGAGTCACAGTGCCGGAGCCTTTTATTTGCAATTAAAACAGTCACTTAAGTGGTGTTTTTACTTAATCAGCAGGTCCGGTGCTGACTGAGTCACGCTTTTGGCAGCGTGTCAGGTCACAACGCGATAACAGGGGACGTAGTCACCGGCGGCGATCTTCATGCGACGCTGCTTGACGAAGGCCTGCAGCAATGCATCCAGCAGCGACATGATCCGCTGTGATCCATCGATGGTGAACGGCCCATGCGACTCGATCGCGGCCGCCGTGTCCTCGCGGACATTGCCGGACACGATCCCGGAAAACGCCCGCCGCAGATTGGCGGCCAGCTCATGAGTCGGCAGGTCCTCGTGAATGCGCAGCGAGGCCATCGATTCGTGGGTCGCCTTGAACGGACGCTGGAACTCGGCTTCGATGCGCAGACGCCAGTTGAAGTAGTAGGCGTCACCGTGTTCACGGCGAAAAGCGCGCACCTCGGTCAGCCCGGACTGCAACGCGCGGGCGACGCCGCGCGGATCGTCGATCAGGATCTTGTAATGCGACTGCGCCTCGGCGCCGAGCGTCTGACCGATAAATTCATCAATCTGCCGAAAGTACGGCTCGGCCGATTTCGGGCCGGTCATGATCATCGGTAATGGCTGCTCGGCATTGTCCGGATGCAGCATGACACCCAACAGGTAGAGGATTTCCTCGGCCGTTCCAACGCCGCCGGGGAATACGATGATGCCGTGGCCGACGCGGACGAACGCTTCCAGGCGCTTTTCCATGTCCGGCATGATCACCAATTTGTTGACGATAGGGTTTGGTGACTCCGCGGCAATGATGCCGGGCTCGGTAATACCGATGTAGCGGCCGTCGCGAACCCGCTGTTTCGAATGACCGATCGTCGCGCCTTTCATCGGCCCCTTCATCGCACCTGGCCCGCAGCCGGTGCAGACGTCCAGCCCACGCAAGCCGAGTTCGTAGCCGACGAGCTTGGAATACTCGTATTCTTCGCGACCGATCGCATGGCCGCCCCAGCAAACCACCAGATTGACATCGGCCGAATCCTCGAGCAGGCGGGCGTTGCGCACGATGTGGAATACCGCGTTGGTCGTGCCCTCTGAACTGTCCAGGTCGAATCGATGGTCCTCGATGATCTCGTTGCGCGTGAACACGATGTCGCGCAGCACCGCAAACAGCAGCTCCCGGGTGCCTCGAATCATCTTGCCGTCAACAAAGGCGATGGACGGTGCGCCGTTTATCGACACTTTCAGGCCTCGATCGTGCTGGATAAAGCCGACGTCGAAGTCCTTGAAGCACTCCAGAACGGCGCGTGTGTCGTCCATTTGGCTGCCGCTGTTCAGCACGGCGAGCATGCATCGACGCAGCAAAGGATACAGGCCGCCTTCTCCGCTGGAGCGCAGCTGGTCGACTTCCAGTTGTGACAGCACTTCGAGGCTGCCTTCGGGCCAGACCTCGGCATTGACGATGTCCATATTGGACGGGTGGCCGTCCAGGTCGGTGTTCGCGTTCATGGTCGAATCTCAATCGGCGTCATTTCGCCGGTCATCAGCCAGATGTCGATCATGTCCGAATTGGAAACGGCGATGCAGCCGTTGGTCCAGTCCTGGGTTCGGTAGTAGGCCTCGGACTTGGTCGGGATATTTGGCTGACCGTGGATCATGATCTGACCGCCAGGGTCTACGCCCATCGCTGCCGCATTTTGCCGGTCCCGGACATTCGGGTAGGAGACACGAATCGACAGGAAAAACTCGCTGTCCGGGTTGCGTCTGTCGAGCATGTAGCGACCTTCGGGGGTGCGAAAATCACCTTCGTATTCCTTATGGCCCTTGGGTCGCATGCCCAGCGCAATCGGGAAGCTCCGGAAAATCTCGCCATCCTGAACCAGGTGCAATTGCCTGTCGGACTTGTCGACCAGCACCAGGTCGGCCACCGGAAAGTCGGCAGCGGCTAAAGGCGTATGGGCGAGCAGCAACGCCAGCATGATCAGTAGTTTTTTCATGGCGGCTAAGCCTAACAGAACATCGCGCAATGCAGGTCACAGCTTGCGACCGACCACCCAGCCGATCGCAGCACCGATGACGCCGGCGCCGGAGGTGTAGATCGGCAGGAAACGAAAAATCTGCTCGGGCTGCGTTGAGCCGGCAAACAGCTCGTTCAAATTGACGCTGTAGGCGTAGTGCAAATAGGCAGACAAACCGATCGCCGGTATCGCAAATCCGACGGCCGGCAACAATAGCCTCGGCCGCGGGCCGCGACGCAGCCCGAACCAGACCAGCAGGATCACCAGCGACGGCGGCAACAGGTTGCGCAACAGGTAGGGACCCTCGGCTTGTACATCAGCGAACCAGGCCGCCAGCGCGATATAACCCACAAGCAGAGCGAGAAGAATCGTACGATCGCGACGGGTCAGATTGGCACGGGTCGGATGCATAGTCTGTGATCCTATAGCAGACAGCTCGATCTGCGCACGCTGCCCGCCACAACGGTCAGGGGGCTGCCGTTCCGCTTTACACCGCGCTCGCGGGTTCATAAGCTCGCGCCGCATGGCTGAAGACCGCAAACCATTAACGCAGTATCGAGCGCCCGGCACCTGGCCGGTGTGGATCGGGCTGGGCGTGCTCTGGCTTGTCTGCAAGTTGCCCCACCGCCTTGCACTCGCGCTCGGCAGCGGTCTCGGCGTCCTGGCCCATGCGGTTGCCGGCAGCCGTCGCGCCGTCGTGCGCAGGAATATCGAACTCTGTTTTCCGGAGTTGTCAGCCACTGAACGGGATGCGTTGGCGAAAGACCACTTCCGTGCGCTCGGCATGTCGGTGATCGAGATGGGACTGGCCCGCTGGGCGAACGACCGGCGGCATCGGCGGATAAGCCGCCTCGAAGGACTTGAACACATTCGCGAGGCGCAAAACGACGGTCGCGGCATCATTCTGCTCGCCGCGCATTTCACGACGCTGGAAATCATGGGCAGCTTGCTCAGCCAGGAGCTCGAATTCGACGCCGTGTACCGCCGCAACCGCAGCCCGTTCATCACCGAGCTGTTGCGCAGCGGTCGTGAACGGCATGCGGCAAGAACCATCGAAAAACGGGATATCAAGGCCATGGTGCGTAGCCTGAAGAACGGCGGTGCCGTCTGGTATGCGCCCGACCAGAGTTACGACCGCAAGGGCAGCGAAGTGATCGCGTTTTTTGGTGTGCCGTCGATGCACACCACGGCCACATCAACGTTGGCCCGACTGGGCAAGGCGGCGGTGCTGCCGTTTTTCCCGAAACGGGAAGCGGATGGAAGCTATACCTATACGATCCAGGCGGCACTCGACAATTTCCCGAGCGATGATCCGGTCGCGGATACCGAACGTTACGTGGCGCTGATGGAGACGCACATCCGCAGCTGCCCGGAGCAGTACTTCTGGGTGCATCGGAAGTTCAAGAACCTGCCCGACGAGTATCCGGACTACTACGCCGATCTCGACTCGCTGAAGTAACCCTCGAGCAGCGCGTCCCAGTCGCCGTTTTCAAAGCGAACCGACGGGTCCAGCAGGCGGACCTTGTCGAGCGATCGGTGCAGGCGCGCGAGGGTGCGTTGCTGCCAGCTTCCCGGTGATTCGATTCGACCTTTGTCAAAGTCCAGCATCCAAAGATCGCCGTCGCCGTCGATTTGCAGGTTGTACGCGTTCATATCGGCATGCAGCACACCGCGACGGTGAAACGATGCAATGCCAACGCCGATGCGCTGCCAAAAATCCACATCGCAGGCCTGCTCGGCAATCACAGCCGAGAGTGGCTTTACGTCCGGGATTCGTACCGTGATGATGTCGGCGCGGTAGAACGGACCGTGGCGCACGTAGCGTGCCGCCGCCGGCCGCGGCACGCGCAGGCCGTTGCTGGCGAGCTTGGCCAGCAGCCGCCATTCCAGGAAAGACCGGGTCTGGTCTTCGCCAACAAACAGGTAGCGATCACGGACCAGGTGCCCGACCAGGCCGCCGCGAACGAAATGGCGCAACACAAACTGACGCGGAATGTTGCCGACAAAGTGGGTGTTGCCCCGTCCGGCGGAACGCAGATGCCCGGACACGGGCTCCGCATGCGCCCAGCCCTGCGGCGAGAAGCTCTCGGGGCGAATCTGGTTGACGACAGCGCTATCGTATACGATGGCGCCGTCTTCGGTTTTGATGACGGTTTCCGTCAAGGCAGCCGTCTCCTCGTCATCAGCGTGTCGTTACTCTCCTCGCCTCCGTCCTCGCTCTGTGTCGTGCGCCTGTCGGCCATCGGCGATACCTGCCATGCCCTGGCGGTTGTCAGGCGACTGCAGGACAACTGGCCGGATGCTCGAATTACCTGGGTCATTGGCAAACTGGAAGCGACGTTAATGGCGGGCGTGGACGGCGTGGAGTTTATCACCTTCGACAAGAAAGCCGGCCGTCGCGGACTGCAGCAGGTGAAAAGTGAACTCTCCGAGCGACAATTCGACGCGGCGCTGTGCATGCATGCGTCGATGCGAGCGAACCGCTTGTATCGAAGCATCAATGCAGCCGTCCGACTCGGCTTCGATCGCGAACGTGCGAGGGATTTCCAGTGGTTGTTTACCAACGCCCGGATCCCGGCGGCACACGGCGAGCACGCCATGCAGGCGATGATGGGATTCGCCACAACCATCGGTGCCGAGGAGACGGACCTGCGATGGGATATTCCGCTGTCGCCGGCGGACCGCGACTACGCACGCGCCTTGCGCGACGAGGGTCGGCCACTGGTGGTAATCAGCCCCTGCAGCAGCGCGCGCCAACGCAACTTCCGAAACTGGCCGGTCGCGAACTTTATCGAACTCTGTCATTACCTGGTCGAACAGCGAAACGCGCGAGTTGTGCTTACCGGCGGACCGACCGCGATCGAACGCGACTACGGCGAAGCCATTGCCGCAAGCGTCGACGTCGACAACCGGATAGGCACCACCAGCCTGAAACAGCTGTTAGCGATCATCGGCGAATCCGACGCGCTGGTTTGCCCGGACTCAGGCCCGGCGCACATGGCCACCACGGTCGGCACGCCGGTGGTGGGTCTGTACGCAACCTCTAACCCGGCCAGAACCGGTCCCTATCTGTCGATGGCAACAACGGTGAACCGCTATCCGGACGCCCTGCGCCGCTTTATGGGCAAGGCGGAGGATGAAGTCCGCTGGGGACAGCGTGTTCGCGACCGTTTGGCGATGGAACTCATCACGATCGACGATGTTTGCGATCAATTGGATACCATTCTCCGCTGAAAACCGGTGTCGGAAAGAGTCAGGGGCGGGGGACGAGCTAAGCAGCGCTTTTCCCGAGGTTGAGCACTTTTAGCGTCAGTTAGCTGCCAATAGCCGACAAGATTCGTGACACATCGAGCGTGTTCAGGCAGTTCAGGTGGCCAAGCGGACACTCGCGCTTGAAGCACGGGCTGCAATCCAGATCGAGATGATGGATCGTTCGTCGCTCGGTCAAAGGCGGTGTAAACGCGGGCGATGATGAGCCGTAGATGCCGTGCACATGACAGCCGACGGCGGCGGCGACATGCATTAGCCCGGAATCATTACTGACCACCTGTTGCGCCAGTGCAAGCACGTCGATGACGTCCTCAAGCGAGGTCCTGCCGCACAGATTCAATGCCGACGACGCGGACGCGATGGACTCGCCGGCCGCGCGGTCTTTGTCGGAGCCCAACAACCAGACATCGAAACCGCGCACAGCCAGCTCACGAGCCAGCGATGCGAAATGCTCAAGCGGCCAGCACTTGGCGGGGCCGTACTCGGCGCCCGGCATCATCGCCACCACCGGTTTGCCGGTGGGCAGCCCGAGTGCATCGATCAGGGTCCGCTGGCGGGCCGCATCGACGCGTAGCACCGGTTGTGGAATGTCGGTGGGCAACTCGTCCGGAGGCAGGCCCAAAGCGACGAATCGTTTCACCGTCTGGTCGAGGAGCGCTTTGTCGAACGGTCGAATGTCGTTGATCACCCCAAATCGCATTTCGCCACGAAAGCCGGTTCTCGTCGGAATACCCGCGAGCCACGGCACCAGGGCGGCTTTCATCGATCGGGGCAAAACAATGGCTCGCGTGTAACCCTCCGGGCGCAGGCTTGCCGCGAGCTCACGTCGCTTGCCGAGGCCAAACTCGCCGTGCGCCGTTGCCAGCACGACCGCCCGGCGGATTTCCGGCATGCGAGCGACAATCGGTACCGACCAGCCGGGAGCCACGACATCAATATCGGCATCGGGAAAGCGACCGGCCAGCGTTTTAAAGAGGGCCTGCGCCATGACCATGTCGCCAACCCAGGACGGGCCGACGACGAGCAGGCGTTCAGCCGGCATGCGCTTTGAGAAATTCCAGGTAGGCCGGCACACCCTGTTCGACGGGTCGAAACTCAACGTCGCAACCGGTCGCCCGCAACTGCGACAGATCAGCCTGCGTGTAGCTCTGATAGGCGCCCTTCAGGTGATCCGGAAACGGGATATAGCGAATCGCCCCACGCTCATGCCAGGCGATCGCTGCATTGGCAACGTCATTGAATGACTGCGCCCGGCCGGTGCCGCAGTTAAACACGCCGCTCTTGTCAGGATGGTCGAGGAACCACAGGTTCACATCGCAGACGTCGTCAACGTAGACGAAGTCGCGCAGCTGTTCGCCGTTGGCGTAGCCGTCGGAACCCTCGAACAGTCGGGTCTCACCGGACTCCAGCAGCTGGTTGTTGAAGTGGAACGCGACGCTGGCCATCGATCCTTTGTGTTGCTCACGCGGGCCGTAGACGTTGAAGTAGCGCAAGCCGACGACCTGGCAGGCCGACTGCCGGCGTCGAACGTAGCGATCGAACTGCAGCTTGGAGTAGCCATAGACATTCAGAGGCCGCTCGTTGTCGACAGATTCAACAAACGCTGGCGAGGCACCGTAGACCGCGGCTGACGACGCATAAATGAAAGGCGTTCCGAGGCGTTCGCAAACATGCAGGATGCGCTTCGAATACTCGTAGTTGGTGGCCATCATATAGCGGCCGTCCCATTCGGTTGTCGTCGAGCAGGCGCCCTGATGCAGGATCGCGGTGATCGACTTGGCGAAGCTGTCGTCCGTTTCGAGCCGCTCGATAAAATCCGCGTGGTCGAGGTAGTCAGCGATGTCGATATCGACGAGGTTGCGATATTTGTAGCCGTCGCTCAGATCGTCAACAACAATAACATCGTCGAGCCCTTTCTCGCTCATGCGAGCGACCAGGTTGCTGCCAATGAATCCGGCGCCGCCGGTTACGATATACATCGGCAACGCTCAGCTTTCGACGTTGTCGTCAAAGAAGTACACGGCACCGCAATACGGGCATTTCGCTTCGCCGGTCTCTTCGATCGGAATATAGACCTTCGGGTGCGAGTTCCACAGGTACATGCCAGGCATGGGACACGACAGCGGCAGATCCGAGCGACGCACGCCGTAGCGATGCTGGGCATTCGGTTGAATCAGGTTTTGGTCGACGGTTCCGGATCGGGCAGCCACTCGGTGACTCCTGCAAGCATTACTGGGCGCGATTATACGCTAGTCGCCCTGACCATCCACGGCCGCGAAGACGCCGAGCGTGTCGTCCCAAAACGCGGACACCGCCGCGCGCTCCTCAACAAACTGCGCGTTGTTCACCAGGCGATCCTTCCGATCAAGTACCCGCCGATGCACGGCTTGCCGGTACGCTTTGTAGATGTCCTGTAGCTGTCGCGCCCTGACGGAGTCGATGCAGCCAGCCTCGTTCAGGGCGTCAAGTTGTCGAATATTGTCGGAGTACTGAACCGTTGACGGATGCGTGTCAGCAACCTGCAATACCAGGAACTGCACAAGAAATTCGATGTCGGCAATTCCTCCCCGGCCCTGCTTCAGATCAAACCGTCCGGCTCGACTCCGATCCAGCTCACGTCGCATACGCTCTCGCATCGACACCACGTCTGCGCCCAGTGAATCGCGATTGACATAGCTCGACAGCGCTCGCACGCGAATGCGCTCAAATGCGTCTGCAATGGCCACGCTGCCGGCGACCGGCCGCGAACGCAGCAGCGCCTGATGCTCCCAGGTCCAGGCATCGTCGCGTTGGTAGCGATCAAACGCCATGAGACTGGTCACCAGCAAGCCGGAACGACCGCTCGGCCGCAGGCGTGTGTCAATATCGTAAAGCACGCCCGAGGTCGTTCTCGTCGTCAGGATGTGTGTGAGCCGCTGCGCAAGGCGCGCGAAAAAGACGGCGTTGTCGATCGACTTGTCGCCATCCGTGAACGCCTGCTCAGCGACCGAATCGTGCACGAAAACGAGATCCAGGTCGGAGCCGTATGAGAGTTCCAGGCCACCGAGCTTGCCGTAGGCCACGATGCCAAAGCCGGCCGGCTGACGAACTCCGTCTACGGTGTAATGCGGCTCGCCGTAGCGCGTCGACACGTCTCGCCAGGCAATGTCCAGCGCAACAGTG
The DNA here is from genome assembly GCA_038747355.1 of Pseudomonadota bacterium. Taxonomy (GTDB): domain Bacteria; phylum Pseudomonadota; class Gammaproteobacteria; order Steroidobacterales; family Woeseiaceae; genus UBA1847. Next base: position 30,665 of record JBCDJX010000009.1, on the reverse strand, counting down.
AGCACCGCTTCCGCCAACCACGTCAGGCCATCGCTGGCTTTCATCAACGGCAGCTGGCCGCTGATTTCGGCCACCGCGATACGAAACATCGTCGCTCGCTGAAACCGTGCCAGCGCCTCTGTGCAGGCTTCGCTGTCCGACGGGTCGTTGCTCGCCAGCGCCTCTCGAAGCGAGGCATCGAAAGCCTGTCGGGTGAATGCCGCCTCATCCACTCTCGGATCGATCAGTTCATCGAGCAGCGCCGGGTGCTGTGTCAGCTGCTCCGCGATGTAGGCGCTGCTGCTCAGCAGGTCGCACAAGCGATGCGCGATGACCGGGTTCTCATTGAGTAACGCGATGTACGCGCTTCGACGGATGATCCCGGTCAGAAAGGCGGTGCTGCGCGACAGAACGAGTACGGGATCCTCGTGCTTGGTGGCGATGGACACCAGGCGGGGGATGAACTCAGCCAGTCGCTGTGTCGATTCTTCATCGGGACGCTGCCGTATCGCCTGCTCACGAAAATCCCGCAGGATGTTCGTCGCGGCCTCCGGCAGCGGCGCCAATCGGTCCGACCAGTTTGTCGCGTCATCCAGCCAGGCATCGCGCAGCTCACTGTCGCCCGCACCGTCACGGTACGCCAGCGCCTCAAACTCCCTGGCCACCAGGCCCCGGTGTTCTTCCAACTGCGAAGCCAGGCCTTCCCAATCGTCGAGCCGCAGCGCAAATGCCAATGCCGACCGCTCGCCGTCGCCCGACGGGATGTCGTGCACCTGCTGGTCGCGATGGGCTTGCACGAGGTTTTCGAGCCGTCTCAGGAAGCGGTACGCCGAGCGTAAGGCCTGTGCCCGGTCTGCGGGCATTTCCGCGGAACCGCTCAGGCAGTCGAGCGCCTGCAGAAGACCGCGTTGCCGATACTCCGGCCGTGACCCGCCGCGAAGCATCTGCAGTGACTGCACCATGAACTCGATCTGCCGGATGCCGCCGTTGCCCAGTTTCAGATTGTCGCCCAAGCCCCGTCGCTCCGCGTCGATTCTGCCGTGCATCTCCCGCAGACTGGCTATCAGTCCGTAGTCGAGATAGCGACGAAAAACGAACGGTCGCACCAGCTTGTCCTGCAGTTCGACACAGTCGTCGTCCGGCGGGAGATCACCGCATATGCGCGCCTTCATCCACGCGTAGCGCTCCCAGGCACGACCGTGCGCAAGCAGGTATTGCTCCAACGCCGCGTAACTGCACACCGGCGGACCACTGTCACCGAACGGCCGCAGACGCGTGTCGACGCGAAACACCTGACCGTCTGTGGTGATATCGTCGAGCAACCCGACCAGTTGCTGCGACCAGCGCATACAGTATTCCTGTGCGCTTGCTGAACGACGGCCGTTACTCTGGCCATCACGCGGGTACAGGAAAACCACATCAATGTCCGAGGAGAAATTGAGCTCGCGCCCGCCGAGCTTGCCCATCGCAACGACAACCAGCGGAATCGGCTTGCCCTCAACGTCGAGCAGCTCCCCGAATCGTTCCGCCACAAGGGTGCGCGCCGTTCGCGATGCTATCCGAACGCACACATCTGCCAGGTCCGACAGCGCGTGCAAGGTGTCCTCAACATCCGACGTCTGGCCAAGCTCGTCGATTAACAAGCGAACCATGAATCGATCACGAAAACGGCGCAGCTCACACCGGATAACGTCCGGCCCGGGCTCATCGGCATCGAGTCGCTGCTCGAAAGCCCGCAAAACTTCGCCCGGCGCGGCTTCAAGCTCGCGCGTGATCTCTGGCCATTGTGCGAGCAAAACACGTCGCGCAAACGCGCTGCTCGCCACGGTGCGCAACAGACCGGGAGGTTGCTCAGCAGACGTAAACCGGGCCTCGAATTGCTCGCCAAAAGCGGACACGGCGTCGACGAGTTCCGGCGGCAGGGCGAGCATATCGGTTCGAGAGAACACCATGACGACAGTCTACTGACATCAGCGATGGCAGACTAACGGGTTACACTGTGGGCAGGCCCGGAGACCGGCATGACACAGAACCTGTTGATCGTTTTCCACACCCAGTCCGGCAGCACCCGGGAGATGGCCAATGCCGTCATTCGCGGCGCACATGACGATGCTGTCGACGGGGTCGAGGTGCGCGTGCGTGAGGCGCTGGATGCGAGCCCGGAAGACCTACTGTGGTGCCACGGTTTCATTCTCGGTACGCCGGAAAATTTTGGCTACATGAGCGGCGGCATGAAGCTGTTTCTGGATCGCGCGTTTTACCCTTGCGAAGGCAAGGTAGACGGTAAGCCGTTCGCCTTGTTTGTCCGCGCCGGCAATGACGGGTCAGGTGCGATTAACTCGATTCGCCGAATTCTGAACGGCCTGAATGTACGGGAGGTTCAGGAACCGGTGCTGATTGCCGGGGAGTTCGATGAATCTCGACTCGTCGAGTGCGAGGAACTCGGCCTGACGCTCGCCGCAGGGCTCGAAGCCGGCGTCTTTTAGTCGGCCTTGTTGTCCGGATCAATCCAGGGCTGCGACACATCCGACAGGCGCTGCAAGACATCGGTCAATGGCGCCGGCCTGCCGATGCCGTGGCCCTGAGCGAAGTCGACGCCGAGTCGCTCGATGAGCGATCGAATGCTTTCCGTCTCCACATACTCGGCGACCGTTTCAAGCTCCATGACCTTCGCAACCTGGGTGATCGCCGCGACCATGGATTCAGAAATCCGGTTATCGGTGATATCGCGGATAAAGCTGCCGTCGATCTTCAAGGTGTCGACGCAGAAATTTTTCAGGTAGGCAAACGAACTCAGACCGGCGCCGAAATCGTCCAGCGAAATCTTGCAGCCTTTATCGTGCAGGGTCTGGATAAACAACTGCGCCTTGCCGAGGTTCATAACGGCGGCGGACTCCGTGATTTCGAAGCCGAGCAGGGACACCGGCACGCTGACGGTGTCGATTTCCTCGAGGATAAACGCCAGCATCGCATCATCCGATAGGGACTGGCCGGACAGGTTGATGCAGAACCGGGCACCGCGGTCTTCCAGCAGCTCCACGTTGTCGGCGAGCAGGCTGATCGCTTGAGACACAACCCACCGGTCTATCTGCGGCATCATCTGGTAGCGCTCAGCCGCCGACAGGAAAGAGTGCGTCGGAATCGGATCGCCGGCCGCATTGCTCATTCGCAACAGGATCTCGTAGCGAATCACGTCTTCCGGCGAGCTCAGCGACATGATCGGCTGCGCCAGCAACTCAAACCCGTCGGAATCGAGCGCACGCTGGATCTCGGCAACCAGGTTCATATCATCCATCCGCCGAATCATGCTCTGGTTGGCGCCGTCGTAGACGTGCACGCGATCGCGGCCGTGTTCCTTGGCCGAATCGCAGGCCATGCGGGCGGCAGTGAGCGCCTCGCCGTTAAGCCCGTTCGACTCATTGAACTCCGATACACCGACGCTGATTGTGATTTGCAGGCTTTGATCGCCCTTCAGGTAGCGCAGATCACGACAGCGATCCCTCGCCGCCTCGGCCAGCTCGACGGCAGCGTCTTCGCTTGCGTGCGTCAGAAGAATGCAGAATTCATCACCCTCGAGTCGCGACAACACCGCGGTTTTCGGCAGCGACTCGCCGAGTAAGGCGGCCATTCGCGTGACCACTTCATCGCCAGCCTGGGCGTCGAATTTGTCGTTGACGAGCTTCAGGTTGTCGATGTCGAAATAAATGAGCTGGTGGGTGTCGTTGCTTGCACTCAGGGCTTTGTGTGATTCCCGCACCTGCGCTTCGAAGCCTTCGCGATTCATGAGGCCGGTCATTGCATCGAAGGACTGTTCGATGACGTATTCGACCTTGCGGCCGATATGCGACATGAAGCGTCGATGTCCGTCATCGAACGGTTTGTGATTGACCCGGCCGAGCTGCGCGAGCACACCCTCAACCACGCCCTGGCGATCAAGGATCGGGCACAGCAGTGTCTGGTAACCTTGCTCGGTGATCCCCGAACCATCGTCGAACGGTGGAATTTCAAATATTGCGGGCTGCGTGCGTCCATCGAGTTTCGGCAGCATGTGGTCGATCAGGTAGCGATCAATGACCTTGCGATTGACGTTGCGCCAGGTCGAGTGCGTGGCGCTGATGCGAATCCGCTTGGCGGGAATCAGCAGCACACTGTAGGCGATTTCCAGAAAGCGACCGGACTGGCCAACCAGCTTGGCGAGGCCGGCGTGGCTGCGCGAATCGCCGTGGATGCGCTCATCAATGTCGTAAACCAGCTTCAGTTCGGCGAACAGTCGTTCCTGGTCGCGCACCGTCGCATTGAGTTGTCTCTGATGCGTTTGTCGCTCGGCGATGATGTCGACAGCCGGTGCCAGGATGTCGCGCAGCATGCCGGGGTTGAAACCCGCGGACTTGCCGGCATTCCGCGAAAACAACACCACCATCAGCCCGCCGGTTGAGACAACCGGCATCGCGAACGCGGTCCGCCCGCTTTTCAATGTGCGGTGTACAAACGGCTCCGGGTCTTCACCGCCAAACAGGTCGGACGGCAGGTCGGCGACAAACTGGTCGAGCTCGCCGTCCTCGACGCCGTCGCTGCTCCAGGTGCAATCGGACTTTGCGTCATAGACACAAAAACACTGTGCGCGAGGTGCAAGCGACTGCAACAAGGCCTTGGCCTTGTCGATCGCCTGCGTGTCGTTCAGGTGTCCGGGCGCTGCTGCCAACCGGGGTCCCTCTGTTGAGTAACCCCGGAATTTTGCCAGTCGCTAGACATAACGGCTGTGACTAGTGTCTCACCGGAGACACATTTTCCGTTTTGGCTCAATAACCTGCGGTCCGCCGGCCGTTCCGCCTGCGGAACAAGTTTGGTGGGTGTCTCAGGGGTATTGGGCGTCCAGCCACTCGTCGTCGCTGCCTTCATTGACACCCTCGAACAACGGCGTGCTGAGGTAGCGCTCACCGGTGTCCGGCAGCATCGACAGCACCACCGAACCTGCCGGGGCCGATTGCGCGACATCCAGCGCAGTCGCCAGCGTGCCTCCGCCCGAAATCCCGGTGAAAATGCCTTCCTGATGGGCCAGTTCACGAGCCACCGCGATGGCGCGCTCGTCGCTGACCGTCTCCAGCTGATCGTAGACATCCCGGTCCAGAACGTCGGGGATAAAGTCGGGCGTCCAGCCCTGAATTTTGTGCGGTTTCCAGTCGTTGCCCGCCAGTAATGCTGCCGCTTCGGGTTCGGTTGCGACAATCTTCACGCCCGGTCGCGCCGCCTTGATGGTGCGGCCGGCCCCCGACATCGTGCCCCCGGTGCCGTAGCCGGTGACCCAGTAGTCGAGGCGCCGCCCCGCGAAGTCGCGCAGGATCTCAGGACCCGTGGTGCTCGCGTGGTAGTCCGGGTTTGCCTGGTTCTGGAACTGTCTGGCGAGGAACCAGCCGTTTTTTTCGGCAAGCTCCTCGGCCACGCGAACCATGCCGGTGCCGCGCTCGGCCGCCGGTGTCAGAATGACCTTCGCACCGAGGCCGCGCATGATCTTGCGGCGTTCCACCGAAAACGTCTCAACCATGGTCGCAACGAAGTTGTAGCCCTTCGCGGCACAGACCATCGCCAGCGCGATACCGGTGTTGCCACTGGTCGCTTCGATCACCGTCTGGCCCGGTGTCAGCAGGCCTTTTTCCTCAGCGTCGGTGATGATCGCGTAGGCGAGGCGATCCTTCACCGAGGCCATCGGATTGAACGATTCGACCTTGACGTAAACCTCGGCATGGTCCGGCGCCATGCGATTCAGGCGCACGACCGGCGTATTGCCGATGGTGTCGAGAATTGTGTCGTAAATCATGGGCTTGATCCTTTGTTGTTGTGTCGGCCGGTGGAACGGACGGAAAACGACAGTGCGTGCACGATAGCCGTCGAGGCCGCACAAAAAAAGACCGCTTTTTCCTCGAATTATGACTTCCTGTTATAACTTGCGGGTTCCCCGGGTCTGATAGACCGAGGGTAATTAAAGGAAACCATTGCCACGCGCGCCTGTCAGACAAGCTTGAGCGCCCGTGACGAAGACGCCATGAAGTTGCAACAACTCAAATACCTGCTAGCCATCGCGGACAACGGCCTGAACATTACAGCGGCCGCCGATCGCCTGTACACGTCGCAGCCCGGCGTCAGCAAACAGTTGAAGCTGCTCGAGGAAGAGCTCGGCCTGCAGATTTTCACTCGCAAGGGCAAGAGCCTCGGCAGCATTACCCCGGCCGGCCAGAAAGTGATCGAACGGGCGCGCGTCATCATGCGCGAGGTCGACAATATCCGGGCGCTGGCATCGGACTTCTACGAAGAAGAAGAAGGCTCGCTGTCGATCGCGACGACCCACACGCAGGCCCGCTATGTGCTGCCGGAGATCATCCAGGAGTTTCGTCGCAGCTACCCGGGCGTGCAGTTAAACCTGCACCAGGGTACGTCCGAACAGATTGCCGACATGGTCTCGGCTGACCAAATCGATTTCGCCATCGCGACCGGCTCGCACGATCTGTTCGACGACCTCGTCCTGCTTCCGGGATACCGCTGGGAGCGCACCATCATCGTGCCGCGCGACCACGAACTGACCCGGCTTGACCGCAAGATCACGCTCCAGGACCTGGCCGATCATCCCTTGGTCACCTACGTATTCAGTTTTGGCGGCGAATCGTCGCTAAAGCGCGCTTTCGCGCACGAAGGGCTTGAGCCCGACGTCGTATTTACCGCGCGCGATGCCGATGTCATCAAGACCTACGTTCGGATGGGCATGGGCGTCGGCATCGTCGCCAGCATGGCCGACGAATGTGACGATCGCGACGACCTGGTCACTATCAACGCCAGCGGTCTGTTCCCGGTCAGCACAACCTGGATCGGCTTCCGGCGAAACGCCGTGTTGCGGCGCTACATGCAGGACTTCGTGCACCTGTTCGCGCCGCACATCGACGCGCGGCAACTCGAGGACGCACAGGCCACAAAAACGCAGGACGACGTTAACGCGTTGTTTGACGATGTTGACCTGCCGATGCGCGGCGGCTGCGGAGAAGCCAAGAGCGCCGCTGCCTGACGACCTTTGTTGCGATTTCAGCGACGGTCAGTAGATTCGAATTCCGCCGTGCCGTTGACGACTGCGGTGATCAAACCACCAAAGCCCCAACAGGAAGCCGCCCAGCAGGCAGATGAACGCGGCCCCCGCCATCCAGGTGTAGGGCACGCTGTACTTGAAGCGCTCTTCCCGGGCAACGAGACGCTCGTTCTCCGTCTGCAGTTCGCGCGTTTCGCCGGTCGCACTGTCCAGGGCCGTCTGTAACTGCTGAACATCGCCTTCTAGTGTCCGAATGGTGGCGGCCGGTTCCGCGAACGAGGCTTCGAGCTGCGCATTCAGTGCCTCCAGGCGCGCGGTCTCGGCCTGCGCTTCCTGCACAATCAGGGTCGCCGGGGGCTCGGTCACGATGAATCCGGCTTTCACATAGCCTTCCGTACCGTCCGGCAGCCGGACAAACGCATAGTTGCCGTTGCGCTGCAGGATCTCCATTTCCTGGCCGCTGACCAGCATCTGGAATGCCCGATCACTGGTATCCGGTGCGAGGTGGATGCCCAGTCGCAGCTGGTCAGTCACGTAGGCGGTCTGGGCCGCGACGCTGGTGCTGGCCATCAGGCACAGCAGGACGATCAGTCGCATAACGCTTTTCCGGGTGAAAAACCGGATAGTAGCGTAACGAGCGCTACTGTTCGTATAACCATTTCAACAGCGCGATATGGCCCTCATCACCGGGCCCGCGGTGGATGTCCTCGTGATTTTGCATCATGACAACGGAAAAGCGCCGCCCGGAACGTGACTGCATGTAGCCCGCGATGGCCGAGACATGATCCAGCGAGCCGGTCTTCAGATGCGCCATACCCTGTAGCAGGCGGTCGTTAAAGCGGCGCCTGCCGGTGCCGTCGAGACCGGACAGCGACATCGACGAGAGGAACTCCGGCATGTACGTCTGCCGCCAGGCGTGATCCAGAATGTCGGTGAATTGCCTGGCGGTGATGCGCGACTCGCGCGACAGGCCGGAGCCGTTCTCCATGCGAAAGTGCTCGGAATCCAGGCCGCGGGATGCCAGCCAGTCGACGATGACGTCGACACCGCCCTCCTCGGTACCCGGCGCGCCGTTGATCTCGGCATCCAGCGTGTAGACGAGCTGTCGCGCCATCACGTTGTTGCTGAATTTGTTGACGCGGGAAATCTGGTCGGCCAGCGGCAGGGACTCGAAACTCAGGATCGGTTCCTCATCGTCGGGCGCGGTACCGTGCTGCCAAAGACCGTCGAATCGGCCGCCGGATTCTCGCCACAACGATACGAACAAGCCAAACGCGAAGGCCGCGTGGTCCAGCGCCGTACGATCCATCGCGTAGCGACGACAGCCGCTCGGAAAACGTCCGTCGAACGTCATCTTGTCGATCGCTTCGTTCGGGGTAATTGAAATGCCTCGTTGATAGCCCCGGCAGCTGCCCTTCGCGAGGCGCAACTGGTTGTTGATCGCGAGGTTGTCCAGCGGTGGGTCCACCTGGACATGCACGGCATTGGCGTCGAAGTTCGGCTCGAACAAATACCGCACGACCTTGAAATTCATCAGCAGCGCGTTGGGCGATACGTTGTAGGCCCGAAGCGGCTCGCCATCGAAGGCCCCTGGATCGGAATCCGGCACGTCAAACCACGAGTCGTCGATGATCAGGTCGCCTTCGATGTCGTGAATCCCGAGCTGCCGAAGGCGACGCAGCATTTGCCAGACCCGGTCAGTCACGAGGAACGGATCGCCGTGCCCTTTGATCAGCAGGTCACCGTCGAGCCGGCCTTCGCTGATATCGCCGATCGCGTAAATATCGGTGTTCCACTGGTAGGCCGGACCGAGCACGTCGAGCGCCGCGAGTGTGGTGACCAACTTGATCGTCGATGCCGGGTTTCTGGGGACCCCGCTGTTGAGTTCGAGCAAGGTCTCGCCACTTTCGATATCGCGGACCAGGATGCTCAGGTTTTCCTCGGGGATTTGTCGGAGCTCCAGAACACTCCTCAGACCAAACGGCAGCCCGGATTCACCCGCATCAACGACAACGGGCAACAACAGTATCAATAGCAGCAGGTTTCTCATTGCGTTAGTCAGACCGCGCAGGCTTTCGAATGTGCCATTTACGGATGCGATCGGCCAGCGTTGTCGGCCTGACACCCAGGATTTCAGCGGCACCGCCGGTACCCGATACACGCCAGTTTGCCTCGGCAAGCACGGCTTCGGTGTTTCGTCGCTCCAGCGCCCGGATCTCGGCGTCAGTCATCAAGCCCTGTTGGGACATCGTCTGTTGTACCGGTGCGTCGGTCTTTTCCTCCTCCGGCATGGAGGCCTGCAACTGCAGCGACGTGCCGGGCGACAGGATGACCGCGCGCTCAATGACGTTCTTGAGCTCACGCACGTTTCCGGGCCAGTCGTAGCGACGCAGGGTCTCCGCCTGTGCCCGGGTCAGCGCCATCGGCTCTCGACCGAATTCCTTGCAGGTCTGGCGGAGAAACTCCTGCGCCAGCAGAATCACGTCATCCGCTCGTTCACGCAGCGGCGGCACGTCAATCGGAAACACACTGAGTCGATAGTAAAGGTCCTCGCGAAACTCACCGCGCTCGATCAGCGTCTCAAGATCACGGTTGGTCGCGGCAACGACGCGCACGTCCACCGTCAATGTGCGGTCATCGCCGACACGCTCGAACTCGCTCTCCTGAAGCACGCGCAGCAACTTTCCCTGCAGCTCCATCGGGATCTCGCCGACCTCATCGAGGAACAGCGTGCCGCCGTCAGCTAGCTGAAATCGACCGATCCTGTCGCGATGTGCGCCGGTGAACGCGCCTTTGACGTGTCCGAAGAACTCGCTTTCAAACAGTTCTTTCGGAATCGACGCACAGTTGACCTTCACCAGCGGCCCATCCTCACGGGCGCTGCGAGCGTGAATTTCGCGTGCGATCAATTCCTTGCCGACACCGGACTCGCCGAGCAGCAACACGCTGGCCGGCGTCTGCGACACCGCATCGACTCGCTGCAGTGTTCGCAACAAAGCCGGACTGGTGCCGACAATCGTGCCAAAACGCAGCGCATCGTTGACCTCCTCTCTGAGGTAATCGCGCTCCCGCTCGAGTTCCTCGCGCAGTCGCGCGTTCTCCTCCAGCGTCTTCCTCAATGTCGCCTCGACCTGGTTGCGCTCGGTGACGTCCTTGGAGGCCACAAAGAGACGATCAACATTGCCCTGGTCGTCGCGGTACGCGATCGCCGACATGACGATGTCCAGCACCCGGCCGTCACGCGTCATCATGCGGCGTTCAACGTTGTCGAATTCGCCCTCGTTGATGACCTCTCGCAGGCGTTCGCCGGTCCACTGCAGTCGATCGTCGGGCGCGTAGAAGTCGATCACCGGTTTACCGATAACTTCGCTGCGCGTATAGCCGAGCTTTTGCAGCCAGCGATCGGTGACGGTGACCAGGTTTCCATCGGCGTCGAGCGTGTGCAGCATCGCCGGGGTGGAGCGATACAGGTTGCGGTACTTGAAATTGGTCCTCGCCTCGTCAGACACCTCCTTGTACATCGCCACCGTGCGCACGAAGTTGCCATCCGGGTCGAACTCCACCAGAGCATCGGTCACGCAATCGACAATATCGCCCGAACGGCTGACGAAACTGATCGGCTTCTTCTCAAGTTTGCCGGTACGCCGTAACGCCGGGCGAAACTCCTCAATGAGTCGCTGTGCGCTCTCCTCGGTCATCAGCGACTCCGGTGCCTGCCCGACGATCTCCTCGCGGCTGAAACCGAGGCGATCGGCGAACGCGTCGTTGACGTCCAGGTAGTGCCCGTTTTCGCCAATTGCGGTCGCCATGGTCGGTGCACGACGGAAGAGCCATTGGTAATCGTCGTTTTCGATCATGGCGAAAATTTACGATATTTCGTTACAACGAGCACGGTTTTTCGTGATTTACGGTTTTCCGTAAGTACACCAATATCAATAAACCATTGTTTTTAATGGAGAAATAAAGTTGGCACGGCGCATGCAATGGATGAGTTGTAGCGCGAACGTGCGCTAAGGCATTTATTGAGGAATTGGTAGTGAACATCCGCGTCTGGAGGCAGGTTATGGTTATCGCAGCGATCGCACTGGCTTTCGTTGGGCTGGCCATCGTCTACGGCGCGCAGCATATCGGCCCTTGATAACGGACGGCCGCGCAACCATATCCTCGACATAAGAACCCCCTGCCGGTTGGCGGTTCGACTTGACTCTCCCCCTTGTTGAAGTCCAGTCGCCGACCGGACGCGTCAGCGCTCGCTGACGCAGGACCTTCGGGTCCGGCAACTGTTCCCCCGCAGTTGCCACAGGCGCCGGAGTTCGGCTCCGTGTCGGACCGTACCGCTGTCAGATCGCAACGAATTCAGCACTCCGGCGCCTTCTTTTATTCCTCAGCCTCGCCCCGGCGAGCCTCCGCCTTTCTTGCCTGCAGTTTTGCGGCGTTGTCCGAGATCGTCTGCCTGACCTTCTTCAGCCAGCGACGCGCCCAGGCAAACTCAATGCTCAAAATCGCTAGCCCAATCGGAATCACGATGAACGCCGGGCCCGGAAGAACGATCAACGCAGCACCGACCAACAGAATCGTGACGCCCACCACGAGGATGACGATCCGTTTCGCCATTCGATAGGTTGTGTGAATGGTTTTGAGAATCATGAGCGTCGATAGACCGGACGCGGACGTGCCGACGGCGTCACGCGCTTAATCGCCGGCTGCGTCGAGGTGTGTGTCAAGGAAGTCGTAAATCCGAGACCACGCGTCAGCGGCCGCATCGGGCTGGTAGCGATTTTCGACCTGCGGGTTGGTGAAGTAACGACCGGCATCCGGATACACATGGATGACGTGTTCTTTCTCGAGTTCTGCGAGGACGCTTTCGAAGGCTCTCACCGAGTCGACCCGAACGCTACGATCCGTGGCACCGAACAGACCCAGCAGCGGCGCCCGCAGCGCCGACAGTTGCTCAGCGTCCGTCGTCACCTGACCGTAAATCGTAATCGTGGCATCGACGGCGCCAGGCAGCAGACTGGCTGATTTTACCGCCCACTCGCCACCGAGATCCGCGCCGAGCACCGCCACCGACGGAGCGCCGGCGACGTTACGGACGAAATCCAGCGCCTGCTCGATATTTTCAAGCGTTGCGTCCGGATTCTCCAGCACGTCCAGCATGAGTTGGCTGCCACCGACCTGGTCGGTCGACGTTCGTCCGTCGAGCAGGTCCACCACCAAAACGATGTAACCTTCGGCCGCCAGTGTATCCGCCTGTTCGCGAACGGTGTCATTCAGGCCCCAGCGCTCGTGAATCATGACCACAGCGGGCAGCGGTTCCACCATATCTGCGGGAATCGCAAAATGGCCGTAGACGAGTTCCGAGTCCACCTCGCCGTACGCGAGACTTTCCGAGAACACTTCGCGGACCGGCGCCGACGGCGCGAGCTCAACCGCATCGGCCGCCGTGATGTCGGAACTGCTGGCAGCGGTGCCCGTGGCACGGTCAGCCGCCTCGTCAGAATCACTGCCGCACGCCGAGATCAGGCCGAGGCACAGAAATGGCAACAACTTCCTGGAAATCATGTCGTGGCTCATTGCGCGAGTGTAAATCAATCTTTGTTCGAATCCGACGACCAGTCATCCTCGTCGTCATCCCAGGTCTTGAGCTTTGACTTGTCGACCTGCTCCCACTGCTTCTCGCTGACCCTGACGTAATGCAGGACTTTCGAGATCACGTAGACGATCACAAAGGCGATAAAGATCAGGATATAGAGCAATGCATCAGGCATACCGGGATTCTCGTCGCAAAAACGCGTAATGCAAGTCGCGTTGACATGTGAGCCTGAGCGTATACCCTTGTCGCCACTGTCCATCTAAGCAGGTCACAGGCCCATGGAGCACATCAGCTACAGCATCCGCGAACGCAATACCGTTCGTGCACGCGCTGTGGCGGGCCTGCTTCGGGTTCCGCGCACCGCGTAGACCTGCACCGCCCGGCCCGACCGGGCCCCGACCGGTTATTCCGGTACCAGCCTCTCGAGAGGCTAACAGAGACAGTAACCATGACCGCACCCGCACTCTGGACACGTATCCGCAATTTTGTCGCGCTCTCGTTGCGCGAAAGTGATATCGACTATCCGCGCGAGCCTGTGCCACGCGCGCTCGGCCTGCTCGCCATCCCGATGATGCTCGAAATGTCGATGGAAGCCGTTTTCGCCATCGTCGATATCGCCTTTGTTTCCTTTCTCGGCACCGACGCGGTTGCCGCCGTGGGCATCACCGAAGCGCTCGTTACCATTTTATATGCCGTCGCGATCGGACTGGGGATGGGCGTCACAGCGATGGTGTCGCGCCGGATCGGCGAAGGTGACCGAGACGCCGCCGCGGCCGTTACCGGCCAGGCAATCTGGATCGGTGCCGCAATGAGCATCCTCATCGGCTACATCGGCATTCGTTACGGCGCCGACCTGCTGCGCCTGATGGGCGCCAGCAACAGCGTCGTCGAAACCGGCGCCGGCTTCACCACGGTGTTGCTTGGCGGCAGTTTCAGCATTCTGTTTTTGTTTCTGCTGAACGCCGCATTTCGGGGCGCCGGTGACGCCAATATTGCGCTGCGATCCCTTTGGCTCGCCAACGGCATCAATATCGTTCTCGACCCGTGCCTGATTTTCGGTCTCGGGCCGTTTCCCGAAATGGGCGTCACCGGGGCTGCGGTTGCGACCACCATCGGTCGTGGCGTTGGCGTTGCTTACCAGCTCTATCACCTGTTTGACGGTCGTGGTCGGCTGGCCTGCGCCGCGCGGCATCTCAAGCCGGTGCCGTCACTGCTACTGCGCATACTGAAAATCTCGGTGGGCGGAGTCGGTCAGTTCCTGATTGCGACCAGCAGCTGGATCGTCATGATGCGCATTGTCGCCGTGCACGGCAGCGCGGCGATCGCGGCGTACACGATCGCGCTGCGCCTGGTCGAATTCGCGTTTTTGCCCGCCTGGGGGCTGGGGAACGCGACAGCAACGCTGGTGGGCCAGAACCTCGGGGCGAAACAACCGGACAAGGCGGAATTGTCGGGGTGGACAGCTGCCCGGTTTAACGCGGTATTTATGACCTGCCTGGGATTGAGCCTGCTACTGTTTGCCGGAACTATCGCCGGCTGGTTCAGCGATGACCCGGCCGTGATCGACATCGCGACATCCTGTCTGCGCATTCTCGGCATCGGCTACCCGATGTACGCGGTCGGCATGATCATGGTTCAGGCTTTGAACGGCGCGGGCGATACCCTGTGGCCCTCGATCCTGAACCTGGTCTGTTTCTGGATGATCCAGATCCCGATCGCGTGGTATCTCGCCCAGAATGCGGGAATGGGCCCGAACGGTGTGTTCGTGGCCATCGTCGTGTCGGAATGCCTGTTGACGGTCCTCTCTGTCATCGTGTTCCGTCGCGGACACTGGAAAACTGTCGAAGCTTGAGGAAAGCATGACTGATTTATCGAGATTCGCCGACATGGCGGAAATTTTTGCAGCCTTTGTTGTCATTGGCGGCCTGTTGTTTGCACTGGTGCAGATGCGCCAGGCACGCCAGCAGCGGCGCGAACTGGCGGCGATCGAGTTGTTTCGTTCTTTTGGCAATCCGCAGTTTTCGGAGGCGTTTCGCTGCGTGCTGGAATTGCCGGACGGCCTCGACCGACAGGCACTCATAAACGCGTATCCGAACGCGGAGGATCACGCGATGCTGATCGCCATGACGATGGAGAATATCGGCGTCATGACCTACCAGCGGATCGTGCCTTTTGCGGTTGTCAGCAACCTTGTCGGCGGTAGCACCGGCCTGCTGTGGCGCAAGCTGGGACACTGGACCGGCGACCTGCGTGACGAGCTTGGCGTGCCGGCAACCTTCGAGTGGTTCCAGTGGCTCGCTGAGCAGCTCGACAAGCTCGAGGCAAGCAACCAGTTGCCGGCGCACGAAGCGCATCGCGACTGGACGCCCGCGAAGCTGACACAGGAAATCTGATGTGACCGCCCCGCTGCTGGACATTCGCGATGCGACGCTTTGGCGGGGAGACAGCTGCGTGTTCGAACACCTGAATCTTCGAATCGACGTTGGTGAACAGGTGGCGATACTCGGCCCGAACGGCAGCGGCAAGACCACGCTGCTGAAAACCATGACGCGTGAGATTTATCCGGTGAAGGCGGCCGATTCGTGGGTGAAGATCCTCGGCTCGGATGCCTGGAATGTCTGGGATTTGCGTCGCCGGATCGGTTTGCTGTCGCACGACCTGCAGTCGGCGTACCCCGGACGCTACCGGGTGCTGGATGTCGTCGTGTCCGGGTTTCATTCGAGTATCGGCGTTCATGGCAATATCGCCGACGCCGTCACCGAGGCACAGCGGCGAAAAGCGCATGCCCTGCTCGACGACGTCGGCCTGCCCGGCATTGCCGACAAAGCCATCGCCAAGCTGTCGACGGGGCAGCAGCGCCGTGTCCTGCTGGCCAGGGCACTGGTGCACGAACCGGAAACCCTGGTCCTCGACGAACCCACCAACGGGCTGGACCTGGCCGGCAGTTTCGCGCTGCTGGACCTCCTGCAGCGATGGCAACGATGCAATATCCTGCTGGTCACACACCACCTGACGGACATTCCGCCGCGCGTCGACCGCGTCATTCTGCTGCACGCTGGACAGGTCGTCGCGGACGGCCCAAAAACCGAGGTTCTCAAAGACACATTGCTGTCGGAGGTCTACGGAACCGCCGTGCGAGTCAGCCAGGTCGACGGTTACTTCATTGCGAGCCCATCTGTACCGCGCTCAGCAACTTAGATCACACTTTGGCAACTTAGCTGCGAAATCGTGATGCAAGTCACTCGCAGAAAAGGAATTTCGGCCTAATCTTTCGGTCATGGTAGGGAGATTGGCAGTCAGCGCACTGCCGCTGGTGACAGTGCCGGCGGTCAGCGCCGAGTCCGCAACCGGAATCACCAGCGTGGGACCGGCGGCGTTCCTGTTCTCCGTCGCCTTCGCCATCATTCTCACCTTGCTGTTCCGGCGCGCCACCCTGCGTGCCAGCCAGGGCCTGCTTCGTCGTATCGGCCATTGGCGCATGCAGCGCGTGATCAACGCGATGTCACCCACACACTCGGACGGCTGCTTGCTGCATGGGGCCTACGGCGGTCTGGTCAGACTGGACCATGTCGTCCTGACAGCCGCCGGGTTTGTCTGTATTCGCGCGGTGCACGGTTCAGGCACGGTGTTCGGCGCCGCCGATGATCCACAATGGACGCTCGTCGACGGCGATGTTCGTCGGCGTTTCCTGAATCCGATGATCCAGAACGAGGGCCGTTGCCGCGCGCTGCGCCAGGCCGTCGCTGATGTTCCGGTCACCAACCTGGTGGTGTTCTCCGGCCACGTTCAGTTTGCCGGGGAACGCCCGGACCAGGTTGTTCGTCTTGACGAACTGCCGTCATTTCACGACAAACTGGTGCTCGGACCGTCAAAGATCAGCGACTGGGATGCCGCCTGGATGAGTTTCCGCGAAGCGGTGCTCACGGATGAAGACAGTCTTCGCGATCACGCCGCTCAAATCAGCTTCGGCTAACACCTGCGCGCCATGAGGCCCGTATAATCCGGGCTGTAAAGCGTCTCGGTCCTTTTTTATGCAGCTGCTGTCTCGATCGGCCCTGTTAAACAGCGTACGCATCGCTGCGGTATCCCTGCTGTTGCTGGTACTTGTTGCAACCACAGCGATCAGCATTGCATGGCACAACCGGCCGTCGATCGACGATGCGGACCTCGCCGCGGCACCGCAGTTGCCGCGCGGCGCCGACACGGTCACCGTGCGCTGGCTGGGGGTGTCCAACCTGCTGATTGACGACGGCGAAACCCAGCTGCTAATCGATGCCTATTTCACGCGACCGGAGTTGCGGCGAATGCTGCTGGGTGAGCCGGTGCAAAGCGATGCGGCGAGCGTAAACACGGCGCTCGCCCGATACCGAATGGATCGCCTTGCCGCTGTCATTCCCTCGCACTCGCATTTCGATCACACGCTGGACCTCGGCGCGATTGCCAATCGCACGGATGCCGTCGTATTCGGATCGCCGTCCAGTGCCCGGATCGCCCGCGGTGCCGGCGTGCCGGAGGAGCAGTTGAGCATCGTGACCGAGCGAACAAGCCGTGACTTCGGCCAGTTCCGCGTTACCTTGCATCCCTCCGTGCACGCGCCCATTGCGCCCGGCAATACGGTGCCGTTTTCCGGCAGCATTGACGCGCCGCTGCCGCAGCCCGCGCCAATCAAGGCGTTTCGCGCAGGCATCACCTTCACGATCGTCATAGAGCACCCGCAGGGCACGATGGTGGTCAATACCAGCGCGGGCTTCCGGGAGCCTGCTCTCGTCGACGTCAATGCCGACGTGGTATTCCTGGGAACCGCGCTACTCAAGCGACTTGGCGAGGCCTACACGCGGGAGTACTGGATTGCGATGGTTACCGCCACCGGCGCCAAGACCGTGTATCCGGTGCACTTTGATGACTACACTCGACCGCTCGGGGAGACCGTGCTGCTGCCGTCGATGATCGATGATTTTGCGGGAAACATTGCGTGGCTGAGGCGCGCCCGCGACCTCTGGGACCCGGACGTCCGAATCTATCGGCCGGAATTTAATGAGCCGATTGTGGTATTTCCGCCGTCGGAGGACGCTGACACCTGATCCTCGTCGAGCAGCGAGTCCAGCATCAGGCGACCTGCAATCAGCTGTTCCTTTTCGCGTTTGCGTAAACGCTTCACCCGAGCTTCAAGCCGACTGGCCCGGGACCGGTTTCCAGCCTGACTGTCAAACACCAGTTCGAAAGGTGTGCGCCCGCGGAGGTATCGAGCGCCACCTTTGCCGGTTTCGTGTTGCTGCAGCCGACGACCGATATCCACCGTGATACCCGTGTACAGAGAACCGTCGGAGCAACGAAGAATATACAGGCGGTAGTCGCTCACGCTCAGGCGTTGCCGCCCGAAATCAGGTCGCCCAGAACGCGAAAGGCACCCGCCTCGATGCTGGCGAAGTTTTCACTGGTCTCCTCGAACGAGACCGTGATTTCATCTGCGCCAAGCCAGTCGCGCATGGATGCCCCGAGTCGGAACAGCAAGGTGTTGCCCATTAGCCGGGCCTCTTCGATCAGCTGGTCACCCGTGACCTGTTCTTCGTTGATCTCAACGGTCAGGATTTCATCGAACTCTTCATTGATCGTTCGCATGACCAGCAGGTAGTCGTCGATATCGCCAGGTTCCGCCGTCTTTGCAAAAAACAGCATCGTCGTGTTGTCGCGAACGTCGAAAGCGACAGTATCGTAATGGTGAAGACCGCTCATGTTGTGCTCCGCAATGCCCTGGCGATGATACTGCCTCGCTCGACGGGAAGCGATCAGGACGCGTCGGCCAGCATGGCCTCCAGTCGAGCGTCTTTATCGCTCCACAGTTGTGTCAGCCAGCGATGGACTTCCCGGCGATACTCGCGATCGCCGGCGTAGTCGCCCTTGAACAGGCTGGCGTCGAGTTCACGCAGCGCAACGTGCAGGCGGGCGCCGACCTGCTGGCCGCAGCACATGTCCCAGAATGTCGGCGTCGACCCGTCGTAGGCGATGGTGACGTCGACAACACCGTCGAACAGCTCACCCATGGAGTTCAGCGCAATCGCGATGCCGCCGGCACGAGGTGCCAGGAGCCGTCGAAAAGGCGATTGCCGCTTCTCCCGCTTGTCTTCTGAGAAGCGGGTGCCTTCCACAAAATTGATCACCGAAGTGGGCGTGTGCTGAAATTTTTCACATGCTCGCCGTGTCGCTTCGAGGTCGTGACCCTTTTTCTCCGGGTGCTTGGCCAGGTAAGACGGCGAATAGCGCTTCATGAAGGGCATATCCAGAGCCCACCAGGCGATACCGAGTAACGGAAACCAGATCAGTTCCTGTTTGATGAAGAACTTCAGGAACGGAATTCGCCGATTAAACACGGTCTGCAGTACGACGATATCCACCCAGGTCTGGTGGTTGGATACGACGAGGTACCAGCCATCCCGTCGCAGTTCGGGCAAGTCGCCGGGTACCCAGTGTCGCGAACCGATCGGCGACAGGATGATGGCGTTAACGCTGATCCAGTTTTCACCGATCGCCATCAGCGCGCGCGTCAGTCCGCGGCGTACACCGGCAATCGGGATCAGCAGTTTGACCAGGGCGAGCAGGAACAACGGCGTGAACCACACCATCGTATTCAGCGTCAGCAAGGCGAAGACCAGCAGCCCTCGGGATTGTCGAAGCAGGGATTTCACGTATGGTAGGTCTAGGTCTTAAAGCGGTAGTCTGACGGCAGAACTGCGATCAGGCAACGCCGCGGGGAATTAGCAGCATGAAGAATGACACCGCACGACTTGTTGAGGAACTTCGACAGGAGCTCCAGACCGCCGGCGAACTCGACCCGGACACGCGTGAACTGCTTCGCCAGATTCATGACGACCTGCAGGCAGGCCCCGGTGAAAAAGCCATGACGATGGTGCGTGAACTTGAAGGCCGTTTTGCGGCTACGCACCCAGTCGCCGACAAGATCGTCCGCGTGCTCATGGACTCATTGACCAAGATGGGTATCTGAACGACGCCGCGGACGTCAGGCGCTGCGTTGCCAGCCGAGCTCGCGCATGTACGGCACCTTGGCCTCACGAAATTTCGGCGGGGCATTCGGCAGGTCATTTTCCTCGGTCAGCAGCGTCAGGTCCGGATAGTATCGATTCACCTCGTCGCGTAGCACGGCGAACGGCGGACCCTTGACGAGCGCCTGCGGATACTCGAGCGTGACCAGCAGTTGCTCGTACCGGGGCAGCAGGCGCGATGCCAGGTGGGCGACATAGCGCGGGCGCACCTCGGGCGGCAGTGCCACGAGTGCCGCACGATCAAACAGCGCGTCAAAGCCGGTTTCCTCGAACGCGAAAATGTCGCCGATCACGATACGAAGACGGCCATCGAGCGTCCGGTATTCGGGCAGTTTCCCGTCAATGCGCTCGCAATCCAGCGACTGCTCGCGAAAAAATGCCTCAGCCGCGAGCTCAGCAAGCTCAACACCCACAACGGTATTGCCGCGATCTGCGAGCCAGCGCAAATCGGCTGATTTGCCACACAGCGGGACCAGCACCTTGCGCCCGGTCCAGTCGCAGAACCGCTGCAGGAAGCGATTGCCGTCTGCCTCGTGCCAGCCTATCTGGTTCACGGCCCAGCGCTCCAGCCACGGATTCGTCATTCTGACCTCGTGTTTACGCTCCAGAGGCGCGAAGGTACCATGCGCAGCGCGCACACAGGGGCAGCACAACATGACGACCATCATCGACGGCAAGGCCATGGCCGCGGAACTCGCAGAGCAGGTGAAGAGCGAAACCGCTGCCCTCAAGGACCGGTACGGCGTGCAACCCGGGCTGACGGTCATCATCGTCGGTGAAGATCCGGCCAGCCAGGTGTACGTCCGCAACAAGAAACGCACCGCCGAATCCTGTGGATTTCAGTCGGTGCAGCATGCCCTGCCCGCCGACACCAGCGAAGATGCGCTGCTGTCGCTGATCGATACACTGAACAAGGACGACAGTGTGCACGGCATCCTGGTCCAGCTGCCGCTGCCGGATCATCTTGACGATGAGCGCATCACGCAATCGATCACCCCGGACAAGGACGTGGACGGCTTTCACTACATGAACGTCGGCATGCTGGGCGCGGGAAAAATCGACGACGCGTTCGTCCCCTGCACGCCCGCCGGCTGCATGCTGATGATTCAGCGTGAACTGGGCAGCGATCTGTCGGGACTGAACGCCTGCGTTATCGGGCGCTCAAACATTGTTGGCAAGCCGATGGCCAATCTGTTGCTCGCCGCCAATGCCACCGTAACCGTTGCGCACAGCCGAACGCAGAACCTGCCGGAGATCGCTCGCCAGGCCGATATCCTGATCGCTGCGGTCGGGCGGCCGGAGATGGTCAAGGGTGACTGGGTGAAAGACGGCGCCGTCGTCATTGATGTGGGCATTAACCGTGTCGAAAAACAGGTCGATGGAGAGACGAAGTCGGTGCTGACCGGTGACGTCGACTTCGACGCAGCGGCGGAGCGGGCGCGGGCCATCACGCCGGTACCCGGCGGCGTCGGACCGATGACGATCGCCATGCTGATGTTCAATACGCTGCGTTCTGCAAAGGCAAAACGGGTCTGAAGCGGCGCCTCAGGAGGTGCCGTCGGCGCTCTCCAGCCTGAACACAAACGTCCGGCAGGTCTTGATGCCGGACATCAGTGCGTCCTTGTCCAGTGCTTCATACCGAGAAGCGCGCACCGCGCGAATAGACGGTTTCTCAAACAACCGGTGAGTGCTGCGACGTACCGCGATCTTTGACGGACGTCCACGTCGGTCAACCAGGAAACAGACCTCGACTTCGCCCTCGATCCGGTCGCGCCGGGCGATCTTGGGGTACGCAGGAATCGTGGTGTGCAACGGTACCCGTTGCACGTCAGCCGCGATGAAACCGCCCGCCTGCGCCTCGGTGACGACCGGCTCCACGGCCTGGGCAAACAGCAACAGGATGCTAGCTATCATCGTCGGGGCCCCGCTCGGATTCGCGCCGGTCATCGATCGTGATGCTCGGCGTTACCGGGTCAACGGCATCGCGCAGCATCGCCAGCACCTCTTTTGGTCGCTCAGCCCCGGGGCTCAGCTCCATAGCCCGACGAATATCAGCGCGGGCCTCTTCGTAGCGCTTGAGCTTGATCAGGGCGACGGCCCGATTGCTGTAGGCTCGCCAGTGATACGCGTTGATTCGCAGCGCGTTGTTACAGGCATCGACCGCCGCCGTGTACTCGGTCAGCAAACTGTAGGCCGCGCACAGGTTGTTGTAGCCGATCACACGTTCACGGCTGTTGGTAGCCATGGAGAGCCCGGAGAGGGTCAGTTCGACCCCTCGCCGGGCATTGCCGGCGCGGATCGCCTCCGCGCCGTCATGCAGGTCCGGATTCTGCGGTCCAAGCACGACACGCGAGTCTTCCTGCGCTGTCGCCACAGCGCCAAGAAGAAGTCCGGCCAGCAATACAAACACTCTCATCAGGTACCCCACGGGCGAAACGCCTGCCTTCAGTTTAGCGGCTGTCCGGCCCTCTGGCCACGGGGTCGGATAGGTGTCCTAGTCGTCGATGTAGACCGTGCCGCCGATATCGCTGTAGTCCACGCCACCGGAACCGTCGTTGACCACCATCAGGTCAACGGCGACTGACCGCACGGTAATGCTTCCCGAGCCGTCGTCGATCGTGACGCTGCCGCCGACATTCGCGATATCGAGGCTGCCCGAACCGTCGTCGATCTCCACATCGCCGGCAACGCCGATGACATCGACGCCACCTGAACCGTCATCGATGTACAGCGAGCCTACATTGATAACGTCAACCGAGCCGGAGCTGTCGTCAATCGCGACATGGCTCAACACGTCCTGAACACGCAGGCTCCCGGAAGAATCATCGATAACCAGATCGATGCTGTCCGGGACCTGCACATCGAGATCGATGTAGGCCTGCGAGCCCCAGCTCCAGCCTCGGTCACCGATGTCACTGACCAAGCGGACCGTGTCGCCAACACGTTTCAGCTCCAGGCGGATTTTGCTGGCAATGAAGTCGGAGGCCTTCTTGTCACTCATACCCTCGAGGACAATCCGCGCCTCGACCACGATGTCGCTGACCGTGCTCGATCCGGTCACGGTCAGGGCACCGGCACCTGCGTCGATTTCGATCACGCTGGCGCCGGCGGTGTCCTCGGACAGCTGGCGAGACTCTGTGTAGTCGGCAACAGCGGCCGAGCTGAGAAGCAGCAGTAAGACTGCGCGCATGAGATTCCCCTTATGTATTTAACTCACTGACTTGGATGCCGCCCGGGCAGCACCGGTTTGTATCAGCTGTCGTCGCCTCGCCGGTAGCGATCGAGAATCGCTTGCCGCTGTTGTGGCGAAACCCACTGCCCGCGCAGCATGACACCGTGCACGCGGCGACTGTTGTCGATATCGAGCAGAGGATTGTCGTCGAGCAGCACGAGGTCGGCGAGCGCACCGGGCTCGATACGCCCGATATCCAGCTCCAGGTATTCGCCCGCCCTGCGTGTGCCGGTAGTGAGCGCCGCGTAGGGCGACAGACCGGCATCTACAAGCACAGCGAGCTCGCGATGGGTGGAAAACCCGGGCACATTGAATATCTGCGGCGCGTCCGAACCCAGCAGCAATCGACCGCCCGCCTCGTGCAGTGCGAGCAACAGAGAACGCCTGATTGAAATCGCCTTGTCCGCGACGGCTCGACCCATGCCGCTCGCCATCACCTGCTTTTTCACCGCCACCCAGTTGGCAACCGTCTCCGCAGGCATGTAACGCATCTCCGGCAATCGTCCGAGCTCCTCGGGCGTCTGCGCAGAGATGACGTTCTCGATCAGCAATTGTGTTGGGACGTTCCAGGTGCCCGCCGCCAGCGTGGCAGCAACCAGCTCGTCCATGCGTGCCTCGTCGACATCATTCGCGAGCAGCACATCGAAGAATCCGCCGAAACCGCCCGCGCCGTCGTGGTCCTCCGGCAGCAGCGCGACCAGATAGCCGTCGAGGTGATCGATACTGGCCATACCAGCGCTGAGCGAGTGGCGAAGGCCGACAGCAACGGACACGTGGCCGGCATAACGCATGCCGTGCTCATCGGCCGCCTGATCGATCGCATCAAATTCGGCGCGCGTGAGGCCCGGATGAAGCTTCAGGAAGTCATAGCCTGCGTCAGCCTGGGCCTTGACCTTCGCGGCACCGTCGGCGGCGCCGCTGACGGAATTGCCGTTAAGCGACGGGCCTGACGTCACCAGTCGCGGCCCAAAGGCCTCGCCGCTCAGCAGTCGATCGCGCAGCGTGAGATGGCTGGGGTGGCCGAGCATGCCTCTGACGGTGGTCACGCCATTTACCGTGAACAAATCCATCGTGCGCTGAAACCCGGGCGAGTCGACGGGGGCGATATGTGCGTGCATCTCCGCGAGGCCCGGCATCAGGTATCTGTCGGTGCCGTCAATGATCGTCGTGCCTTCCGGCACTGGCGTGGCATCGACCGGACCCAGGGCGTCGATAACACCGTTTTTGACCAGCACCGTTTGCGCACGCAATACGGTGTCGTCGGTCATCGTCAGCACGTTCACGTTGACGAACGCCGTCGATTCGGCCTGTGCCAGCGACGCACACAACAGGATTGCCCAGAGTGCTTTCAACGGAATTCTCCCTCGTTTGCTGTCATCTCTTTGAACCCGGCTTGCGACAGGCGTTCCATCGGACTCACCGCCGACCTCAATCACGTCCGGCGAGCACGTCATCGAAACACTGATCGGAGACGTTGCCGCCACAGATGATGACGGCTGTGTTCCGGTCCAGCGATGTCAGCTGCGACAGCGCCGCGATTGCAACTCCAGCAGCGCCCTCGATTCTCAGCTGGTCGTGTTGCCAGGCCAGGCGCATCGCCTCGGCGATATCGTCTTCTGTGACAGTCAGAAACTCATCGACCAGTGCGCGACACAGCGGAAACGTGATGGCGTCGGATTCCACGCCACCGGCCGTGCCGTCGGACAGGGTTGGCAGGCTTTCCTTTTCGACAACGTAACCGGCAGACACCGAGGCGGTCATGATGTCGGATGCCTGCGGCTGGCAACCGACAATTCGAATGTCAGGATTGGCCGTTTTTAACGCCGCCGCAATACCGGAAATCAGCCCACCGCCGCCGATGCTGATAACGGCGCGTTCGATGTCGGGTACCTGGCGAAGCAATTCGAGACCGATGGTTCCCTGGCCGGCGATGATGTGCGGATCGTTGTACGGCGACACATAGGTCCGGTTGTGCGTTCGCGCATAGGCTCTTGCGTGAAGCTCGGTGTCGAGGCCATCGGTGCCATGGAAACGAACCTCGCCGCCGGCCGACTTAATCACGCCGAGTTTTTGTTCGGAGGTCTGCTCGGGGACGAATATGACGCCGCTAACGGACTGTGCCTGCATTGCCCGGGCCAGTGCGGCACCGTGGTTTCCGCTCGACGCGGTCACGAAGCCTCGCTCGCGCTCTTCGTTGCTTGCCGCCAGCAGGCGATTCAGCGCGCCTCGAAATTTGAAAGACCCTGTGTGCTGGCAATTCTCGAGTTTCAGAGACACGCCATTCAGGCCCGGTATCGCTGTCTCGATCACGGGCGTTTCAACGACCTGCTCCGCCAACCTGTCGGCCGCCTTGTGAACCGCTGTTGCCACTGCATCCGGCTTTATCACACCCACCTCACTTCAGATCGTCGAACCGACCTCCGCAACGCTCTGCATTATGTGTGATCGTGCGCGTCGAGCACAGCCTGAAGACGGTGTATGAACAGAGACTTGCAGTGTTTTTCGGCTGCTTATGTTCACTGCAACCATCGGGCGTTGACGAATGCTGGATCGGCTCGATAACGTCAGGCTCTGACAAAGGCATAGCTGTCGAAAGGCAGTGACGCAAAGCTTCCGGTCTAAAGGATCTCTCCCAGGACAGCGGGGCCGCCGTAACAAGTGACGCGAAGCGTGTCTTTGTCCTGTTCGCATGCCGGAGACAAGGATGACAGACGCAGCAACCGTCCAAAAAATTCGCAGGGCGCACCCGGAAATTCTTAAGGCCGAAGCGCTTCGCCCCCGTACGATCGACGAACTGCGCAGTTGTATCGATCCCGGGATCACCGTGCCATTTCCGTTACGGCCGCGTGGCGGTAACACAGCATCCACTGACTGCAACTCATCACCCAGCGGACTGATCATCGACATGTCGGCGCTGGATCGTATTGTCAGCGTGGACGTCGAAAACAGCACGGTGACTGCCGAGGCCGGTGTCAGGCTGGAAACGCTGGTTGCCGAACTGGACAAAATGGATCTCGAAATACCCGGCTGCTTCGATCTTTATCGACACACGGTGGGCGGCGCCGTCGCTGCACCGTGCATCGGGCCAGGTATCGGTGAGGATGCTGCAACGCTCGGCAAACAGATAGACAGCATGCGCGTCGTAACGCCGGGTGGAAAGCTCATCGACGTCCGTGCGAACGACCCGAAAAGCATGCCGCTGTTTCGTGCCAGTTACGGCCTGCTCGGCGTCATCGCAGAGGTGACGTTCAGGATTCGGCCGAAACGGGCGTTCAATGTCGCTTACCGAAAACTCGACCACAGCTCGTTGCTGAAGGGTCTGGACACGCTCGTCGGGCTGCCGGTTGGACTTCGCTTTTTTATTGCACCGCATCGTGACCGAGCCTGGCTGGAACTGATGCGACCTGCCGACGAGATTGCCAACGTCAGCGAACGAGCCTGGCGAGCGCGTGATTTCGGCGAGACCGTTGTTCTGCCGGCACTGTTTCGCTCAATTCAGCGCGTAGTCCCCATGAAGAATCTCAAATACCGCCTGATCGATGGCGTCAGCGGCCTCAGCAAAGACCTTGGACAGAACCGCTTCCTCAAAACCGGCTCTTACGCCCTCGCCGCATCGCACCGACAGCACGGTGATGAATCATCGACGCCGCAATATTCAACCTGGTGCTTCCCGGCCAGTAAGGCATCCGACGTGGTCGCTGCCTACATCGAATTCACAAAGGCGATGTACCGCCACTCGGGTTACCGTTGCGATCTGCCAGCGGTGGGCTTTCGAGTTGCACGTGATGCCACGGCGCTGCTGTCACCGGCTCGCGCGGAACCCATGCTGGCCCTCAAAGTGAGCTCAACCGTAGCGGACGGTTGGGAAGATTTTGTGATCGACCTTGCAGACTTCGGCGAACGCTGGGGCGGCATACCGATGTTCAACCAGACTCGCGCGGTCAGTACAGGCTACGCACAAAGCAGCTACGGCGCCTCACTGAGGGCCTTCGCGTCCATTCGCCGCCGAATGGACCCCGACAACCGCCTTTTGAACCCGTTTCTCGCGCAGTATTTCTCCTAGGCCCAGGCGATCGCCGGCTGCTGCTCCGGCGCCGCAAACGGCTGACTCCAGCGGCGCCCGACCTGGGCGCCGCCGCGGTGCCTGTAACTTTTTTTCCATTTCGGTCGCTATAACGCATCCAAACACGGGTTTCTTGCATCTAATGCAGTAAGAACCTTCAAACGCTGTGTTGGTCAGAGACAGTACACACCACGGCGACCTGGCAGGCAAGCTTCTAACACACTGTTTTTATTTGTTTTTTTCATGAACCACCCGAATAAAAACAGGAGTTGTTGCGTTATAGTTATCTAGTGTTATACTTGACTACAACACTAAACCGAGATCGATGACAATGATCGACAGAAAAGTACTGATTGCCACGGGATTACTCGCAGTTACTGCTTCGCTTAGCGGCTGCGGCGTCGGTGAGGCCAGCACCCTCGACGCTAAAACGAGAGAGGACTCCATCCCGGTACCCGTCGAAGTCACCTATCCGGAACGTGCAGACGTCTTTGCGACCTACGAAGCAACGGCGTCGATCGAATCTGACCTCGACGCACCCGCTTTGGCGCGCGTCGACGGTGAAGTCGTTGAGCTCCTGGTCGAGGAAGGCGAATTCGTCAAAGCCGGCCAAGTGCTTGCACGCCTCGACGGCGAGCGCCTGCGACTCGCCATGCTGTCTGCAAAAGCCAATCTCGAGAAAGCCCAGCGCGAGTACGAACGGTATGAAGATCTGCACGCTCGAGGTCTCGTCAGTGCGTCCATGTACGACGGTCTGCGTTTCGACCTCGAAGCGCTGAAAGCGGCCTACGACCTGGCAGCACTGAACTACGACTACAGCAACGTCCGCGCGCCGATCGACGGCGTGGTTGCCTCGCGCGCGGTGAAGCGGGGCCAGAACCTGCTGGCGGGCGAACAGGCTTTCCGCATCACCGATACCGGCAAGCTCAAGGCGGAGCTGCGGATCCCGCAGTCCGAACTGCCGAAGTTCTCGTCCGGTCACATTGCCAAGCTCAAAGTGGACTCGATGCCTGATCGCGAGTTTGTGGCGCGAATCGAGCGCATCAGCCCGACCATCGATACGCGCAATGGCACCTTCCGCGCCACCGCAAGTATCGAAAACCTGTTCGGCGAACTTGCGCCGGGCATGTTTGCACGCTTCATGATCGCTTACGAAAAACACGAAGATGCACTGGTTATCCCGGCGGACGCGATCGTGAACGAAGACGAAGTCAGCACCGTGTATGTGGTGGTTGACCGTGACTCCGTGGAACAGCGCGAGGTCGTCCTGGGCGTCCGCTCAGGCGAGCACGTCGAGGTCCTCGAAGGTATCGACGCCGATGACCAGATTGTCGTTGTCGGCCAGTCGTCAATTCGTGACGGCAGCAAGGTGCTCGCGCAGTCGAACCCCGCAGAGGGTCGCTTCACCGGCTAGCCGGAAGATCGTTTACGACGTCGCGGGCAGTTTGGGAGTGGCGGCGTCGGCATGAGGGAGACATCAATGAAGAAGCTTTCGAGCCTGGCGCTGATCGCCTGGTTCCTGCTGCTGGCTGCCTGCAGTCCGGGCGGGGACGAGCAGGCATCGACCGCAGAGACTGCGACCAGCGCCGAGGACGGCGACGCGGATGCGCAAGAGGACGAAGACCAGGCGCCAGCCGTACCGGTTGAAGTTGCCTACCCCAACCGCGGCGACGTATACGCAACGTACAGCGGCACAGCACCCATCGAAGCGCTCGCGGAGGCCACGGTGATTGCCCGCGTCGGTGGCGAAATTCGCTCGCTGATCGCCGAGGAAGGTGACGTCGTTGACGAAGGTCAGGAGCTGGCGCGTCTCGATGGCGACCGGCTCGCGCTTGAGCTGAACGAATCTCGCGCCCGGGTTGAAAAACTGAAGCGCGACTACCAGCGCAACCTCGACCTGAAGGAAAAGGGCTTGATCAGTGACGGCGACTTT
Source organism: Pseudomonadota bacterium (assembly GCA_038747355.1). Taxonomy (GTDB): domain Bacteria; phylum Pseudomonadota; class Gammaproteobacteria; order Steroidobacterales; family Woeseiaceae; genus UBA1847. The sequence continues at coordinate 1,738 of JBCDJX010000009.1, read as the reverse complement.
GACCAACTGAAGTTCGAAATGGAAGCCCTGGAAGCGTCCTACAACCTCGCACGGCTGGAGCTGGACTACACACAGATTCGCGCACCCATCGCCGGGGTTATTTCCGAGCGCCTGGTGCGCCTCGGCAACACGGTCGCCACGGGCGACCCGATGTTTCGCGTCACAAGCTTTGACCCGCTGGTGGCCTATCTTTATGTACCCGAGCGGGAATACCGCCGCATACAACCGGGTAAACCCGTCGGGATCCAGATCGACGCGCTGGGCGAAACGCCAATCGCAGCCTCGGTGACTCGCGTGAGTCCAGTCGTCGATCCGGAGACCGGCACTTTCAAAATAACCGTCGAAATTAGTGGCGAGGGGCAGCGCATCAAGCCCGGCATGTTCGCGCGCCTCGGCGTGGTCTATGACACGCGCGAGGATGTGCTGCGCATCCCTCGCAGCGCACTGATGGATAACGACGACGAAACCTATGTGTTTGTCGTCGAGGATGGTGTTGCACAGCGAAAGACAGTCGAAACCGGCTACAGCGATCGCGGCATGGTCGAGATCGTCTCAGGAATCGCAGACGGCGAGCAGGTCGTCACGGTTGGCCAGGTCGGCCTGAAGGAAGACACCAAGGTCGAAATCATCAATCAGGCGACCGAGGACGCACAACAGGTGAGCAACGATGCGCGGATTGATTGAAGTTGCCACGGAACGGCGTGTCACCATCGTCATGCTCATGGTGGCCATCGGCCTGTTCGGGCTGGTGTCACTGTCACGACTCAGCCTGAACCTGTTACCGGACATCTCGTATCCGACGCTGACGATACGTACCGAACTGACCGGCGCCGCACCCGCTGAAATTGAAAACCTGATTACCAAGCCGATCGAGGAAGCCGTCGGCGTAATCCGTAACGTGCGCCTCGTCCGCTCCGTCTCTCGATCGGGTCAGTCCGATGTGACCCTGGAGTTCCTGTGGGGAACCGACATGGACATCGCGGGCGTCGATGTTCGCGAGAAACTGGATATTCTTTTTCTCCCGTTGGAAGCCAGCCGCCCGTTGCTGCTGCGATTTGACCCCTCGTCAGAACCGATCATGCGACTGGGCCTGCTGTTCAACGAGGAAACCGCAACCGACAGCGATGGCCAGCTCAAGGAACTGCGGCGCCTCGCCGAAGACCGCCTGAAAACCGACCTTGAAGCCGTCGAGGGTACGGCAGCCGTCAAGGTTAGCGGCGGCCTCGAAGACGAGGTTCAGATCCAGGTTGACCAGCAGAAGCTGTCACAGCTCGGCCTGAGCATTGACGATATCGCGGCTCGCATTCGCTCCGAAAACGTCAACCTGTCCGGTGGCCGGCTGGAGGAAGGTAGCCAGCGCTTCCTTGTTCGCACCATCAACGAATTTGAATCGGTCGATGAATTTCGCGATGCCATCGTTGCCTACGTCGCCGAACGACCCGTCTACCTGCGAGATGTCGCAACGGTCACCCGGGGTCACAAGGAACGGCAGGCCATCACCCGAGTCCGCGGACGCGAGTCCGTTGAACTCGCGGTGTACAAGGAAGGTGACGCAAACACGGTGCAAGTCGCCAATCGCATCGAGGATCGACTGCAGCGTGTGCGCGCTTCCCTGCCGGACGAAATGGAACTGACCAAGGTCTACGACCAGTCGGGCTTCATCGCCGCAGCGGTAAACAACGTAAAAAATGCCGCAATCTTCGGTGGTCTGATTGCGATCATGGTGCTCTACGGATTT